>CAZFDW010000243.1:0-9778 GCA_964517865.1 uncultured Chitinophaga sp.
ACGAGCACCGTTTCACTGAGCACGAGCACGCCAATTGCGTGTGAATGCGAACGACGAAGTCATCAATGTTGCAACGAATTCATGGGCACCGTGCCATCAGCCAGCCTCACTGATTGCACAGGCTCCTGACCGGTCACGCAATTCGCACAGGCAGGTGAACGCCGCTGAATTACGGGCGTTCAGTCGTTTGTGCCTGATGGGACGCAGAATGCACGCGGGTGCGTTTTTGGTGGGCCCGCCTGCGAGTTTCCACGAGGATTTCTTCGACGTGAGTGTCTCCTGGATTCTGCTCAAAGCACCATTCCAGCATTTCACCGGCTGCGGCGTAGCGTTCCTGACTCAGCAGCAACAGGCCCATGGCATGATGCGGCCAGTAGGCGGTTTCGTCGCAGACAAGGGCAAGGCGGAGCATGTTTTCAGACTGTTCCAGAAGTCCAAACGCATGAGCTGCCTGATGACCGGCCATCAGCAGATTCACGCGCTGACTGGTGTCCTGCGATTGCTCTGACAGCGCGGACGCAGCTTCAGACCCTGCGGCCACTGCGGCGGGTTGCGTGACTTCAGCAATCACATACAGCAGTTTTTCGATATCCGATTTCCGACCGCGCTCGCGAAACGCCGTCAGCACTTCATCCAGTTCATCAATGGACGGCTTAAAGACGTTGAGCACAAAATCTGCCGGTAACTGTCGTGATATATTCAGACAGACCTGACGCCGATGCTCGGCACTGGAATGAAACACGAACTGCCACTGTTCCAGTGCGGCATCCACTTTACCTTCTGTGAGCAGACAGTCACCGACAAAGTAACGCACATAAGGATCATTACCGCCAACCAGCATCGTCTGACTGATCAGTGACTGTCGTCCGGTATCCCGCACGTCTCTCAGAAAACCCGTGTGCAGCAGGATCATGTACGCTTCGCCCTTCACCGGACACAGGGCCAGCGCGCGGCGCGCCATCTGATCGGACAGCATCAGCAGTTTGATGTTTCGACCGAACGCTTTCTTCAGCCAGGCGTGCATCTCACCGGTCGATTTGAAGTTGGAAAGCGCGGCGTCGCGAATCTGAATTTCGCTGAGCGGATTGTCACTGAGTCGCTGCCGGAGCTGAAACATTTTCAGACTCAGCAATGACAGTTCATGCATTGAGTCAAGATGCTGCGGATCCGCTTTGATACCTTTCAGCAACAGATTGACGCGCGCCGAGAGCCCTTGAAGTTCACTGTCGTCGGTCACGACTTTTTCGGGTACATTGTAGCTTGCGACGTCGGACGATGTTGGCTTTTTGTCGGGAAGATCAGCTGTCTCCGTGTTTGTTTCTTCATCGTTCAGTTCGGCATTCTCTGTCGCCAATCTGCGACTGGTTTCCAGATCATTGGAGGTATTCTTGTACTGCTTCCACCAGTATTCGCCGGCGACACGTCGTTCAAGGTCCGGTTGTACGCGACACAGTATCAGCAGGCATCCCACGCCTGCGATCATCCATCCAATCCGAGGAAACGGAATTCCCAGTTCAGGGCGGAACCCGCTGCACAGGCGCAGGCCGGTGACGCCCAGCACGATCGTGATCACGACAATCGCGGGCACGTACCAGATAAAATCGACGGTGGCATGAAACAGCCCCGCAACCAACCCCGCCAGGACAGCCCCCAGCGCGGCGACTCGTTGAGTTTCTGCACGCTTCAGGATATGCCACAGGATTCGTCCGACGATATACAGCATTCCCAGTGCAACCAGGGCAAGTCCTGCCAGACCGGTTTCGGTCGCCAGATGTACCCAGGAACTCTCAGCATGCGAAAAAATCACTCCGCGAAAATCGACGAAGTCCCGCATATACACCGGGTAGACGTAGCGATGACTGCCGACACCGCAGCCCAGCAGCGGGAATTCCTTAACGGCGTCTACGTCCGCTGCCCAGATGGCCCGCCGCGCATTCGTTCCATCGATCCTGTCCGCGTCGGCTGAGGCCAGTTGATCGATGCGGTCTTCAATTTTCCCCTGTCCCAGGACCATGATCCCGGCGATCGCAATTCCACCGACCCCGACAATCACGACGGCCAGCGACGCACCGACGCGACCACTTTTCCATAGTCCTGCCAGACTCACGGAGCTCGCCAAAGCCGCAGCCACCATGCCTCCGCGGGACAGCGACAGCATGATCGATACGACCACGCCACCCACCGCGCAGACCATGAGCAGCATGTTCATATCGACGATGTTGTCGAAGCGTGAATGATTCGCCTTCGCCGGCCCAAGTCCTTTCTGTTGTCGAACTCCGCTGTTGCAGTCTCGAGGCTGTCCCAGCATCCACCAGACCAACGGCCCGATCGAAAGGGCAAGAAACTGTGCGAAGTGATTCCGATTGGTGAACGCACCCTTCAGAATTTCGCGTGTGCCGGTATACGGCTGGCGATAGAACCAGAAGAAACGATCATTGGATGTCGCCAGTTGGACGACAGCAAATACCGTCATCAGAATCCCTGAGATTCCGACCAGTTTCAGCATGCGATGGCAATCCGCTTCCGTCGCCAGTCGCTGTGCCACGACGACCGCGATGACTCCGTACGACAGCAGCATCAGAAATGCATGCCGGGTTTCCGTGGGCATCAGGCTGGTCGTCTTCCAGGCATCTGGTACCGCATTTTCTGCGGACGACGGTTGCGTCGCCGTCCATCCGGGAAGCAGCCGTTCGTACTCCGGGGAGATCTGCGCGAGCACGGCCGGAGCGAGTGGAACCGTCTGAAACCAGACCAGCAGCAAACCGGCGACAATCAAAGGTTCGACGGCCAGTAAGACCAGGCGCCCGCCCGTGCGAATTTTGTGCAGACTCCAGACGCAGCCCAGCGTCAGCGCCAGTGTGATCAGAATCCGATGTCCCCACGCCTCGCGACCGCCCATGATGAATGGGAAGATCACGATCAACGCAACGAGAATCGCATCCGTCAACAGCAGCAGTTTCGGCCCCTGCAGAAACGCCAACTCCGACCCGGCATTGAAGCGGACGAGTTGCGGAATTCGCGATGATTTGCGAGCAGAGGTGGAAAACATATGTGATCACAGAGATCCAAATGAGCGGCATGGTGCCAGCTACCGGTGTTCGTTGACGTTAGCTGAAATTCGCTGGTGTACAGGCCTAATCCTAATCCTAATCTCAATCAGTTTGTGAAAAAACAATCGGGGGCGGATTCACAAATTGTCGGGTTTGCGTGGGCTTCTGAAATGCGTCCTAATCAGGCATCGAGAGTTTGCAGAGTAGGCTTGGCGGTGCCCAGTGAAGGTGTAGAAAAACCAGAAAAACAAAGTGTTTTTGCCCCAAAGGGGCGAAAGGTGAAAGCCTGGGGCAACGCCCCAGGAATTGGTCGATAAGTTCTCAAAGCCCCAACGGGGCGAAATGAATGCGGTCACATATCGCCCCGTTGGGGCTTCGTCGATTTCTGTTCGATGACCTGGGGCGTTGCCCCAGGCTTTCACATGTTGCCCCGTTGGGGCACGAATTCAGCAATTTACCCTCATGAAAATCGTTCACGACGTTGCCCGTCGGGGCTTTGTTCATTTCTCGTCCATGACCTGGACCAGGAGGGCCAATGAGATTCCCGGCAATTCGTGAATCCGCCCGGCAATCGGTTTGCGAAAAGGCAATCATCTGCGCCTGCTGAGATGCCAAGTCGCGCGAGCTGCGATTAGGATTAAGAGTAGGATTAAGACAAAATGCGTACGACGGATGTGAATGTTCAACCTGCATAACGACACCCCAGCCCTTAACTACGCAGCGCGATTCCTTTCCCGCAGATCCGCCTCACGGCTTTTCCCGGAAGCCAGAGCCGACAGGCCGCTGGCAACGTCGTGTTCAGACTGTTCCTCATGTTGGTTTTCGTGGCCATAGCCGTAACCATAGCCGTAACCGTAGCCATAGCCATCGGTGTCAACAGTCGTCAGATGGTTGATGACAACGCCCAGCAGCGTACATCCCAGAGTCTGCAGCGTCTCCGTCGCCCGAATCACCATGCGGCGGCGGTCTTTGTCAGGCCGCACGACAAGAATCACGGCATCGACCAGACGACCGACGATCGCCGGATCACTCACGGCCAGGACCGGCGGAGCATCCACGATAATCTGATCGTACTTCGTTTCTGCCCATGCCAGCATGTTCGAAAACCGCTCAGACGAGAGTAATTCTGCCGGATTCACGGGGCGCGGTCCGCAGGAGATCACATCCAGACCCTTGACGTCCGATTTACGCAGATTGCGTTCGATGGACACTTCCAGTTCATCGCTGTCACGCAGGATTTTTGACAACCCGGTGTCGTCGCGCATGCCGAGCAGAGTTGAGAGTCCTGGACGCCGCATATCTGCATCAATGATCAGCGTGCGTTTTCCCGACTGCGCGAAAGCGACTGCCAGATTGGAAGAGACCGTGGTCTTGCCGTCGCCTGGTTCGGTACTCGTGCAGACCAGACGATTCGTATCCTGCGGTGAAAACTCAATGCTCGTGCGGAGGGCTCGAAATGCTTCGACTTCCTTCGAATGTGGTTTGGAATGGCACATCACAGCTGCAAAACCTTCGCCCTGTAATTCTTCCATGCGTGGAATCATTGACAACACCTGCGTATCAAGCTGCAGCTTGAGTTCTTCCGGAGTTCGGAAGCGGTCGTCCATGATATCCAGAACCCAGATGATGCCCAGACCGGCAACAGACCCAAGAAGCAGCGACAGCATTCCCGTGATCGCAAGTCGAGGGTTCACGGGGCGAGTTGAAAGGGTCGGCTTCCGGGGAACACTCGTAATCACCATCTTGTCCTTATTGATTCCGATCCCATCGACCTGATTCTGATACTCCTGGATCCGTTCACTCAGCCGCAGAATTTCACGTTGATTTCTTTCAAGGTCCGCGATAATCTGACCCAGTCGTTGCGCCTTGTTTTTTTCGCTCTCAAGCTGCTGATAGATGGCCTGTTCATTCTGCTGATTGGAGTCCATTTGCTGTCGGAGATACTGGACCATTCGCGGAGCGAGTTCAGTTTTTGCGAGCCGCATCATTTCCTGCTGCTGCTGTCGAGGATAGTCCAGCAGATACCGCTTCTTGAGCTGAATGTTTTCCTTAAGTGCAATCATTTTGGAATGATTTTCTCCATAACGTGTGCTCGCATCTCTGAGTCGGCTTTCCAGATCGAGCAGCTCCTGATTGATGCGCTGAATCAGAAACGTATCCTGAGATCCCAGGCCCATTGACTGGTCAATCAACTGGCGTCCGGCGGTGTCGAGCGTTTTATTGGCGAACTGCAGAATGTCTTCACCGTTCGCGATTGCCTTCTGCAGCCCATCGTACTGTGTGCGCGACTGCTCAGACACGCGGCGCGCCGCAGAATAATCAATGTTCAGCAGCCGAATGGTCTCCGACACGATACTCAGCCCGGAATCCTTGTCGCCGGTTTCTACAAGTTCCGGTGCCGAATTCCGCAGCCTCAATCGTTCCGTTTCCGCCTGCGTGAGCCGTTCGTTATCGTCCTTCAGTTGGTCTTTCAGCTTTCGAATACTTTCTTCCGACGATCCGTTGTGCGTGGAATCCAGAAACTCGACATACGCAGCCAACATCGCCTTCAGGACGGCCTGTGCGGCTCTGGGGTCTTTGGACTGATAACTCAGGTCCAGGACGGTGGTGCTGAAAGCACAAGAGACCGAAAGGTTGTCCTTGATGGTCCGTACCCATTGGCCTTCCGGAGAACCTGCAAGATCGACTCGGGCGTTTTTCGGCAGGCGCTTGAGCGCACCAACAATCACTTCATCGCGCGACATCAACTCGATGAAGGTCGGCATGTCGCTGTTGGGACTGCTGCCGCTGGTCTGCGTTTCTTCCGTGACGTTTCCACCCTTGCGGACAATGTACAGCGATGCATTCGACTGATAGATTCTCTGAGCTGTAATGAAATACGCCGCCCCCGCGATGCAGGATATCGCGAGTGTCGCAACGAGAATTCCGCTTCGCAGCCGCACGGTGCGCAGAAAACGGAACATCAGGTGCAAAGTTGATGCGGCTGTATTCTGCCCGTATTCCTGCGTTCCAGGAATGTGATTTTCCGGACTCGACATTTCGTACGGCCTCCCTGCCGTTTTCAACTCATCAGACGGGCTCTAAAAAAGGGGTCAGGAACCAATAGTGCGGAGCACCCTCTGGGCCATTTGGCTATTGGTTCCTGACCCCTTTTTTAGAGCCCAGGAACCAATAGTGCGGAGCACCCTCCGGGCCATTTGGCTATTGGTTCCTGACCCCTTTTCTAAAGCCCTTTTTTAAGCCTGACAAAGCACTAGAAAACCCTTGTTGAACCGTTGATGCCAAATCGAATGATGTTCAGGACTTCCATCACGACAGTTGCCGGCGTGTGTGCCACTTTAATCACATCACCCGGCCCCAGCAGTACGTTAGAATCGGTGCTGTGTGTTGCGGCACGATAACTGACTTCTATCACCGTCGGATTCCGCCCCTCAACCGGTTTGCGTTTCACATAGATCTTGTTCGCAAGCTGATTTGAGATGCCGCCTGCGAGTGCAATCGCATCTAACAGATACAGATCCTCACCAACCGGGATTTCATAACGATTCGGGATCTTCACCAGTCCTTGAACATTGATCGTTTCCGGGTCAAGTTTCTCAACCATGATCACGCCGCCGTCTGCGACGTTGTAATGACCATCGCCAGCTTTCGCCGCAGAAATCAGGTCGATTGTATAGGAATTCATCCCGCCATTGCTCGTCGCAGTCTCACTCGTCGAACTGCTGACATTGGAATACGGCTGTGTGGGATCACCAGCAATTGCCGGGCGTTCCCCATGTGTGCGAGTGACCGGATTTCGCACTTCTATTGTCTGCCCGGCGTCATCGGCCAATCCTTCAGCGGCTGCCAGAGCGGAAACAACATCGCTTGAATTCGGCGGCAGCGGGTAGGTTCCCGGTGATTTTACAGCTCCTAATACGCGCACCCTATTCATTCGGCGATCCGTAAACCGAACCGTCACAGATGGGTTGTTGATATACAATCCTTTGCTGATGGCTGCCGCGCGGATCAATGATTCGGCTCCGGAAGGTTCAATCCCGGCGACATTCACTGAACCAATTTCCGGGAGACTGATCGTGCCGTCGTCCGACACGCGAGCCCCCATCGTTGCCTGATCATCTTCGCTCAGCCCGGCTGCGATCTTGACTTCCAGAACATCACCAGTATTGATTGTGTCACTGTCACTCGCACCCCCCGCCAGACGAGTCATATCGACACTGTGAGTCTTTGGTCGCGCAACCAACCGCATACTGGCCGGTAATTTCGTGCCAAAGACTGAGTTCTCAGCGTAATAGTGATTCGCCCCATGACACCCGGTCAGCGACAGGCAGATGATCGCCAGTAGTCCCACCACCCGACCCCCGTAGAAACACCTTGCAGTCAATTCGCGCAAACATCCAGCGTTCCCTGCACAGGGCAGTGGTTCTGAAATCGTATTCCTGCGATCGGAGTGACTTCGAAGCATGGATCACAACTTGTTTGACGCGAATCAAAAAAATCAACGAGGGCCTGCATCACTTCATGCGGCGATATCGCCTTCTGAATCTGATGTCAGGTTTCGGTAATGTCTGAAATTCGTGTGCGTTTCGAACGCAGGCGATCCGCAGAAACGGCTTTGCCTGCGCTGGAGCGAGAGGAATGTACGGGGAGATTTGGAAGGGATGGTCGCTGGAAAATCCGCGAGAATGAAATCGATCGAATCTGAGTGTTTCGTGCCGGATTTCCTGATTTTCCAGATGACCTGCCGCACGTCGCCAGACAAATGAACGTCTCTTGCGCGAGCAGCAAGTCGAGTTTTACGGAAAAAACGGGGGTTCGGTCAAGACGAACCTGACGAACAGGGTTGATTCATAAGTCATTTCCTACAAATCACTTATGTAAACTGAGCGATCTGCCGATGTCGTCCGACCTCGAAATTGTGGCAACTTCTGCGCGTAATCGCTGCCGTCCAGAATCTACTTTTGACGGGATTTGCGTTCCGCACGCTTCTCCTTTGTCTGTTCGTCCACTGCGCGGATGAGATTCAGAATGCTGCCGGGCAAATCCTGTTTCACCTGTTCTCGATCCTGGCTTCCTGTATTCTGGATGAGGTCAATGACGGCCGATGGCAGCGACGGCGGTTCCTCTGTGTACTGTGCCGGAGCTATGCGTTTGGTCAGTTCGCCGAGCAGATTCACGCCTTCCGGCAACTGCAGCTTTGGTTCGGAAACAGTTCCCACCACGCGCAACTGGATCGGTGTCTCCGACAGCTGCGACAACAGCACCAGGAACGGACGTCCGGCTGGCACGATTTTTGGCACATTCAGCGTGAGTAACAGATCCAGCGATTCATCCAGTCGGACGATGCCGGACGACGTAATTGTCAGATCCTGAGAGAGCTGCGGCAGCAGGAACACCAGACTTTCATGTGCGATGCCGTCTTTTGAGACAGAAAACTCAACTGTCGAATCCTTGAGGACCTGAATCTGGTCAGGCAGCGACGTGCCGCTCACCTGCCCGATCAGTGCTGTCAGTTGCCGGGTCCAGGGTTCCTTCAGTCGAGCTTCGAGAATATGAAATTCCGTGCGACCATGAATCGGGAAGTTTTTGTTCTTGCTTTCGCTTTCCCCGCGTTCCGTGCCTGAGATCTCGCCTGAATCCACATTTGATGCAGGATTCTCGTCGAGCAAAATATGTATCTCATCCAGCCAGACCGACGCACTTCCGGACAATTCTGTTGCCTGTGACAGCACCGGCGCGATCAACGCCAGGTTCTGCTGCGTGTGCGATTCGGAAAGCACTTCGTGGTTCAATACCTGGACAGGATCGATGTTGAGCATTCGATGACCATTGACGTCCGGGCCGATATCGCCCGTGATTGTCATTTGGCTCAGATCCACAATCGGGATCGCGCGCCAGGGAACGCTGAGCTCCAGAGAACCGTTTTCGATGCGAAACGACAATTCGGACTTCGAAGGCTTAACCTTGCTCTTCAAGGGCCACTGGCCATCGGCATTCAGCCGCACTTTAAGGGACGATTTCACCAGCCGGATTTCACCAATATGAACCGGGTCTGTGATAAAGGACAGCAGACCCTTTGCTGTGCGGATCTCCTGCACGATCCACACGAGGTGTCCGTCTGCATCCGCAATGCAGACGTCATGGAAAACCAGCGGAGCAAACCATCCACCCGTGGCCGATTCCGCCGTGGCCGCCAATTCTTCGTTGTCAATTGCTGAATTCAGCAGGCTGTTTCGCACGGCCGTTGCGGTCAGAACCATCGGTGTCGCACAGACACCGGCACTCAGTATGGAAAGGATGATCGATGTTGCGACGACGCCACGCCGCTTCCAGAATTGCGATTTTCGGGGAGCAGGTATTGTCTGAGCCGTTTTTTTTGAGACGTCCTCTGTCTTCATCTGCGATACTCTCCGTTCAAGACCGTGAACCGTTCTGCGCAGCCGAAACGCCGATCATCTCGATTCGCGTTGCCAGCGGCATTCTAACATGGGCCAGCGTCGAAAGTAACGGTTTCTGTGTTTCAGGAGAAGAACGGGGGCGGGCGCCGATTTCCGTAGGTCCTGCTTGCCGACCAGGACTTCGCGGCCACGCCGCGACCAGCGATGATTCGCGGTCGAAAGGACAGCCAGGCGGCGACGTGGATCTGATGTGCGACCCATGGCGGTTCGCCCTTCGGCGAAAGTCCTTTCCGGCAGACTCATCCTTACCCAGAAAAAGTTACAAGTTTC
>CAZFDW010000244.1:0-6032 GCA_964517865.1 uncultured Chitinophaga sp.
ACTTCCGCAATTCGTCGTAGACCAGCGGCAACAGTTGCTCAGCCGCCGACGGATCGCCCGCTTCGATCTTACTCAGAATGTTGGTGACGTCGGACATGACTGTGCGCTCAGTGACGAAGGGAATCCGGGCTGATTGTACCCCGGTCACTGCGTAACTGCGCTCGGGAGATAAGAAATAACGCATTCGAGCCGCGAAGTTGGGCGTTCTGGCGGTGGGCACGCACCCTGCGCATCCCTGTCGCCTGTGCCGGATTCGGCTGATTCGAGGGAAGAACCGGCTTCTCGCCGATGACCCGCATTGTGCATCACTTTGACTGATATTCCGACTTAAAAGTGCTTGTCTCGTCACGAGTTGCAGGACTTTGCGAGCTGCCAGTGGGCCGGTTTCCAGGCCAAGCCAGGAATGGCCCCAGAAAAAGTTCAAACGACGTCTTGTTCTCCCTGCTCATTCACAAGCTCAAATCCCGTCAGTGGTTGCGAACAGAGGGTGTCTGTGCCACGTTCCTTCCTCGACCTCGATTGGATACAGCGCAAACTCGATGTTGCCGCAAGGCGGCAGTGGCCAGTTTTCAGTTTTCGGTGTTCAGTCAATCTTGGCGCGGGCTTCGCCCGCAACCCAATTGAATCGCATTCGCGGTGAGCGGTCGCGAAAGTTTAGGGCATTGTGGCGCGGAATGTGTTCCGGGCCAAAGGCCCCAAATGCGAAAGCCCAGGGCATCGCCCTGGGAGAAATGAATCGAGACACAAACAGCCCCAACGGGGCGAAATGATGAGGCTCTCCCCCAATTCTGCCCCTTCAGGGCGTTCGTGTTCGAGATGAACCGATTCCTGGGGCGATGCCCCAGGCTCTCACATTGTGCCGCGTCGCGGCAATCGGCGAACAACCTCACAGGGCCAACGGGCCGACAAGTTCGCATCCTGATAATCTCGTCTGCTGAATTCTTCTCACGAAATACAATACTCTTAACGTTTGCTGAGCAGAGGCACGCGGCCACGTGATCGGAATTGGCAATGTTGATCACCGGATGACGTGTAGATGTCAGAGCCCTTTGGTCGATTCCTGGTGAATTGCTCGCACTTCTCAAGGTCGGCGGGCACCGAGATCGGACACGGGTCAAAGTGAGTTTTGAAATTGGCGGTCGATTCAAGAGTGTGGCCGACACGGAGGGCTGACGCCCAGCCGCTCGCCTTGCGTGTTTTCATGCGCATCATCTCCTGCCGAATGTGGCTGGAGCTGATTGCCGGGCTTAACGGTTGAAGCGGCGGGGTTAGGTGTCATACTGGACGGCTGGCGGCGGATCGCGTCTGAATCTGCTGACGTCTTTATAATCAATGCACTGAAAAGGTTTCCCGTGGCAACTGGTCAGAAATTGTCTCATGTGGTGTTCTTCAAATTAAAGGATTCTTCGCCGGCCAATGTGCAGGCGCTTGTGGATGCCTGTCATAAATACCTGAAAAACCATCCGGGCGTGGAGTTTTTTGCGGCCGGTACATTGGCAAAAGAGTACGCTCGACCGGTCAACGACCACGCCTTTGACGTCTGCCTGAATATTGTGTTTGATTCCCGAGCTGCGCATGATGCCTATCAAGCGATTGAAGATCATCTGAAGTTTATTGCCGAACACAAAGAATCGTGGGACAAGGTCCGCGTCTTTGATGCCGATGTGACATGAGTCACACTGCCGTCCAGCAACAGGCCACTGCACAGCGCAAAGTGACGCCGGCTCGGCATGTCACCAGACCAGACTGGTGCGTCGCGATTGCGATCGGCTGCGCGTTGTCGTTGGGTGTCTGGCGCCAATTGTTGATGGGCGGCGGGATTGTCGGAGGCGATACGTATCCGTATTTCTTTCCTCAAAAGCAAGTGCTGGCTGACGCCTTCGCGCATGGTGAGTTGCCGCTGTGGCATGATCGGACGTCGCTCGGGTATCCGCTGCATGCGGAAAGCCAGGCCGGAGTTTTTTATCCGACGAATCAGGTTCTGTATCGCCTGACTGATATCAATACGGCGTACAATGTGAGCATCCTGCTGCACTACGCTCTGGCGTTTGTGTTTGCATGGCGGTTTTGTCGGTGTCAGTCGTTGAGTCATCCGTCGGCACTGTTGGCGGCGATGGTGTTTGTGTACGGCTGGTTTCCGGCGAGGCTGTCGCTGGAATGGAGCATCATTGGCGGCGTCTGGTTTCCGTGTTGTCTGTGGTTGACGGATCGACTCATCAGCCGCCCGAGTCGCGGGATCGGATGTGTGTTGGGCCTGGCGTTTGGACTGCACTTACTGGCCGGCCATTTTACGCTGGCGTTCATCACACAGTTGTGTTGCCTTGGTTATGCGGTGCTGGTGGCAGGACTTTCCCGCGTCGGAGACACGGGCAACAATGAGTCGCTCGGTCGAATCAAAGCAGGCGCAATTGTCACAGGTGCCATTGCCGTTGGCATTCTGCTGGCTGCAGTGCAATTGATTCCGACACTTGAGCTGCGGCAAATGAGTCAGCGCGATGGCAGCAACTCGGCGTTCGATCCGGCCTATGGTCACATGCCGCCGGTGTATTTGAGCCAACTCGTTGCCAGCTGGTGGTATTGGCATTCGCCGGAGATTGTACAGTCGCAGAAGATGATGGAGTTTCCATTCCTGATGTCGGGTTCCGGCACGAATCAGGTAGAAGCTCATCTGTACGTCGGGCTGATACCGTTGGGGCTGGTGTTGTGTCTGATGCAGTATCCGGTGCGCCAGCGACTGGGGACGGTGCGGTGGAAAGTCTGGCTTGTCCTGTCTGGTGTGGCAATCGTCTATGCATTTGGGTGGCTCGTCCCGGTGACAAAACATCTGCCGGGTTTCGGATTTTTCATGGGACCGGCTCGATATACGATCATCACCACGATGGGTTTCACGATCATTGCCGGACTGGTGCTTGATGTGTTGTTGCGACGAAAATCTCGCGCGATGCGATATGTGGTCACGGCTTTGATTGCCGGGTTGACGTTGCCTGATCTCCTGTCATCTGGTGACGCGCCGGTGTGCGATGCGCAGATTGTGGCGCCGCCGCCAATCGCCGGTTTGAACGACAGTTGGGTTGCCGCTGAGTTTGCGGATCAACCCGGCGGGAGGCTATTCGCTCCGGGACCGAACGTGGGCGATCTGTTTGGCGTAAGTTGCGTGCCGCAGTATCTCGGACTGGGGCCAGCGGAATACTTTGACAAACAGAATTCGCTGCAGATGAAAGCGGGTGATTCCGAATTTCCGTCAACGGAGGATGTCGATCGACTGCGCGAGCTTGCTGTGACGCATGTTTTGACACAGGACGCGATTGCAAAACTTTCTCCGCAACTGGAACTGGTCCGCGCGGCACCGGACAGTTTTTTAAATCGAGTCTGGGCGCGTGGAAATGCGGCGTGTTATCTCTATCGGTTGAAGTTGGCAACTGGTCGAGTGACTGCTGAGCCCGCTGCTTCGTTGAACAATCTCTCATGGCTTGAACAACGTCCGTCGCGGCAGGAATTTCGGGTTGCCTTGACTGCCGATGCGATTGTTTCAACGAGCGAACTCATGTATCCAGGCTGGCGCGTGACTATCGACGGCGTTGATTCGATTCCGATGACGTCTCGCGGATTTCGTCGCAGTGTTCGTGTCGCTGCCGGCGAACATACGATCACATGGACGTATCGACCGGGAAGTTTTATGCTGGGAGCATGTGTCAGTATCCTGACGCTGTTTGCGATGTGCGTGTGTGTTGCTATGTGCCGCTTGAAATCAGGAATACTTACGAATCACAATGTACCGGCAGGCTGACGCATGCCGCTCGCCAGGGAATGTTTCTATGAAAGCCGCAACCATTACGACGACGGGGACTCCGGGCGTTATTCAATGGATTGATCTGCCAGTTCCTGTCGTCGAAAAGGGCCAGGTTCTGGTTCGAACCGAAGCCGTTGCCGTCAATCCGATCGACACGTATATCCGGGCGGGGATCGTCAAGGCGGTGTTGCCGAATCCTTACATCATCGGCTGCGACATTGCGGGTGTTGTCGAATCGGTCGGCCCGAATGCAGTACGTTTCAAGCCTGGCGATCGCGTGTGGGGCAGCAACCAGGGATTGTCGGGTCGCCAGGGAACGTTTGCGGAATTCTGTGCGATTGACGAACAGTGGCTGTATCCGATTCCCGACGGAGTCACCAGCGAATCTGCCGCCGCAGGAGCACTCGTCGGAATCACGGCGCATCTGGGACTCTTCCTGCATGGCGGATTGAAGGCGGGTGAAGTGGTTTTCGTCAACGGCGGCACGGGCGGTGTCGGTTCGGCTGTCGTGCAACTGGCCAAGGCCGCAGGTGCGACGGTGATAACGACGGCAGGCTCGGCGGAAAAAGCAACCGAATGCCAGCGCCTCGGGGCAGCGCATGTGATCGCATATCGGACGGAGGACATCGATCGGCGGTTTGCAGAAATCGTGGCCACGACCGGTCCCATCCAACTGTGGTTTGAAACTCTGCGAACCCCGAGTCTGGATCGCTGCATTTCGCTGATGGCACCGCGGGGCCGCATAATTTTCATGGCTGGCCGGGATGCACGTCCCGAATTCCCCGTTGGCCCGTTCTATGTGAAAGATCTTCGCGCCATCGGGTTTGCAATGTTCAATGCATCACCGGCAGAACAGCGAGTCGCCGCGATCGAACTCAATACGATGCTCGCCGATGGACGCTACAAGCCCCTGATCGGAGCGAGACTGCCGCTGTCTGAAGCCGCGAAGGCTCACCAGCTTCAGGAAGAAAAGACACTCCATTCCCTCGGCTCGTTGTCCGGGAAAATTGTCCTCAAACCATGATCGCAATCAACCAACTCACTTTCACCTACGGAGACGGAACGTTTCGGTTGCGGATTCCGCTACTGACTCTGGAATCAGGTCGGTCTGCAGTAATTGTGGGGCCAAGCGGTTCAGGAAAGACCACGCTGCTGAATCTGATCGCCGGAATCCTGCCCGGTTCAGGCGGTGAAATTCGAGTGGGCAACACTGCCGTGCATCGATTGAACGACAATGAACGTCGTCTCTTTCGGCTGCAGAATATCGGCCAGGTCTTTCAGGATTTTCAACTGATTGATTACCTGAATGTACTCGACAACGTTCTGCTTCCGTGCCGCATTCATCCGTCTGTCACCGTCACAAAGACACTCCGCGAACGCGCCAGCCTGCTGTTGCACAGCGTCGAAATGTCGACATTCGAGCGGCGATCTGTGACGCGTTTGTCACAAGGCGAACGCCAGCGCGTGGCGATTTGTCGAGCCTTATTGCTGTCGCCTCAGGTTGTGCTGGCAGATGAACCGACGGGCAACCTTGATCCGGTGAGTGCTGAGCGAATTGTGCGGCTGTTGCGGACGGAAACAAGTCGTTCCGGCGCGACACTGATCATGGTGACGCACGATCATTCGTTGCTGCCGCAGTTTGATCAGATCATTCCGTTTGATCAGTTCCTGGAACGAACGGCTGCCGACAGAAATGATCCTCAAGCAGCCGAGGGCGACACATGAAGAACGCCCTGTACCTGGCATGGAAGTCGCTGCTGTGGCATCGTGGTCGTTCCGCGACGATCCTGCTCAGCCTTGCCATCACGATCTGGCTTCCGGTGACCGTTCGTCTGGTGCTGGATCAGTTTCGGCGTGAAATTTCTGAGCGGGCAAACGCGACGCCTCTCGTACTGGGAGCGAAAGGCAGCCGCATCGATCTGGCGTTACACGCCTTGTATTTCGATACGCTCCCACCTGCCGACACGACAATGGCGGAAGTGGAATCGATCGATGAGTTGTCAACCGAAAATGCCGCAGCGTATGCCATTCCGTTGCACGTCCGTTATCGCACGCAGTCACGTCCCGGAATAGAAGGAGCCGTGATTGTGGGCACGTCTCCGGAGTACTTTGAATTCCGGCGGCTGAACGTCGCCGCTGGTCAGACAATCAGCTTGCTCGGTGACTGCGTCGTGGGCAGCAGTGTGGCGACGAAGATGCAGTTGCAGCCTGGCGATTCGATTCTTTCGGCACCTCGCAACGC
>CAZFDW010000244.1:6132-9774 GCA_964517865.1 uncultured Chitinophaga sp.
CGACGAAGATGCAGTTGCAGCCTGGCGATTCGATTCTTTCGGCACCTCGCAACGCCTTCAGTCTGGCCGGTGACTATCCCCTTAAGATGAAAGTCGTCGGAGTTCTGGCGCAATCGCATTCACCCGACGACGATGCCGTGTTCACCGACGTTCGTACAACATGGGTCATTGACGGGATCGGGCATGGCCATCAGGAATTGAATACGCAGACAGATTCGCAGTTGCTGCTGAAGAACGACAGTGGCACCGGCACCGTTACCGCGAACGCGGCCGTTTTGCCGTACACGGAGATCACGGCGGACAATATCGACTCATTCCATTTCCACGGTGAACCGGCCTCGTTCCCGCTCACCGCGATCCTCGTTGTGCCGGAAACTGAAAAGGCCCGCACACAGATTCTGGGACGCTATTCTTCGTCACAGGCTACAGCTCAGTGTCTGAAGCCGCCGGAAGTGATTGACGAACTGCTGAGCATCGTGTTCCGGATTGAACAGCTGGCATGGGTATGTTCGATTGCGGCCGGAATCGTTACCTGCCTGCTGCTCGGTTTGGTCGTCAACCTTTCGATGCAGCTCCGCGAAACAGAAATGCTGACCATGTTTCGTCTGGGCTGCAGTCGGGCGACGATCGCCATGCTGCACGGATCCGAGATCGTGCTGCTGCTGTGTTCCGCATCTGTGCTGGCCAGCGCTGCTGCATTTTTGACGCTTCGATTCGCAGCCAGCGTTTTAAGGTCGCTGCTGTTTTGAGCGCCAATGGCCATGCCTGTACCGTGGACATTCTTGTCCGAGACGTTGTCAAAGAATCAAAGAGTCTTAAGCTTGATTGGCAGGAAAATGGTGGGCAGGAATATTTAGATGGACAGCACCACCTGCGTTCATTTTTCTGCCGAACATTTTTCGCGAAATTGAACGCTGACAGAATCCTGATCCGTGCAGATTGGGCGACTTCAGATTACCTCAAAAGTTGCAGGCACACTCCGTGTGCCGTCCACCAATTCGCCCGTTTTCAAGGTCTAAGGCACTGGGAAAGTGGATGCGACTTTCTAAACCAAGTGCGATTAGGCGTGAGCCACCGGAAAAACCGCACGTTGTGCGGCGTTGCAGAAGCAGGGAGATGATCGTAACACAAAGAAATGCCCACAGTATTCCGAACCGGCCCCTGCCGATTCTTCTTCTATGCCGGCGATCGAGACGAGCCACCGCATGTCCATGTTGAACGCGAAAGCTTTGAGGCGAAGTTCTGGATCGATCCCATCCGACTTGCACGAAGCCATGGTTTCTCCCCGAACGAAATCAACAGGATTGAAGCACTGACAATCGAACATCAACACAAGCTACAGGCGAGCTGGGATGAATTCTTCAACGGTTGAAACTCAATTGCCGCAGGCCACAGACGCAAACGTCAGCGATGAAGTCCTGGCTGTCAATTTGTCCGATGGCCGAACGATTACAGTTCCGGTTGCGTGGTATCCTCGACTTTCACATGGCACATCGGTGGAACGAAGTCATTGGCGGCTGATCGGCAATGGACGCGGAATTCATTGGCCGGATCTCGACGAAGACATCAGCGTGGAAAATCTGCTTGCGGGTCAGTCTTCCGGTGAGAGTCAATCGTCGTTCAAACGCTGGCTGGAACAAAGATCGAATCCACAGATTGATCAATGAGCATATGGACCATCTCGAATTTGCGGTTCATCCCCGCTTTAACGTCGCCTCGAAAAAGCGATCGAATTCAAAACAGCCAACCGAACTCGGCGTTTCTTTATGGTAACCGTTCACGCCTCAGAACGAAACCTGCGCAAGCAACCACAGATAAACACAAATTTACACAGATAGAAATCAACAATCAATCTGTGTTCATCCGTGTCCATCTGTGGTTTAAACTGCCATTCTCGAAATGTCGTGAACGGTTACTCTTTATGGCACGCATGAATTTCCCGTTGGCAATGCGGTTGCACTTCACAATGTAAACGAGGAGCGTTATTCTCGTGTCGTAAAGGTATTCCGAGTACGATGTGGGCCCACGCAGTTGACGGAGACTCAGATTATGCAAATCGATACATCGACGGCATTGGTTCAAGTTCTCGGTCGGATTCCCATGGCTTTCCTGATTCCCTTCGTCGCGTTCCTGGCCGGTGCAGGTTATCACTCTGCGCCGCCAGAGGAATTGCCTCTGGTCCGTGTGACAACGAAGTCAGGCTCGCTGGTTGGCGAACTGCAGAGTGAAGACGCAAAGACGGTGCAGTTATTCGACTTTCAGTCCAATCGCAGCGTGTCCGTCGATAAAACTTCGGTGACCCGGATTGAGAATCCGATTACGCTGGATAACGCTGCAGGTTACGTCGGACTTCCGGCAGTCATGGGAAGAAAAATCAGCCTCTTGTCAGAGCGCCAGGCTCCTGCTGGCAAGATTGCCAAGGTCAGTCCGCAGGTCGTCTATCTCACACTGGGGGAGTCCAGTGGCGTGGCTGTCGGACAAAAAGTCTCCGTATTTCGCGGTGAAGGGGATATCGTCGATCCTGATACAGGGGCGGTACTGGCCAGTGAACGAGCGAGGATTGCGGAGCTTGAGATTTCGGAGGTCAATCAGAATGTTTCCAAGGCCCGGCTCATTGGCGATCTGGAGATCAAACTGGAAGTCGGTGACGAGGTCGAAGCGCAGGGGGGCAAAATCATTGTCGCAGTCTGTCCACTTTCAAATGATGATGGCTCAGCCAATCCAACAGGCAACAGCCTTGCCGAGGAGCTTGTCAGCGCCCTCGTCCAGAGAAACGTGAGCGTCGTCGAACGGAGTGCGCTGGATATGGTGTTGTCTGAGTTGCTTGTACAAAACACGATTCTGTTCGATCAGAAGTCAGCACAGCAACTGGGGAAACTAACCGGCGCCAGTATGGTGCTGACCGGGAAAATCATTCAGGAAAAAAGTGCGGGCAAGGCTCATCTGCGACTCATTGATGTGAAGACGGGCGAAATTCTGCTTGCTGTTTCTGCTCCGGTGAAATTTACAGCGCGATCCTCTGCATTGAACTCGTCCACAGGATCAAGACCCGGCACGCCTCGGTCTACGTCCAAAAAAGAGGATGTGCCGAAGCCAAGCGGCGAACTCGAGTATCTCGGCAAGTCAAAATCACTCCCCAATTACCTGACAACGACGGCCGCGCTGGAGCGCACGCCGGAAGACGGAGTCCGGTTTCTGGGCTTCCCGAAGCACTACGAGTTTGAAGCTGGCATTATCGTCACGCGCGAGCGGAATTTCATCGATCGTAATTTCATCTTTGAGGTTCTGGTATCGTGTGGCCCAAACGACGGCGTTGTGAATATCGGAATTGGCTCTGGACGGCAGGATGGTTCCGCGAACAGACGAGCTGAATCAGTGTTCATACGCTTTCATGCACCGCATCTCGGGGATGGCGCCGTTTCGCTGCAAGGTTGGGAAAGACCAGAAGTTGTTTTTGGAAATGTCCGCCAAAATGGAATGCATCTTGTACGAATGACGAAGGAAGGGGACTCCCTCGCGATTGAAGTGGATCCTGAAAATGACGGTCCATCGGATGACGATTTTGAGACAGTGATTCCGAACCTGACCGAGTATGCGCCTTACCTGAATTCCAAAAACAGCACTTTGTTCCTCGGTGGCACT
>CAZFDW010000245.1:0-9759 GCA_964517865.1 uncultured Chitinophaga sp.
CGAGGCAGCCTCGCTGGCGCTTCGGGTTGGTAAATTCTTTACTGCCGCTCGCCTTACGGCCTGCGGGTGGCTCAGGCAATGACGATTTTCCGAGCCTTCCAGCGAGCTGGTTTGAGCATTCCCATGGTCGCACCTCTGACAGCGCATCCGCAGATCCGCTTCTGCCCAGGAGCCCGGAAATCACGGACATGCTGTCACGGGGAGCTGCTCAGGTTCGTTACCGGGTTCCGCTGAATATTGGTTCGGCGGGTAATGGTTTCGACCGGACCGACTCGAGCGGTCGCGACCCATTGAACCCGGGTGAACTGAGCGAAGATAGTTTTTCTCGTGACGACCAGTTTGAACGCGACGATGAGCGAATGCCGGATCGCGGACGTCGCAACAACGGATCCTCCACCAGGGACTTTCAGGATCCTTTCATTCCGACTCCTCTGCCCGACAAAGAAAGTCTTGCGAACGACGCGATCGAAGAGATCATCACAATTCGCTACCAGAACCCTGTGACGATTCGAGCGATCCGTGCGATCAGCGGCGATCAGGCTGTCCATCTGTTTTCTGAAGTGTCTCAGAAGATTGATGAGCGGTCTCTTGAGCCAACGAGTTATGACATCCGCGTGCGTCGCGCGCTGCGTAATCTGAGGATTGCTCTGGACAACGAGGCATTTGTGAATGGTCTTGGGCTTTCAGCAGATACGTTGCAGTTCGATGCATTCCGCAATACGCTGGCCCGGCAGCAGACGCAGGAGTGGAACCGGGTGGCGTTATTCTGAGTATCAATGGGCGGAACATTCGCGGGATGAAGATTGTCAGCAGTATGGACCTGATGAAGGGCTCCAGCGGCAGCCGGGTGAAGATTCGCATTGATCGCAAAGGGAGCAGCGAGCTGGAATTTGTGCTGACTCGTCGCATCGTCCGGGTGTGGGCTGTGAATGACGCAAAGATCCTGAACGGCAAAGACGTGGGTTATTTCCGCCTCAGCCGGTTCTCCCGGAGTTCGACTATGGAACTGGATCAGGCTCTGAACAGTCTGCACACCGAGGGCATGGAATCGCTGATTATCGACCTGCGGGGTAATCCGGGTG
The DNA here is from genome assembly GCA_964517865.1 of uncultured Chitinophaga sp. Classification (GTDB taxonomy): domain Bacteria; phylum Planctomycetota; class Planctomycetia; order Planctomycetales; family Planctomycetaceae; genus SXXK01. The sequence continues at coordinate 1,083 of CAZFDW010000245.1, forward strand.
GACTACTGACATCGTGCGTGGAGATCAGTGACCGGTTTGTGCCCTGCGGAATCATCGTGTCCACGAAAGGTCGCCTCAGTTCCGACGACACGATTCAGGAAGCGACCTACGCCAGAACCTGGAGCGTCCCCGTCGTAGTTCTGATCGATGGTGACAGCGCATCTGCCAGTGAGATTTTTGCAGCAGCGATTCAGGAGAACAAACGGGGCTTGATCGTCGGAACTCGTTCTTATGGGAAGGGGACCGTTCAGACCCACTTTCCGCTGAGTTCAATGGCAGCTGATCTTCGACTGACGACGGCCAAGTTCTACTCGCCAAATGGTCGGAGTATGTCCGGAAATGGGGTTATGCCAGACGTCGAAGTCGACGATCTCGATGGAGAACTGAATGGTGACGAAGTTCTCGCCGAAGCTGTGCGACTTGCTCAAGGGCGGATTCTGAAAGACCTCGCAAAAACATCTGGTGTCTGCCGACCGCAAAATGCCTCCGCCTCCAGAAGCTCTTCGCTGGAGGATATCCTGGATCCGAGCCATCCTGGGACAACAGTTCTGTGAGAAACCGTCATCCTCAATTGATCGCGGTATAAGGACTTTGGCAGGGTCCTCGAAACCACGGCACTAAACACCAACACAGCGCTGTCGTGGCAGAGCCGATCAGCACGACAACAGTGTAGGAATACTCAGGTCCGCCTTGCGTCGAGAATATCTCATACAGCCAGCCTCCCAGAATTGTCGAAGCAATAATCGCGAGATTTGCGACTGACATCAGCATCGCAAACATGCTTCCTGCAATTGTCGGGGGACACAGGCGAGCGGCAAGATCCAGTTGGATCAGATTGCCCAGCATGTAGACAAATCCAACAAAGACCGAAACAACAAAGGCACTTTGCACGCCTTCTACCAGCAGATACGCCAGCGTCGATAAGACACCTGCGGCAATCGCAAGATGAATCAGCCAGCGGCCGGGAATGATGCGACACAGGAATCCATAGACCATGCAGGCACCGATGGCACCGCTGGAAAACAGCGAATAGGAATGACCATACTGCTGCGGCGTGAGCTGCACGTGTCCGGTCATATGAAGTTGCTGGATCGTGGATGAGAATGGATTGAAGTTCCACAGGAAAAGGAAAACCGCGATGATCAGGAAGTGACGGCTCATCAGAGTGCGACGCATAATTCCCAGGCGGGACCAGAGTGTTTCCTTCGGGACAGCAGTCGCCTCGGCCTGATCCGCAGCCTCTGACGTCAATGACTTCAAGGCGGTCGATTCGCGTCCGGACGCATCGTGAATCCAGATCCACGTTGCCACGAAAGTTACGAGGGCTCCCAAGCCACAGATCAGGAATCCCAGTTCATGCCGGCTGTGTTCTGACATCCAGCCACCCAGACTGCCTGCCAGGATCGTGGCTGCGTACATCGAGCCCCATTGAATGGACTGCAGTCTGCCGGTCAACCCCAGCGGTTGCCCTTTTTCCACCATAAGTGCATCGGCGACGACATCGGAAAAAGCCACGGCCAGAGTTGGCACAATCAGCATCGCGAGCAATTGAAATGTTTCGCCTTCCGCAGGCATCCGGACCGCCAGCCAGAACAGACTCACCGCAGTGATGAAAGTCGCGAGCAGCAGATAATTTCTGCGACGCGAGCCGAACAACGGAACGAAATCGATCAGTAGTCCATAGAGTGGTTTGATAGCCCACGGTGCGGAAACAATTGCCATGAATTGAGTAATCTCACTGGGCGATTTCTGCCAGCCGCTCAGGAGCGATCGCACCGGCTGAGCGATCAGACCTTCTCCAGGCTCCGCCAGCCCTTGCACGAAATAAAGAACGGCAAAGAGCAACCCCAGGTGAATCGCCGTCAGCCGCGATCCCATTATTCGACGATGATCTCGCGGACGGTTTTTCCGCTGGGGATCATCGGCAGCACGTGTTCCTGATAGGGGCAGATCACGTCCAGCAGGTATGGGCCTTTGTGGCTGATCATTTCCGCGAGGGCCTTCGGATATTCGGCCTTGCTGCGGACCTGTCGAGCCTTGACGCCGTAACTTTCGGCAATGCCCACAAAGTTCGGGAACGTGTCAGTCGGCATTGAACCGTCGCCTTCACCGAGTGCTTCCGGATGATCCGACGGGCCAAGGTACGTATGAGCCCTCCTCCCGGAATTGAATCGGTCTTCCCACTGCACAACCATTCCCAGATGCTGATTGTTCAGCAACAGAATCTTGACCGGAAGTTTTTCGCAGTGCAGCGTTGCGAGTTCCTGGATATTCATCTGGAACGAACCGTCGCCGTCGATATCAAACACCAGCGAATCGGGGTGTGCCGACTGCACGCCCATCGCGGCCGGCAAGCCGAATCCCATCGTTCCCAGACCAGAACTGCTCAACCAGCGACGTGGCTTGTTGAATTTGTAGAACTGTGCCGCCCACATCTGGTGCTGACCCACGCCGACGGAAACGTAGCAGTCCATCGCCTGGGTCTGCCGCCACAGTTCGTCGATCGCGTACTGTTGCAGAATTGCATCGCCAGTGTTTGCGTACGCCAGCGGAAATTTCGCCTTCCAACCGTCGATCATCTGACGCCATTCGGTCAGGTCCGGTATGTCCGCGTCGTCCAGAGCCGCGTTGAGTGCGATCAGCGTTTCGCGAACATCCGCGTGAATCGGGATGTGGGCTTCTTTGTTTTTATTAATCTCAGACGGATCAATATCCACATGCACAATTTTGCCGTGCTTCGCGAACTCTGCGAGCTTCCCGGTGACACGATCGTCAAATCGCACGCCGAATGCCAGTAACAGGTCGGACTGATCCACGGCGTAGTTTGCGTAGACAGTTCCATGCATTCCCAGCATGTGCAGTGACTGCGGATGCGTGCCAGGGAAGACACCCAGTCCCATCACCGTCATCGTCACTGGAATCCCGGTTCGGAGGGCAAATTTTGTCAGTTCTTCCGCCGCTTCACTCTGAATACAACCACCACCCACGTACAGAACCGGCCGGCGTGAACGACGAATCGCAGCGAGTACCTGTCGAATCTGTTCAGGAGCAACCGGCGGGATTTCGGGATGATAGCCGGGCAGATTCATCGGCGGATCGAAGTCCACTTCGGCCAACGGCATCGATTCCAACTGGACGTCTTTGGGGAAGTCAATCAGCACGGGACCAGGTCGTCCAGTTGATGCGATGTGGAAGGATTCCTTCACAATCCGCGCAACGTCGCGGATGCTGGTAATCATGTAGTGATGTTTGGTGATCGCGCGGCAGACCTCCACCATCGGGGTTTCCTGAAACGCATCCGTGCCGATGACTGCCTGAGGAACCTGGCCGGTGATCGCGATCAATGGAATACTGTCCAGCTTGGCATCGGCGATGCCGGTCACCAGATTGGTTGCTCCTGGACCGCTGGTCGCCATGACCACACCCGTCTTGCCGGTGGACCGGGCAATTCCCTGAGCCGCAAAGCATCCGCCCTGTTCGTGCCGAGGCAGAATCGTGCGAATGTTGTCGCGTTGCTCGCGCAGGGCCTGATGCAATGGCATGCTGCAGCCGCCTGGATAGGCGTAAATCGTGTCTGTCCCCAGCCGAACGAGCATCTCGATCAGAATCTGGGCACCGTTTATTGTCTGAGTTGCTTTTTCAACGGTAGCCAACGTCGTGACTTTCATTATCGAGTGTTCAAGAGTTGATGAACATGAATTTCTGCGGTTCTTCCGCACAATTGATATCAGCTGCTATTCCGCAGTTATGGTGACGGACATGCATGTCCATTCTACAATATATGCAGCCCGACAAAAATATCCATCCTGAAGAATTCCGTGTCCTACGACGCCGTCAGCCACGGCAATGCAGCCCCGGCCGGAGGAAGTCGGACAATATCGACGCCGGTCACTTCTTTGTGGCCCTTGATTTTCTGAATAGATTCAGCCGATGGTTCATTGTCCAGATTCAACACAGCCACCGACGCGCCGCCAGGACGATCCTGCTTGCGTCCCAGTGCCATCTGGGCAATGTTGACGTTGTGTTCGCCGAAGACGGTGCCGATAAAACCGATGAGGCCAGGCACGTCTCGATGCCGGTAGATCAGCAGCAGGCCATCGAGATAAGCTTCAAAGTGATATTCATTCAGTCGAACAAGACGCAGAAACTGATTTCCAAAAATCGTCCCGGACGCTTCGAACTTTCCCTGATCGGTCGTCAGAACCACAGAAACCATGGATGCGAAGTTTTCACAGTCACCACTTGCGGATTCAACAATATGAATCCCGCGCGCCTGAGCGACGGATGTGGCGTTGATGATATTCACGCTTTCGTCCAGAGCTGCCTCCAGCAGTCCGGCCGTCATGGCGTTGGTCAGCAGGCGGGTTTTCTTACTGGCCGCTTCACCACGGTAAATGATCTCAGCGCCCTTCAAACTCTGACCCTTAATCATCTGCGCGGAAAGCAGGCCAAGGCGATAGGAAAGATTGAGATAATTCTTCAGTTCACCCATTTCGGATGCTGAAACCGGAGCCATATTGACAGCACAACGAATCTCACTCCGCTTCAAATAAGCGACGACCAGTTCCGCAGCTTCGATAGCGACCATTTCCTGAGCTTCTTCCGTGGACGCTCCCAGATGTGGCGTGGCCAACACCTGTGGCAGGTCAATCAAACGGCGATCCTTTGGCGGTTCGTCAACGAACACATCCAGAGCCGCGCCCGCAACATGACCTGATTCAATCGCATCGGCAAGGTCTTTTTCATCGACAATTCCACCCCGCGCACAGTTGATGATGCGAACGCCCTTCTTCATCTTCGCGAGGCGAGCCGCATTGATGATACTGCGAGTCTCCTCAGTCAGCGGCGTATGGACCGTGAGATAATCGCACTTGCCGACGATATCATCGACGTCGCGATACAGTTCGATGCCATATTCTTTGGCTTTTTCTTCGGAGAAGAACGGGTCATATCCGACAACTGTCATTTCAAACGCTACCGCGCGGCGGGCGACGCTCAGGCCAATTCGCCCGAGACCGACAACGGCCAGGGTTTTGCCGGCCAACTGAGTGCCCTGAAAGGATTTTCTGTCCCATTTACCAGACTTCATGCTCGCATGGGCCGGGCCGATATTGCGTGACAACGCCAGCATCATGGCGAACGTATGCTCCGCCGTGCTGATCGTGTTGCCGGTCGGCGTGTTCATTACCAGGATACCGGCTCGCGTCGCTGCTTCCAGATTGATGTTGTCCACACCGACCCCGGCGCGGGCGATACATTTCAGGCGATCCTGCCCGTCGAGAATCTCGGCGGTCAAAGTCGTGCCGCTCCGGATGATGATGCCATCCGCTGACTTTAGCTCTTCACGCACCTGTGCCGGGGTGAGACCGCTCTTGACGACAACTTCGATACCCTGGGTTTGTTCCAGAATCTTCAGGCCAGCCCTGGAAAGGCTGTCGGTGATCAACACTCGATACACGATAGGGCACTTTGCTTTTCGGAGAAATAATGGGAAACGAGTCGATACTTCACGCGGTGATGAGTGAGAGAATTGACGAGCGGCATGCGTCTGCTTGCCGGTACAAAAACGAGATCCCATTGGGCTCTCGTCGCTCCGTTTGCCGGACTCATTTATGGGCGCCCAAAGTCTAATCACAAGACGCCGGGTTGGTGGTTTAAGTTCGTGCCGTGTTTTTAGCGGTCTCAGTTTCGGGGATCGATTGCCACTCCGGCGGCATCGGGCCGAACATGTGTACCAACAACGGCGTTCGTGGCATGTCCTGCGATTGCCGAAATCATTGACAAGTGAAGTTGAGCAGTTGCAGCTGACAAGCCTGCACTCTGAACACTACTGCTTATAATTATGGCATATGTTGTAATTCCTGATATTGCGACGGATTGTGCGGCTATGATTGAATCGACGTAAGTATATCTGTGCAAATGTTTTGCAGATAAACAGTGAATGCGACATGAACATTCGGGCACGTCGTTTGCAAATTTGCACGGCAGGTCATTTTGTTTGCATGGTGGCGAACGAAGCGGAATTTCAAGGAGCCACTTCAAGGGGCAGGCGGAAGCAATTGTGCTTTCATTTGTTCTTGATGGGATCAGCGTCCGGTTCATGGTAGGTAAAGTGCCTTTCATTTGGGCAATGCAGCCTTGAACGCCTTAAAGAAACACAGTGACGATGCAGCGCGTTGCGGTTTTCTGCACGTCAAGAAGCCACAATTTTAGTCTGAGAGCAAGCGAGGAGAACGCAATGATTGGCAGTTTTTGGATTCGGTTTCGGCCCGCAATAACAATGGCTACGTTCGGAATCTGTTTTCTGGTTGCCGCCTCGGGGGCAGCTTATGGTCAGGAACCTGTCGCAGTAGATGCAACAGCATCGGCGACTGACGAAGTTGTAACGACCGAGGAAGTTGTCACCACAGAGGCAGTCGCTGCTCCCGCCCCCCATCTTGCAGGCACTATCGACACGGGATCGACAACGTGGTTGATGATCAGTTCCGCTCTGGTTTTCTTCATGATGCCAGGTCTCGCGTTGTTCTATGGCGGCATGGTTCGAGCCAAGAACGTGCTGAATATGTTTATGTGCGTGATGGTGTGTGTGCCCATTGTCACGATCCAATGGGTCGCTTGTGGATATAGTCTGACATTTGCTGTTCCCTCGGCAATCAGTGTTGACGCCGGGAAGAACGAAGATGGTTCGGATAAGCCAGCGTTAAGCTACCTAGGATGGGATTCCAGCTTAGTGTTCCTGAAGGGATTCTCGGATGTGGATCCGGCAAGTCCCAACTACTTCGCAAAGATCGTGACCAGCGGCGACACGACAGGTGCTGCCGCGACCGGCGTTCCTGAATTGCTTTTTTCAATGTTTCAGATGATGTTTGCAATCATCACTCCGGCGTTGATTGTGGGTGCTATTGCCGAGCGAGTGAAGTTCAGTGCGTGGTGCATCTTCGTGGTTCTTTGGGCGACTCTGGTTTATGACCCGGTAGCGCACTGGGTGTGGAATGTCAGCGGTTGGTTGTTCCAGAAAGGCGTGCTGGACTTCGCAGGCGGGACAGTCGTGCATGTGCTCGCCGGAGCATCTGCCCTGGCCTTGATCCTGATCCTTCCAAAGCGTCGGGGATTTCCGAAGGGACCGTTCCTGCCTCACAGCATCGGCTGGACTCTGATGGGCGCTGGCTTCCTGATGGTCGGCTGGTTTGGGTTCAATGCTGGTTCCGCGATTGCCGTTGGTAAAGATTTTCTGCCGGTGGCCGGATCTGTCGCGGTGATGGCATTCGCAACCACAGCAATCGCTGGGGCAGCTGCTACCGGCTCATGGATGGTCGCTGAGTGGATTCATGTGGGGAAACCGACCGCCATTGGCGTTGCTTCCGGAATGGTGGCTGGTCTTGTCGTGATTACACCTTGTGCGGGTCACGTCAGTCCCGGCAGCGCTTTGGTGATCGGCTTGATTGGCGGATTCGTATGCTTCCTGGGCGTCCAGTTGAAACAGGTTCTCAAGTACGACGATTCACTTGACGTAGTGGGAGTTCATGGTGTCGGCGGAGCATTGGGGGCAATTTTGGTTGGCTACTTCGCGATTCGACCAGTGGTCGGTGGCCTGGACCAGATCATGCTTCAGCTGACCGGAATCCTTGCCGCTGGCATCTACGGATTTGTGATGACCATTGTGCTGGGCCTGATCATTCACAAGACGATCGGATTCACGGTTACCGAGCATGAAGAAGAAGAAGGCCTCGACGTAACGGAACACGGAGAAACTGCGTACCGTCTCAGCTGAAGGCAGCCGTTTCGGTGCGGCAAGGAATGGATTCCTCTGGTTTGTGATCAGGAATCTGATGAACCATAAAAATCTAAGCGGGGCACTCTGTTCTCAGAGTGCCCCGCTTTTTATTGGATCCTTATTAGCTACGCTTACTTTTCAAAACATGTTGCAGATGAGTCAAGTTTCGGATTTCACCGACCCCAGCCGGCTTTACGCCGCTGGAATCGAGGTTTGGAAACTGGTACGTTTCCATCCTGCTTGCTCGTCCCCGTCGGCCTCATGTCTTGTCGTTACCCACACCTTTTCCATGCACACTCAACCCCAACGGGCAACGCCGTTAAGGATTTTTCAGGCTGAAAACGGCCCACTTCTTCTGTAGCGGAAGTCGTGAGACTTCCGACGGCGAAGGTGAATTCAGAAGTCTCACGACTTCTGCGAGTGCGCCTGTGAAGGCGATTGAATAGTCAGGTGAGAGTCCTGATCAGAGCATACGTGAGTGCTCTGTAGCTGAAAGTCACTGCGTTTTCAACAGAAAGGGTGGAGAGCAACTGGAGGCGAAAGAACAGTCCGTAACGAAAGTGAACTCGATTCGGCCAAGCCTGTCGGGGAGCGTGCTAGCAAAACGCGAACTCCTGACTTCACGCAACGACCCAGACGAGGCCCGACTCCGGGCGGCGGAATGACTTCCGCAGGTTGGTGAGGCGGCTCGCACGGTGATTGAAGAATAACGTGTGAAACTGAGGCGAGCGAAGGGAGGCAGGGAAGTAGATTTGGAAAGACCACACGCATGAAAAGACAATCGAAAGAACCTTTGCCAGAACGAGTGCCGTTTTCGGCTACACCGCCTGGAGAGACACCGGATATTCGCCGGTGGGCTCAGCCTGTTGTCTGGACCGACCGAATGTTGACGACACTTTTGGA
>CAZFDW010000246.1:0-9709 GCA_964517865.1 uncultured Chitinophaga sp.
GTTATCCACAACCATAACGCATGTCATGAACTCTGAATCATCGGAGATTCTGTCGGCAACCAGTTCGTCCAGGGACGGAAGCATTGTCGCACATTTTTTATTGAGAGTATCACAAATTGTTTTTGGATATGTTGTTCTGGCTGCAAGAGGAAGATCTTTCCGAAAGACAACCGTATGATTTGAGGAGTGCGGACGCCTCTTGAGTCGCAGATCCTTCGCGTTTCCTTCACCCGACGAAAGGTGTGGTACACCTCGCTGCTTGACGTGTTTTCAATGTGGCCGTAGAGTTTCGTGATCATCACTGGGTGGTCTCTGTTGCACAGGAGGCTTTTGCGAGGTCAAGTCATTGTGTCGCGACATGAACATTTGCGGAAGATGCGCCGCCGTGTTTGCCTGCAAATGGGTGGACTGTCGGCGTTGGGCGTGACGATTCCTGAGCTGCTGGGCTCCCGACAAGCGGTGGGTGCGGTGCAGTCCTCAAGTGCAAAAGCGTGCATCCTGCTTTACATGACGGGCGGTCCGGCACAGCAGGAGACATTCGACATGAAGCCGGACGCAGCGGAAGCTCCGCGTGGCGAATTCCGGCCGATTTCCACCAGTGTTCCGGGAATTCAGATTTGCGAGTTGCTGCCGCTTTTGGCCGGGAACGCTCATCGGTTCGCGGTCATCCGCTCGATGCATCATGATCAGACTTTTCACGGCGGAGGCTCCCACTACAATTTAACCGGATTCCCACTTCCTCCTCGCGACCCAACGCCCGAATTCTACCTCGACCGACGCGACTCGCCGAGCATCGGCGCTGTCATTCAACAACTCCGAGGTACTCCCAGCGGCTTGCCAGCCGCAGTTCAATTGCCGTGGTGGGTTGGACACGGATTTGTCGAGCGATTTGCGGGACAGCATGCCGGCTTCCTGGGGCCGCAGTGTGACCCGCTGAAAGTATTCTACGAGGACAAGAAGGATTTGCCGGGCACATTGCCCGCTTCCTTCCGACTGCCGGAAGGAGTTTCTGGTGATCGGCTCGCTCAGCGTTTTCAGTTGCTGAGATCGTTCGATCAGGCACACGCGACCGACGGTCACAGTGAGCAGCAGTTTGCAAGGTATCAGACTGAGGCAGGCAAGATTCTTAACTCGTCGGGAGCATGGCGAGCATTTTCGATCGAGGATGAAAAACCTCAAACGGTCCAGCGATACGGTGACACAAAATTTGGCCGCAGTTGTCTGGTCGCGCGCCGGCTGGTTGAAGCGGGTGTGAGCCTTGTGACCGTCGCCTGGCCGGGGCATGAAAATCACTTCGACACGCACGCCGACCATTTCCGAACAATGCGCGAAGAGCTCCTTCCGCCGATGGACCGGGGATTTTCTGCGTTGCTCGAGGATCTTGATGAACGCGGTCTGCTGGATGAAACACTGGTTGCCTGGACAGGCGAGTTTGGCCGCACGCCCTCGATTAACGGAAACAAGCTGCCGGGGCGGGACCATTGGCCGTTTGTTTACAGCACGGTATTGGCAGGCGGCGGGGTCCGCGGCGGGCACGTCTATGGCAGCAGCGACGCGATTGCAGCTTACCCCAATGAAGATCCGGTGCATGCCAGCGACTTCGTGGCAACGATTTATCATGCCCTTGGATACGACGCGGGTACAAAGGTCGTCGATCAAACTGGGAGGCCCCACAATGTTGTCAAAGGCCAGCCTGTGCTCGCGATGTTTTGACGGATTGGAAATCTGCACGGATAAACCAGACCGAGTCTGAAGGTCATTTCCCTGACTGTGGAAAATTATCAGCGATGTTTCTGCATTGGATTGATCAGCACCGCGACGAACTGCTGCGGTTTGCCGCCGACCTGGTTGCAACCCCAAGTCCGAACCTGCCTGGCGACGAACGTGCCATTGTCGCTGTCATCCTGGCTGAGATGAATCGGCTGGGGCTCACCGGCGCTGAGATCGCTGCGAAGGAACCGAATCGACCGAATGTCATTTTTAAACTGCGTGGCGGACGACCTGGCTCGGTACTGATGTTGTGCGGTCACAGCGACACGAAGCCAGTGGGGGACGCGAGCCAGTGGCGGACCGACCCCTTTCAGCCAGTGTTCAATGACGGCAAGCTGTACGGTCTCGGCTCAACCGACATGAAGGGGGCGGTTGCCGCGATGATATACGCGACCGCAGCGCTCCGGCAATGTGAGACCGATCTGGTCGGCGATCTGCTGCTGGTGATCAATGCGGACGAAGAGCGATCAATGAAGTTCGGCTCAGAGTTCCTGGCCACCGACTACGGTCTGGCGGCGGACGTGGCCCTGCTGGGTGAGCCGTCGGGAATCGACGGGCCGGAGTTCGAGTTTCTGCACCTTTTGTCCCGGGGTGTTTCATGCTTCAGGATTCGCGTGTTCGGGACGCAGATGCACAGCAGCCTCACGGACCGCCTGCCGTCGCTTAACGCGAACCTCAAACTCGCCGAGGTACTCACGAGGATGAATCGCGAGCTCCGGTTAACCTTCAGCCCTCACCCTCTTTGCGCAGCACCGACCGTCAATCTCGCTGTCAGGATCGATGGCGGGGTGGGTTACGGCGTTTGCCCGGGTGTCGCCGAGTTCCAGACGGACATCCGCACATTACCGGGAATGACTCGCGTCCAACTCGAAGTCGATGTGGAGCGGTTTCTCGACGCAATTCGCAGAGATGATCCCAGCCTGAGAGTCGAACTGGAATTTGAACCGCCGCCACTCGACTGGATTCCCCCGACCGAAGTATCGGCCGACCATCCTCTGGTGGCAGCCTTGCTCATCGCTGCCGAGCAAGTGCTCGGTTGGCGACCGAAGTTGAGCGCCTTCCCCGGCGGTACAGACGCTTCAAAGTTCCAGGTCCTGGCCGGAATTCCGACGATTCCAAGCTTTGGCCCTGGCTGGCTACGACTCGCGCACAGCCCCAACGAGTGCGTCGGCACGGAAGCGATCACGCAAGCTGCAAAGATGTACGCACTGGCAGCACAGACCTACCTGAGTCAGCCACCATTCGAGCGCTGAAATCCGCTGACCCGATTCAAAAGAGTTCGTCGCAGAACATTCGGAGGGTCTCAACATGCGAAAGCCGGTTGTCTTCCGCTCGTCAGAAGTCAGACTGATCAATGTTATCCTTCGTGAATACCATGATGTCACCGAGCATCACGTTGTCGCCAACGATGGACTTCTCGCCAAGTCGACCGGCCGTGATCGTTGTTGTGCCATCCTTGATTTCCCGTGTCGCCAGTGCCTTCGCGACGTGAATTGTCAGATAGCCCAGATCAACGGTGTTCCACAGGACGACCGATCGGACAGTCCCGTTGTGAACGAACTTTTTCATGTCGTTTGGCGTAGAAAGACCGGTAACCAGCACTTGTCCGCTCTTGCCACTTTGCTCAACGGCCTCAGCGGCTCCAGGAAACGAAACAGAGCTGATTCCGAAGATCCCTTTGAGATCAGGGTACTTGCTGATCACATCCTGACCGTCTGCCAGAGCATTGCCGGCGTTTTCTCCGGGATATTTGATCGTTGCCAGATTCAATTTTGATTTGGCCAGCGCGGTCTTCATCGTCTCGATCCACGCATTCTGATTGGCTGATGTTGCGTCGGCACTGATGATGACGACATCGCCTTCCGTTGCCGGGCCAAGGTCTTTCAGCATCGCGTTCACAAGCCCTTCGCCAATCGACTGAGCCGATGCCTGATTTACAAAAAAAGATCGGGATTCCTTTGTCCCGTCTGCGTCCCACGTAATCACTGAGATTCCGGCCGATCGAGCTTCCTTCATGGCACCAGCGACCACGTCCGGGGCGTTTGGCGCAACGCAGATCACATCGACACCGTCGATCGTCCACTGCTCGATCATCTCGGCCTGTTTGCGAGGATCACCGTCGGTTGGGCCATCATAGATCAGTTCAATTCCCAGCTCGTTAGCCGCCTCCTCCGCCCCCTTGAAGCAGGAACTGAAATAACTGATTCCTTTAATCTTCGGCAGCAGGGCGACACGGAGTTTCCTGCTGTCTGCGGGGGCTTTTGAATTCTCACCGGAAGTTTCCGCCGTTCGCGAAGATTCCTGATTCGCGCAGCCGTGAAATGGAAGGGCAATCGCCAAAGATGCCAGCCAGAAGCAGACAAGTCGATTCATGTTTCGATACCGGGTTGCAAGAGGTGGTGGAAGAGTTTGCGAAATGTGATTGAGTCAGACAGACATGTTTTCCTTAACGAATCAAGGCGGAGTCAAGCGGCCAGCCGTCGGGAGAGCTAACTTCGTCGCTTTCGCGAGACGAATTGGCAGGCCAAAACCGCGACAATCAGCAGGCATCCGATGACAATTGATCGTAGTTCGTCGGAGCCCCAATAGCGACTGACCAGCAACCTGGTTTCGTGTATCAGAAGCAATCCCAGCGTTGTACCCGGAATAGTGCCGCGGCCACCGTAGATACTGGTTCCGCCAAGTACCACCGCAGTAATGACATCCAGTTCGAAGCCTTTCCCGACATCGGCCTTTGCGGTATCAAATCGTGCCACATAAATGAGTGACGCCAATCCCGCGAGTAAGCCGGACGTGGTATAAAGCCAGAATCGAATCCTGTTGACGGAGATGCCGGAGAACTTCGCCGCGCGCTCGTTGTGGCCAATCGCATACAGAAAACGACCGTGAGGCGTTTTTGACAGAAAGACGGCAAACCCTATTGCCATCACGACAAAAACAGTCCCCGGCAACGGCACTCCAAGCCAGGAACCTCGCGCCAGATCAGAGAAGGCATCGCCAAATCGTGAATACGAATGTCCCTGACTCCAGCCTTCGGCAATGCCTCGATATGCCGCGAATGTTGCCAGAGTCACGATCAGCGGATGCAGTCGCAGCCGGGAGACCAGCGCGCCATTTACTGCGCCGCAACACAGGCCTGTCGCCAGACAGGCCAGGCTTGCAGCCATCAGACTGCCGGTAGAAGTATACACGCCCCCGAACACCACAGCACAGAGTCCCATTGTGGAACCCACCGACAGGTCAATGCCGCCAGTGATAATGATCAGCGTCATGCCGAGCGCCAAAATGGCAAATTCCCACAATTGTCGCGACAGCAACAACTGGCTTTGAAGCTTCAGAAAACCGGGCACCAGCCAGCCGGCAACCTGGAGGACAATGACCAGCAACACGGCGATCACCGTTTCATGCCACCATGCATAAGAACGTCCAGCTCCTGTATCAGGGATTGGATTCATGCCGCGTGCACCTTTCCGGAATGACGTTGTCGCCACGAAAACAGGGAATCGCTCACGACCGCAAGCAGAATGAACATTCCCTGAATCGCGCGAGTCCACTTTTCGCCAGCTTCACCGATGTCCATGAATGTCAGAACCGGACGAATCATTGTCATCAGCACGACAGCCAGCAGCACGCCGGTCAGTCGACCGTGACCACCGGAAATCGCAACGCCGCCCACCACGACGCACGTCACCACGAGGAGTTCAAATTCAGAACCAATGCCGGATTCAATCTTTGGCAGCCGAGGTACATCGACGATCGTGGCCAGCGCTGTCAGAAAACCGGTGTACCCGAACGCAAACAGTTTTAACCTGACTTCGCTGAGCCCTGCCATCCTTGCGGATTCCGCACTGCTGCCCAGCGCGTACAGTCGGCGCCCGAGCGGAATGTGATGAATCAGAACACTGGTGAGTCCAATCACGCCGACGGCGGCCAGAATGCTGATCGGAACACCCAGAAATCCCTGCTTCGCAACCTGTGTCAATCCCTCCGGGAGACGGTCGATGTTTTTGCCTCCCATCATCAGCGTTGTCAGCCCGCGCAGCGCGGTTAGAAGGCCGAGCGTGACGATAATTGAAGGAACTCTTCCCACAGACACCAGACTTCCTGTGAATACACCGATCAGGGTGCCGAGGCCCAGTGTGACCGGAATGCCGATCCAGCACGAAATGTCCGATTCGTGCTCAGAGATCATTCGCCCCATCACGGCGGCCAGCAATGCCATCAACGAGCCGACCGAGATGTCAATTTCTCCCGTTACAACAACCAGCATGACACCACACGCAACAATGGCTGTGGGCGCACAGCGGACAAGAATGTCGCGCCACACGTCGACTGAAAGAAAGCGGACATCGTGAATTCCGACAACGACGCTGGTCAGCGAGATCAGCAACAGCAGTCCCGCTTCACGTTGTCGAATCAGTCTGGAAAATCTTGTTGAGAAACATACGGGACTGCTGTCATGACCGACGGTCTGTGTTTGCGAGTTGCTCAACGCGGGGCCTCCTGCAACCGGGATTCGGCAGCATCCGGCAGCGCCAACGCCAGCACAGCTTCCTGCGTCGCCGTCGCACCCTGCAGTTCGCCCACAATGCGACCAGAACGAACGACCAGCAGGCGATCACAAAGTGAAAGCAATTCCGGAAGGTCGGATGAGATGACGAGGGTCGCCAGCCCTTTTGCAGCGAGCTTTCGAATCAACTGATGTACCTGCGACTTTGCACCCACGTCAACGCCGCGAGTTGGTTCATCAAGAATCAGCACTTTGGGATTTCGAGCCAGCCATTTCCCCAGAACCAGCTTTTGCTGATTACCGCCGGACAGTGTTGCCGCTGCGATTCGCGGATTCGCCGCTTTCACGCTCAGAGCGCTCATCTGAGTTTCTGTGAGTTCCCTCTCGGCCTGGCGGCGAACAATGCCCCAGCGAGTCAACGAGCGCAGCATTGCAAGACTGATGTTCTCACCCACGGACATCGGTAGGATCAGGCCTTCGTGTTGTCGGTCCTCCGGGACCATCCCGATTCCGGATGCCATTGCATCCTGCACCGACCCACCTTTCAACTGTCGCCCGGAGACTCGAACTTCACCGTCATCAAACGCATCGATACCAAAGATCGCTCGCGCAATTTCTGACCGCCCGGCACCGACCAGGCCGGCAAGTCCCAGGATCTCTCCCTCCCGCACCTGGAATGATATGTCGCTGAACACACCACGCCGGGTCAACTGTTTCACATCGAGAATCACAGGCGAATTGTCAGCCGTGCTGGCAGGAGAACGTGGTGGCTCTTCAACGCTGCGTCCCACCATGTCGCGGATCAACTGGTGACGATCGACGGCGGTAATTCGATGGGTCGAAACCTTGCGTCCATCGCGCAGCACGGTAACTCGATCCGCGATCTGAAAGATTTCATCCAGGCGGTGACTTACATAAAGCACCGTCACTCCGGAGGCTCGAAGCTGCCGCACAATTCGCAGCAATGTTTGAGTTTCACGGTTCGAAAGCGAGGCTGTCGGTTCATCCATGATCAGCAGACGACAATCCCGTGACAGCGCGCGAGCAAGGGCAACCATCTGACGCTGGGCCAGTGGAAGTTCTCCTGCCGGCACGCTCAGGTCAACCGAAACACCAAGTTTCTGCAGCAGCCTCTCCGTCTGCGATTTCATCGCCGCATGATTCAGGAACAGGCCGCAACAGCGTCTTATCTCTCGTCCGACAAAAAGATTCTCAACCGCATTCAGATGCGGAAATGCGGCAGATTCCTGATACATCACTGCGATGCCGGCTGCTTCCGAGGCGTGCACATGACCAATGTTCAGACACCTGCCGTTCACGGTGATGTGGCCAGCGTCAGGTTGAACAATTCCCGAAAGCATCTTAATCAGTGTCGACTTTCCAGCTCCGTTTTCCCCACAGACTGCATGGATTTCTGCCGGCGCCAGATCCAGACTCACGTCGCTCAATGCATGCACACCATCGTACGATTTGCTCACGCTGCGGATCTGAATCAATGCCGGAGCAGCGTTCATTTCGCCGATTCCGATCCGGCAGCAGTACTGTCGCGAGCTGAGTCCAGAGAGGAATTTCGAAGGCTCAGCACGTGCCGTTCGTAGTGCCGCAGGTCTTCCATCCAGGCCGGTCCGGCGGGAACACCTGATGTCAGACAGTACCAGTCCCAAACGGCACCAAACGGCAGCGTCTTGATTTCCTCCAGCATTGCCAGACGCGCCGTGAAGTCGCCGTCGCGTTCGAAGCGGCGAAGCACTGAGACAGGTTCCAGCAGCGCGATCAGCAAAGCCTTCAGCAGGCAACGAGTACCGATGACCCAGGCGGCGATCCGGTTGATACTGGCGTCAAAAAAATCAAGCCCCACGCTGACTCGATCAAGAAAGTCACCTCGTACCAGTTCCTGTGCAATGGATTGCAGATCATCCGTGAGGATGACGACGTGATCACTGTCCCAGCGAACACCTCGACTCACATGCAGCAGCAGTCGGGGAACCCAGGCCAGCACAGATGAAATCTTGTCGGCGATAGTCTCCGTCGGATGGAAGTGGCCGGCATCGAGGCACAAGGCCTTCTGCCGGGTAATTGCGTAGCCCAGATAGAACTCATGCGATCCGACGACATAGCTTTCGGAACCAAGTCCGAACAGCTTGCATTCGACGGCATCGACAATATGCGTCGCCGGCAGGGACTCCGCGAAAATCAGGTCCAGTGATTCCGCCAGGATGGCTCGCGGACCTTTTCGATCGACTGGACTGTCTTTCATGCCATCCGGAATCCAGATGTTGTTGACGCACGGCGTTCCCTGAGCCTCTCCCATGGCGGCTGCGATCCGGCGGCAGGCAATGCCATGTTCAATCCAGAACTGGCGAATACCGCGATCGGTATGAGCCAGTGTAAATCCGTCAGCGGCCTTCTCATGCGCAAAATAAGTCGGATTGAAATCCAGTCCCAGTTTCCGGTCGCGAGCCCATTGGATCCAGTTTTGAAAGTGCGATGGAGTGAGTTCGTTTCGTTCTATGCGGCACCCGTTTGTTTCCGCATAGCTTGCGTGCAGGTTCACACGATGGGTGCCAGGAATGAGTGAGAGCGCAAACTGAATATCGGCCCGAAGTTCATCGGCTGAACGCGCCTTGCCTGGATATCGCCCTGTGACCGCGAGTCCCCCGCCGATCTCACAGCCGGAGTTTTCAAAGCCGCTGACATCATCCCCCTGCCAACAATGGAGCGATACGGGAATGGTTGCGATCGTCTTCAACGCACTGTCAACGTCCACGCCTGCAGAACTGTAACGCTCCTTTGCCAGTTGAAACGCAGTTTCGATTGATGTACTGGTGGGAGACATATCGGGGTTCGATGCAGGTGAATCAGTTGTCATGAGCCATGGCCGAACGGCTCGAATGCCGGATTATGCATATTTATGTGCAAAAATGCCACGGACAGCGGAGGGGCTTTTCGTGCTTGTATTGGCTGCGGTTTATGACAAAGTGGCGCTGTCCAATTTGTTCATCCTGAGTCAGCAACGACATCAGAATATCTGTAGCCGCGTTTGTCGAAAGACGCGGGTTTCTGCCCACTCGCAACTGGCCAGAAAATGTGCCTCACTTGGCTTCAATTTGATGGCAGTTGCGGCACTATACCGGCCGACGCCGCACGTTTGGTCAGCCGTCTCTCCAACCAATCCATCGTTTGTTCGACATGTTCGATGGGTTCAGACAGACCGATCCCAGTTGCGCCTGGACGAAGTTGCCGGACTCTGATTGAGAGCCATCGGGCAGAATTCAATTTGCAGTTCAATTCTGAAAATACACGGGAATACAGGATTTGAACCTGCGACCTCTTGGCCCCCCCCAGTTCAGAGAGCTACACAGTCCGGCGAGTCAGCACCGCAAATCCAACTGACCGCAATCATCCGCCTTCGGAGTGTCTCCTCCACAG
>CAZFDW010000247.1:0-9692 GCA_964517865.1 uncultured Chitinophaga sp.
TGGTTGCGATCGTTTCAGCGATCGCATTGTGGCTGAATTTGACGCCAACAACGTCCGCGTTGAGTACGACGCCATTTTCGACCGTGCTGAGCGAACTCCGCAGCGCGAGTTCTCTGCAGCTTAAGATAAGCAAAGATGGCCAGTCAGCGGATGTCTGGGTGCGAGCCCCTGGGCTAGTGCGGTGGCAAGAATCGCCGCAGCGATACCAGATCGCGGCTGGCTCGCGGCTGTGGAAGATCGATGAAGTGGAAAACTCGGCGGTGGAATCCGATTCTCCGTGGTTTCTTGGACCGCAACAGCAGATCGATCTGATCGGTTTACTGGATATCGGCGTGTCTGATGCGTCGAGATTGCTCGACGCACGACCGGTGGCGCAGGCGACGCGCGACGGGCGTGACTGTCTGGTGTATCGAGTGGCACTGCCGACCGGAAAGGGCAACCTTGATATCGAGGCATCCGCCGATGCGAAGAGCCTGCAGCTCGTGGAGATTCTGGCTTGGAAATCGGGGATGAAACGTACTGGTCCACCTCTGGCGGAAATGCGACTGGTGTCAATGAACGTGCAAGTGGCAGACGAAAAATTCGCCGTAACGAAATCGCTGACCGAAGATGGGCGCATCGGCAAGATCAGCGAGGCCCAGGGCATCGTCGTGCTGCGACCAATGCTGGCAAAACGCTGGACGCCGATCTGCCGTGAGACGCTGCTGCGTCCTGGTGACTGGATTCGCACGGAATTGCGCGGGGCGAATGCGGTCAAGGTGACGCTGTCGTCGGACGTGGAATTGACGCTCGGGCCAGGTACGCTGTTGGAGTGCATTTCACCCGTCGAGGCACGGCTGCATACGGGCACTGTTCAGGCGTTGAAAAGTGATGGGAAGGATGGGAATAAGGGGAGTGATGAGAAGCTGGAATTTACTTTGCTTGGGCCTCGCGAAGGGAGCCGTATCCTTAAGCTGAATGAGAAACTGATCGTTCGCACGGACCGGGACGAAAAACTGGTCGACGTCGCTCAGACCCCGCTGTGGTTAGCGGGTTTTGAAGGCTCATCGAACAACGAATCGCTGGGTTCCCTGATCGTAACGCTTCCCGACGGTCGCAACGAACCGCTGACGGTCGGCTATCACAAGGTCAGCGTCGAAATCCGCGACCAGATCGCCCGTACGACGATCGAAGAATCATTCGTCAATCATACCACGGGACGTCTCGAAGGTGTGTTCCACTTTCCGCTGCCTCACGATGCATCCATCAGCGGTTTTGGCATGTGGATCGGCAACGATTTAATTGAAGCCGACGTCGTGGAGAAGCAGCGAGCCCGTGAAATCTACGAAACGATCCTGCGTGAAAAACGCGATCCCGGATTGCTGGAGTGGACCGGCGGCAATATCTTCAAGGCGCGCGTATTTCCAATCGAGGCGCATTCAGAAAAGCGAATCAAAATTGTCTACACGCAGGTGTTGCCGCTGCGAGCGAACCGCTACCGATATACCTACGGTCTGCGAAACGAGTTGTTGCGGACAACGCCGCTGCGAGAATTGTCGCTGACGGTCACGGTGAATTCGGCACTGGCACTGAAGAGCGTGACGTGCCCGACGCATACGGCGCGAATCACGACTTCCGGCGAGCGGCTGGGCGTCAGCCCTCCGAGTGCGACTGGAACCGAACGAACACGGAGGGCTGACGCCCAGCCGCTCGCCTTTCATTCCGCCCAAGTCGAATTCGCCGCGCAGGAGTATTCACCGACACGCGATTTCGAAGTTGTCTGCGAAGTCGATGGACGGCAGTCGGATGTGGTCGTGGTGCCTCATCAGCGCGGTGAGGACGGTTACTTTTTGATGCAGCTGACTCCGCCGGGAACGGACGGCAACTGGCAGCGCGAGATTCTGCCGGACGGTGAGCCGCTGCAGATCGTGCTGTTGTGCGATACGTCGATGTCGATGGATTCTGAGAAGCGCCGTGAGCAGGCCGAGTTCGTAGCGGCGGTTCTGGCGAGTCTCGGACCAGACGATCGCTTTCAGCTCGTGGCGGCGGATGTCGCAACAGCCTGGGCTTTTCCCGAACCGATGACCGCGAACGCAGCGAACATCGCGGCGGCAACGAAGTTTCTGAGCGACCGCGTGTCCCTCGGCTGGACAAATCTGGATCGTGCGTTCGACGATACGATGAAAAAAGCTCCGGCGAATGCTCACATCGTCTATGTCGGCGACGGCATTATTTCGGCGGGTGACACTGATCCGGCCGCGTTTGTGAAACGACTGCAGCAGTTGGCGAGCGGAGGGCGTCAGCCCTCCGGTACACCCGGCTCGCTGGCAAAATTCACGCTTCATGCGGTCACCCTGGGCAACGCCAATGATTCCATTGTGATGCGTGGCATCGCGACTGTGGGCGGCGGATCAGCGCGGTCGATCAGCGGTGAGCAGACGCCTCAAATCGCGGCGCTGGAATTACTGAATGAGATCGCGCAACCGGGCCTGCGAGATCTGAAGGTCGAATTTCGCGGCTTGAAAGTTGCGGCCGTCTATCCCGAGCGATTGCCGAATGTCGCGGCGGGCACTCAACAGATTCTTGTCGGTCGTTATCTTCCCGAAGGTGCCGATCAGCAGGGTGAGATCATTGTGACGGGCAAGCGAGGCTCTGATGACGTCCGCTATGCTGCCAGAGTGAATTTGAAAGGCGCGGAGGAGGGAAATTCGTTCATCCCGCGACTCTGGGCCCGAGCTCATCTCGATCAATTGTTGGCTCAAGGCGGCAGTCAGGCGGTTCAGGATGACATCATTCGGCTGTCGGAAGAATTCCACATCATCACGCCGTACACATCGCTGCTGGTGCTGGAAACGGATGCCGATCGTGAACGCTTCGGAGTTCAGCGCCGCTACGAAATGCGGGATGGCGAACGCTTTTTTGCGGATGGTCGTGACAACGCCAACTTTGACTTATTACAGCAGCAAATGAAACGTGCGGGTGACTGGCGCTTAGGAATGCGGCGGCAGATCCTGAGCAGCCTTGCGGGGCTGGGGCGCGATGCTGCCGTATTTCAGCAACAAGTGCAGAGGCGTGAACAACTCCGGAGCCTTTCACTTTCGCGGGGCGGGGATAAAAGTTTAGCGCCGCGGAGTGCAGGCGTTAGCCTTGGCGACGACTATTTTTCCATGAAAGACGGTAGCTCATCGACTGGCGGGTTCGGTGGCGGTGGTGGATTTGGAGGAGGACTGGGGCTGAATGGTTCATTGAGTGAAATGGACTTCAACATGCCAATGGACGACCGATCGCCCGATGAATTTTCCTCGCTCAACTTTCTGGGTCGTCAGGAAGAGGAGAAACAGCTCGAGCAATCCGGCGAATCTGACAGAAAAGACTCGCTCGAGAAATTCGCAGCCGATGAAGACCTGTTGGTGGGCCTGCAGGACAAAGAAGTATCGTTCGAGCGGCGGAAGAGCGACTCTTCGGGATTCGAATCACGTGATAATTACGGCGACTTCGGATTGGAAGGGCTCTTTGACGGGAGGGATGCCAAGAAGAAAGAGATTGCCAATATGCGTGGCCTGAGTCCATATGGAGGACCGTCGAACGAGTACTACAACGGCGGATACGGTTATAACCAGCCCGACTACACCTCATGGATCAACACGCTGTTTCCAGGGCTCGGCCCCGCGCCAGCTGAGCCAGTCAAAGATCCGGAACACTGGTCGGCGGAAGCGATTGCTTTGGCGAAGAGTCTGCTGCGGACAGAATCGCTGCTGGCCCTCGACGGCGGTATCGAAATGCTTCGAGACACGGAACACATGGACCCTCGCTGGAACCGATCCAGCGGTCGCAGCGTGGATCAGGTGCTGTATTCGCCGACAGCATGGCTCAGTCTTGGCAACAATGTCGGCGAACAGACCTTGATCAGCTATTGCGATGCCAATGAACACAGCGTCTACTCACCGGCGTTTGGTCTTGGTCGAAGCCGTGCGTCTGTGGACGGTGAACTCAAGGTGCCACCATTCGGCCTGACGGATCTGTCATTGTCACCGCTGCAGCACATGTACTCCAGCTGGAACGCAGTGATTGAAGCTGCGGGAGAGAATCAGGTCCGGCTGGACCTGACGATGAAAGACACCACGAATGTCGTACGCCTCACGATTGACACGGCGCGGCATGTCCTGCTGAAACAAGAAGCTCTGAATGACGGCAAAGTGACGAGTACAACGTCCTTTGAAGACTTCATCGAGCTGGCAGGCACCTGGTGGGCTCGCCGAATTGTCCTGACTAATGATCAGGGACAGGTGCTCTCAGATACTCAGCTGAACCTTCAGGCCCTGACGAAGGATGAGTACGCTCATCGGTTGCAGCAACTTCTTGCTGACAAAGCTTCAGTGCAGTTCGTGCAGGAGCCGTTTGTGCGGCTCAAGGTCGCTCGACAAAAAGTCGCGGATGGCACCGCGAAGTTTGACGACCGCCTGGCAATGATCCTGCACAATGCGCAGATTCAGCAATGGGACGAAATGTGGAAGCATGTCGATGCGGCCGAACAGCTTGCTGCGGACGGTTCTGGCGTTCGCTGGATACGAACCGTTCTACTGGCCACGATACGTCGCAATGAAGAGGCTCGTCAACGCCTGATTGAGGAAGCTCAGCGGCTGGTGCCAAATGCGACTCAGGACGAAGTGTTCCTCGCCGAATTCATCCTCGGCCATGCCAACGCTGTCTCTGAAACGCCTGAATTCTACGCCGTGCATCAGTTACTCAAACCGGTCTACGCACGTCCGCTGGCTGACAAGGTTCCCGCAATTCCTCCGCGATGGCCAAACGACAACGCGGCCGAACAACGCCTGCGTGACGGCATGGCCCAGCGGATCATGGAGATCTGGAACGAACGGGAAGCGTCGAGTCAGGAACGGTTGGGGCATGTCGAAGACGTCCTGAAACTGCGACGTGCGATTGCCGAATCGATGCCATGGAATGTCTACTCTCAACAGGATTACGCGAATCGACTGGCCGCCGCCGGACAGCCGGATGACGCTCTTGCATGGTTGCGCAAGGAACTGGCCCGGCCGGAACGGAGTCCCAACGACGACGAAGTCCTGCGAACTGCGGTTGCGGAATTGTTGCGCAATCAGGGCCGGTGGGATGAATTGCAAAATTGGACGACCGAATGGATCGCTCGGAATCCCGAGACGAATTCGTACTACTCAGCCTATGCGCATCATCTGGCGGCGCTCGTGTTCAATGATCAGCTCGACGCTGCGTATGCACTGGCCGATCAGTGGCTGCTGGAAGGTCGCGTGGAAGGCAGGATGACGACACTTCAACAAATGCGATTCGACGCCGCATTGAATTTTGCGAACGGACAATCCCCGAACCTGAACTTCCAGCGAGTCGATGAACGATGGTTCGCGCCACTGGCAGAGACCGCTCGATTTTTTGTTCGCCACCCGCATCACTTCGACGTCGTGTCCCGCTGCACGTCGAATCATTACTTCGGTCAAAGCGACATCGTCGATCAACTGCGTGGTGAATGGCTGACCATGCTGCGAAACGAAGGGGCGACACTTTCTGCGACGCAATGGAGTGTACTCGTCGGCTGGACCCTGGCTGGTCGGCTGGAATTGACGGAACCGATCGATGACCGCAAACAACTGGATGCGACCGAGGTTCCGGACAATGTCTGGGAACAAATCGCGGCGACACTGAAGCAGCGTTGGCTGCAGACCGAAGACAAAGATCAAAAGCGATTGCTCAGCGAGACGCTTGTCAATGTTTACTCCATTCGATTCCGTGAAACGAAGTTGTTGCCGTTCCTGCGAGAACGGATTGCCACAGCGATTGACAGCGACAAACCTGGGTATACGGCAAACCTGTTCGAAAACCTGCTGACGACCGCGTGGTCGAACGAAATTGAAACGGAAGCATTTGCTGTTCTGCGGCAATTGAGCTCCGCGACAGATGCATGGGAACGACTGGAAATTGAATTGCCTGCCCTGCATCGCCTCGTCGATGCAATGCTCGCAAACCACATTGCGTCCGGCGAAAAACTGCTTCACGATCAGGGCGAACTGGACAAGTTAACGCGCACAGAGCTGGCGGAGAAGAAAGCCGAAATCCGGAAGATAACCCGCACGGAACTCGCCGCGCGGCTGTCGGAACTGTCCCGTGGATCTGACGAGCCAATAACGCCGTGGTTCCGCATGGAACAAGTCTGGCTCGATGTCCAACTGGGGCAGAACCTTGTCGAAGCCGAAGCTGCGTGCTGGCCGAGTCTGGGCGACGCACCGCCAAAGCCGGGAGAGGATGCTGAGTCTGATGAAGCAGATCTGGTGATCGAAGACATATCGCTGCTTGCCTCAGAGCAGCGTAAGCTATTCTTCGAAATGCAGTTGAAGCGCCGTACGTTTGCGACCGTGATGAATCTTGCCGTGCGGTCAAAGGCCCCTGCAGACAGTGTCGCGCGTTTGCTGAAGTATGTCGATGATGGAATTGCGAACGGTGGCGATTCAGCCAGTCCGTGGCGACAGGTGAAATTCCGATTACTCATTGCGCTTGATCGAGCTGATGACCTGGAACGTGAACTCCGAGAATGGATTCGCATCGACGTTTCCACCGCTGCCTGGCGACAAATGCTGGCGAGGCTCCTGGCTGAACGCGGCAAGCTGGACGAAGCAATCCAGTTGTTCGAAGCGTGCGAAAAAGACAAGCTGCTGACGGCGTCGGATTATCGCATGCTGTCCGACTGGTATCTCGTGTCCAATCGCCGCGATGCGTACGAACGCTGCCGGATCGAGTCCTTCAAACAAATGCCCGAACAGACGTTGCAACAAATGCTGTATCAGACGCAGAACCGCTGGTCGCGATCCGATTTTCCGCTGCCGAGCGAACTGAATGACGACACTCTGTTTGCACTGCGAGCCCTGTTTGAAAAATCGGCCTCGCCGGAAAACTACTTTTATCAGCTTCAGTCTTTGTACGGAGCGTGTCGCGATTTCCGGTTGCTGCAGATGGTCCCCGACGCGATGCTCGGCCGATCGCCACAGCAGGTGTATGCGTTCCTGCAGGGTCTTCAGAATTACGTGCTCGTGGAAATTCGCAATGAGGCGACAGCGGATGAAATTCTGGTTCGAGTCAACAAACTCCGCGAAGGAGATCGAACGGCGACCGATTTGCGAGCACTCGATCTGTTGGAAGCCCTGATTGAACGGAAATCCTCCGAACTTCTGAACCAGCCCGGCCCGCACATTGACGCCTGCCTTGCGGCAATGCAACGCGCGTTTCAACGTGAATGGGCGGATGGTGAACCCAGAATGATGGCGACGTTCCTGTTTCAGCTGGGTGCCCTGCCGAATGAGAAAATGAAAGCCGAACAGCTTCGCGAACTGCGGGAACTGCGGAAGACGGCGGCCGCTTTATCGCGAGATCATCTTTCGATTACGATGGATCTTTGTCAGCTGTTGTTCTTCAGCTATGGCGAACGCGACGAAGCTCTGCGACAGATGGAAATCGATGTTCGAAACTACACGCAGGCCAACAATGGCCAGTGGCCGTATACAGATAACGAAATCCTCAACCGCTATGTCACGCTGCTGGAAGCTGCCAAACGCCATGCAGCCGGCGAACAGTTATTGCAAAAGTTCATCGCTCAGCCGGCAAACACCGAACAGACGAAATGGCTGAAGGACCGCATGATGTCACTCTACAATCATGCTCTGGAACACGATGGTGCAGTATCGATAGGCACAGGTCGAGCCAACCTGTTTGCACCAATTGTCGCGCTGAGCCTTGCCGAACTGGATGCTGCCCCGGACGAAAACGTGCGGTATACCGTGGTGACTCGCCTGACAGGGACATTCGATACGGCACATCGACATCAGCTGGCCGGGACGAAGGAAGCCGTACAGAAGTTCGCGTTCGAAACATTGCCCGCCGTTTTGAAACGCCAACAGCAACAGTACCGCAACACGGCAACGCATCCAATGCAGCTCATGCGTGACGTGCTGGATGCAAAAGTGTGTCTGCAGTATGTCGTCGAACGTATGGAACAGTATCCGCAACGGTTTGAAGTGCAATACGACAATGCGTGGAATGCCTTTGGGTACGAACTGTCGGCCCGGCGGTCTCAGGCTGGAAGCACGGAACTTGATGATCGGATTCTGAAGCTCACGCTCACTCGTCTGGAGTATTATCTGCGAACTGGTGAATCGAATCACTTCCAGATTTTCCACAACGGTTACACTGAGTTCTGGACCGAAAAGATGGCTGTGTTTTCAGCCACTGCGGAGCGTGTTCTCAACGAAGGGCGTTCCTCCGGACGTCGCGCGATGACTGTCGCTCAGTATCTTCGCAGTGGCCTTTCCATGCCGCCGCGGGCAATTGAAATCCTGCATATCGCTCACGGCAACGGACTCCTGAACGAATCTGAACAGTACACGCTGGTCACATGGCTGCGTGAAACAAATCGCTTTGCCGAAATGATTCCGATTCTGGATCCACTCGTGAAACATCATCCGGATTCGATGCAGTATCGAATCGACCTGATGGCCGCCTTGTTTCACACGCAACGCCTGGAACAGTTGCAGATATTGATCACACAGACCATCGCCCACTTCCATGAGGGCGGTCGCTGGGCGGAAGGCAATGTGGCTCAGTTCGCCTCCGGTTTCATCGGCGTGAATGACTGGAAGCGAGCGCAGCAGTACTTTACGGAAGCGATCGCGCTGCACCAGCGGGCAAACCCTGGCAGCGGATTGAACGACAACACGCTGTCGCAGTACTACCAGAATCTCGCCAGCGCGGAATCTGCTCTGGGCAATACCAAAAAAGCCGTCACGGCAGCGATGTCTTCGATTGTATGCTGGGACGCCCGACACGAATACAGAACATACGCGCTGAACGCTCTTCGCAGCGCAGTGAATGCCTCACAAGATCTGGATGCGTTTGTGGCTCAGTTGGATGCGGAGGCCGCTCAGTCCGGGCAGGACAATCCGATCCTCCGCAAGGTGATCGGTCAGTCGTACCAGAGTCGCAATGGACATCGGAAGGCGATTGCTCAATTCAATCTCGCTCTGGAATTGCAGCCCAACGACAAGGAAACGCACCAGGCTCTGATCGTGTGCTACGATGTCGTCGAAGACAAAGCCGCCGCGAGTGCGCAACTCCGCCGGCTCATCGATCTGCAGCAGCACGATCTGACCCTGTATCAGCAACTCGCGACACGCATGTCAGACAATCCCGCCGAAGCCGAACGCGCTGCGACATCGATCATCGAATCCTCCCCGAACGAAGCCGAATCGCATGCGGCAATGGCTGAACTCCGGCAAACTCAGAACCGCTGGGCCGAAGCCATCCCGCACTGGGAACAAGTCGCCCGTTACCGCAAGCTGGAACCGACCGGTCTATTGAAGCTCGCCGAAGTTCAGATTCACGAAAAGCAATTCACCGCAGCCAAACAGACTCTTCAAACGCTGAAACGTACAGCATGGCCATCGCGGTTCGGTGACGTGGAAACACAGATTCGTCAACTGGAAGCGCAGGTGCCGAGGGAATGAGGCACAGCGGGCCAGTTTGTACTACGATTGGTGGCCACAAAAACTCACAGGAGTCTGTCCCGATACACCAAATTTGTGAGTGGGTAATTCGCCTGCAAAACCGGCACTATACTGCACGGGGTTGAGGATGGCACATTCGTTTAACCGCGTGGGCAACGCCCCGCGCTTCGTATT
>CAZFDW010000248.1:0-3845 GCA_964517865.1 uncultured Chitinophaga sp.
AAGAAGGCTGGGAACGATCTGTCCACGCCGCATCCGGAATACAGTTTTCCTGGCCTGCAATCCGGTGATCGCTGGTGTCTGTGCCTGCCACGCTGGATCGAAGCGCTCGAAGCGGGCTTCGCACCGCAACTGGCTTTGAGAGCAACGCATATCTCTGCCATCGAACATCTCTCGATGGAAGTGCTGCTGAAGTACGCAGTCGATGCCGACGGCTACGTTTACGAACCACCGTTGGAAGATGACTAAGGCGTTCGGTAGCTTGACTCTCCGAGTCGAGATGTGTTTATATTTTGCAGCTTCTCTTTAGACCTTGTAGCTCGGAACTCGACTCAGAGAGTCAAGCTACCCGGTAACTCTCGACTCAGAGAGTCAAGCTACCCTGATCATTCAGATATCCGGAGCATCATAACCATGCGTCGTCCTCGCAGTGGTGGTGGCTGGAAAGCCATTGAATACAGTATGAAGCTGGCTCGTCGAGTCGGATTCTGGAACATGTGGAAAGCCATGCGTTCGAAAAACACCTGTAAGACCTGTGCGGTGGGCATGGGCGGGCAGTTGGGCGGCATGGTGAACGAAGGCGGGCATTTTCCGGAAGTCTGCAAGAAGTCGTTTCAGGCGATGGCCTCGGATATGCAGGGCGCGCTGCGCACGGACGCGATCGAAAGACTGAGCCTTAATCAACTGCGTGCGATGACGTCACGGCAATTGGAGATGTCCGGTCGCATCAGCGAACCGCTGTATCTTGCCAAGGGGGCGGCATCGTACAAAGTCACGACATGGGATCACGCGATTTCGACCCTTGTCGATCGTATGAAAGCGGCGGGCCCGGAACGCAGCTTTTTCTACGCCAGCGGGCGCGCGTCGAATGAAGCTGGATTCCTGTTTCAGATGCTCGCGCGATTATTCGGCACGAACTATGTCAACAATTGTTCGTACTACTGTCATCAGGCCAGCGGTGTCGGGCTGGGAATGGCGATCGGCACAGGAGCCGGTACAGTTCGCCTGGAAGACCTGCACCACACGGATTTGTACATTCTGATCGGAGCGAATCCGTCCTCAAATCATCCGCGACTCATGAGATCGCTGATGGAAATTCGTCGCAAGGGCGGTCGCATCATTGTTGTCAATCCCTTGAAGGAACTGGGGCTGGAGAAGTTCCGAGTTCCCAGTGACGTGCGCAGTCTTCTCTTCGGGACGCAGATCGCCAGTCAGTATGTGCAGCCACATATCGGGGGCGACCTGGCGCTGCTGACCGGGATTGCGAAAGACGTGATCGAACGCGGCGGACACGACAGGAATTTCATCGCGAATCATACGGAAGGATTCGATGATTTCCTGAAAACCGTGCAGGCGACATCGTGGGATGCGATTGTCGCACAAAGCGGCGTGGATCGCGCCACGATTCACAGCATCGCTGATCAGTACGTACAGGCAAAAAACGTGGTCTTTGCCTGGTGCATGGGGATCACGCATCATCTGCATGGGACGCGCAACGTGCATGCCATCGCCAATCTGGCTTTGCTCCGCGGCATGGTCGGGCGCGCCCACGCCGGATTGATGCCAATTCGCGGCCACAGCAACGTCCAGGGCCTCGGAACTGTGGGTGTGACTCCCGCCCTAAAACAGAACATGCTGGAACGTCTGGAAAATAAACTGGGAATTAAGCCACCGACATCGCCGGGATATGACACGATGGCGTGCATGGATGCGGCGCATGCCGGTTCGATGGATTTCGCTCTGTGCCTTGGTGGCAATCTGTACGGAAGCAATCCAAACGCCAGGCGTGCGTTCGATGCAATGCAGAAACTGAAAACGGTTGTCTATTTTTCAACGACGCTCAACACTGGCCACGCATGGGGCACCGGCGAAGAAACTTTTATTCTGCCTGTACTGCCACGTGATGAAGAACAACAGAAAACCACTCAGGAATCCATGTTCAGCTACGTGCGGCTCAGCGACGGCGGTCCGAAGCGGCACAGCAACGTGCGCAGTGAAGTATCGATCCTTGCGGAAATCGGCCGCAGGATATTCCCCGGTGATCATCGTCTTGACTGGTCGAAAATGGAAAGCCACGCGGCAGTTCGCGAACTGATCGCCGACCTGATTCCTGGCTATGAAGAACTGAAGACTATCGACACGACAAAAAAAGAATTCCACGTCCCTGGCCGGGCGGTGGACGACTACAAATTTCCGACGGCGTCCGGAAAAGCAAAGTTCCATCCCACCGAACTGCCTGAGTCAATTCTCGCGGCCGGTCAACTGAAATTAATGACGATGCGGTCCGAGGGACAATTCAACAGTGTTGTGTACGACGAAGAAGATCTCTACCGAGGTCAGGAACGCCGAGACGTCATTCTGATGAACGCCATCGATATCACGCGACTTGGCCTGCAACCTGAACAGCGGGTCCGGATCAAAAGTGATACCGGCGAAATGCGGTACATCCTCGTCCGGGAATTCGACATCCGCGCCGGCAATGTCGCGATGTACTACCCGGAATCCAACGTCCTTATCCCGAGCACCGTTGATCCGCTGTCAAAGACGCCAGCGTTCAAGTCAATTGCGGTATCGATTGATGCTGAGCCCGATGTTTAGTGCCCCGCTAATTCTTGATTTTGTGGTAGGCCGGACCGAGCGCAGCGCCGTTCCGGCAGGTGTCGGGCAGTTGCCGGAACGGCGCTGCGCTTGGTCCGGCCTACAGACCCAACCCGAAGTCTTGGTCCTGACGACGCACAAGCCTTCCAGTGCGCTCACCGCGAAACTGCAGCAGCACGGCAGATCAGGTTTTTGGCCGAAAAATGTGCAGCAAAAAGTCTCGCAGCATCAGTGCAGCATCATTCTGCCCCACATCGTTTTGCCACTGAACCTCGTCGCTCCTCCGCTCAGTTATTCTCCTTCAACCCTTCAGCGTGCCCGAGGTTTTTCACGGGCTCAAAGATCGCCAGCACGTCTTTCAGCAGCGATTCATCCATCGGTTCTGCCAGCCACCTGGCCCAGTTGCGGATATTGTCAGGGTTTGCGCTGCCCGCGACGGTGGTGGCAATGTCGGGATGAGCACACGAGAACTGGAGGGCAAGTTTTGCAATGTCGCTGCCGTGCTTTGAACAGTGCTCAGCCGCCCGGCGTGCGGCAGCTTTCACAGACTCCGGTTCTTTCAGCCATGCCGGCAGCGGAGCATTGGTGAGTAATCTGGCGGAGAACGGCCCGGCATTCATCACGCCGACGCGCTTTGCTTTGAGGTACGGCACGCTCTCATCGACGAATCGCGTGTTCTGCAGCGTATACTGGTTATACGACAGGACACAATCCACGTCTGTCTGGTCGCAGATAAAGCGAAAGACTTTTTGCGGATATCCGCTGACGCCGATAAATCGAACTTTCCCGGACTGCTGAATCTTCTTCAATGCCGGAATCGTCTCGTCCACAATCTGCTGCATCGGCACGAATTCGATGTCATGGCACAGGATGATGTCCAGGTGATCCGTGCCAAGTCGATGCAGGCTGACGTCCACACTTTCGGCCACGCGTTTCGCGCTGAAGTCGAAATGCTGCAGATCATAACGACCCAGCTTGGAACACAGTGTATAGCTGTCGCGCGGGACGCCTCGGAGCGCAATCCCGAGCATCACTTCGCTCATGCCCCGCCCGTAGAATGGCGACGTGTCAATGAAATTCAACCCGCATTCGAGTGCGACACGGACACTTTGCAGTGCCTCATCCATTTGCACACTCCGAAACTCCTGCCCCAGCGACGACGCACCAAAGCTGAGGATGGGAAGCTGAATGCCGGTTTTGCCGAGAGGACGAGTCTGCATGTATGGTATCGCCTAAGTAGCTTGACTCTC
>CAZFDW010000248.1:3945-9688 GCA_964517865.1 uncultured Chitinophaga sp.
CCGTTCCGCCAGTTACGCTGTCATTGGAGCAAATGGATCAAGCCAGTCCGCAGCGAAGTAAAGCGATTCACTCGCCTTCATGCCTGCCGCTTCTGGATTCCGCACAATGTAACGCCTGAAAGCAGCCAGCTCTTCCACATCCCGGATGATTCTGTCGTAAGATTCGTATTGCCAGAATCGGTGTCTGGATGCTTCAGTTTCAGTCTCGGCCTGCCGAAATGTCACAAAATAGGTCGCCCCGGGTTGTCTCCAGTGCGGAAGATTGCGGAGATAGACTTTGACGTCGCCGTTGGGATTAAACGGACGGAAAATGGGCGACAAAGGCAGCGAAGTAGAATCGAGGTTCATCAGGCGATTCTCCATAGCTTCGTCGTAACTTGACTCTCCGAGTCGAGCACTGCAATTCTCCGTTTTAGATGCAATACTGAATGTGTTTGCACGTTGTCCGGCTCTACGCTCGACTCAGAGAGTCAAGTTACAGGAACAACGGCTTCATGTGACGGTCGTAGATGTTTTCTGTCACTTGCCTGCCCACGATTTCTTCGTTGGCCTCAAGTAAATCGGTGTAGCGTTTTCCGGCTTTGGCGGCAATCTTGAAGGAGACATGCAGCAGTTGACGCATATTGGCGTTGAACTCAGGATGGCCCGGAATGTGTCGCAATGCACTGGCCAGTTGCGGACCGGTCCATGTGTTGACGGTTGAACTGCTCGGCAGCTTGCTGCGGTCAATATCGATCACACTGGCATACGGAGCACACAATTCATCAACATGATCCAGAGCGTATGCATAAATCTCCTTCGCGAGTGCAAGTCCGTCGCCGCCAGCTTCGGCCAGTCCGATGAGTTCTTCCAGCCATGATGTGCCGGCCGTCTTGATGTGCAACCCGGCGCCGGTTCTCGCCAGTGCTTTGCGAATGATGGGATAAAGGCTGAACTTGTCGCTGCCGCTGTGGACGCTGAGTTTCAGATTGGCAGGTAAGCCGTACTGCCTGACCGCATGAGCAATCACAGCGAGGTCATCGTTGAATTCTCTTTCAAACTGCACCAGATCACCAACATAGTCCACGCCCTTGTTGAATCGCCCGGTAAATTTCGGAGCGATCGTTTGCAGACGAACTTTTTCATCGGCCAGTAAAGCCAGAATGATCAGCAATTCCGGTGGCGTCTGCGGCAGGTCTGTTTCGTCCATCGAAACTTCGGCGATGATCCTGTCTTCCCCTTTTGCTGCAGCGATGTGGCGATAGATCTTTCCGGCATCCTGCACGGCCAGCAGGTACTTTGAGGCGACACTTTCAACGTCGGCGAGTGTCGTCGTGAACGGCGCGGTCACCCCGGGGATGTTGAGTCCACCGACGAGTTCCGGATGACGATTCAGAAATGTCCGGACGTCCGTGGCTGCGGCAGGTTTACCGATGGAATCTGCGACGTCGATGGTGAAGAAATTTGAACACGCCATAAAGCGATCAACGGTTTTCAGATTGATATGGTCGGCATCGATGTACCAGTTCTGATTCCAGCCCAACTCCCTGACGGCCACCTCCGCTGCATCCAATACACTTTGTGGCTCGGAACCAATAAACGTGTGTTCGCGATGCGACTTGTTCCAGACTGGCGCGACGTGAATTCCGTCCTTTTCCAGTTTCTGGAACGCTGCCAACTGTGCCTTCGCCTGATGCGCGAAACGATCACCGACCCCAAAGGAAAATCGTTCAAGTGTGAGCATGAATCCCATGTTTCTTTGTTGTTATCCGGACAGAATCAGCGCGCACTTTAAGATTTCCACGATTCTTAACGCCGACATAAGCACCAGTGCAGAAGTTGCTTCGTTTAACCGCGTGCCCATCGGGCCGCGCTTCGCTGCCAATCGCGGGGCGTTGCCCACGCGGTTAAACGATATTATGCCAAACGACTTCTGCCGAGGTGCTTACAGCATAGCGTTTTTTGAGGCGTGTGGAATGGTTCACGATGCCGAAGTCGATTCACGCGGGCGTCGGATTTCACTAGAATCGCCGTGTCATGTTGACGGCGAGCCAACAGAGGGTCAATTTGCCCGATGAAAGGCTGTGGACGTTTTCTCCCGCAGCCGCATTGTTTCACGCCGTTGGGAGCGAGGCCAAAAGTCTGACTATGTTGAACGAAGCAAAAGGGTCAACCGAAATTTCCGGCGACGTAATCGACTATCCCGCTCGCGATATGACCATCACGGTCGGTGCGGCGTTGATGATCGGACAATTACGGGATGTGCTGATGCAGGAGAATCAGCAGCTTCCGATTGACAGTGCGGACGACACAATGGCCGTCGGCGATCTGGTTGCGTTTGATGTCAGCGGGCCTCGGCAGTACGGATACGGGACGCTGCGAGATTACCTGATCGGGATTGAAGCCAGCGACGGAAATGGGCGAGTGTTTCATGCTGGTGGACGAGTGGTCAAGAATGTCGCCGGTTATGATTTGTGCCGCATGTTGATCGGAGCTCAGGGAAGACTTGGCACACTGCGGCAGTTGACTTTTAAACTCAAGCCACTCCCGGTGGAACAGCATCTTTCCGTGGCTGCGTTTCGCTCGCTGCAGGACCTTGATTCTGCACTTGAACGGCTCAATCTGTCATCGACGACGCCTCAGATTCTGGATGTGCTGAATCCTCCTGCTGCGGCGAAAATGCTGCCCGCGATGGATGCCTCGCTGGCTTCCGGCACATCGTCCGCGTTCCAGGCGTTTCTGGTAATCGGCTTTGAGGGATCACGAAAGGCGTGCGATTGGCAGACGAAAACTCTTGCGGAAGAACTGCACGGAACCGCAGCTTCTGTAACATCCGTTGCAAGGCCTGAAGTGACCACGATGTATTGCCGGGCAGCGACGCAGTTGGCAGCGAATCATTTGGCGAAACACACAGGCTGGTCGGCGAAAGTCGTGACGTTGCCGTCGCGCGTCGTGGCAGTGCTTCAGATTGCAAAGGAGTTTGAGTTGGTGGCGTGCGGACGTGCGGGAAATGGAATTGTGTTTTTGGACGCTGATGCGGCGGTGAATCTCGGGACAGTTCGCGAGAAGTTGACGCAGCTGGCTGAAGACAGTTCGGGGCATGTCGAAATCCAGGAACTGAACAAAACATGGCGACATCCTGTGATGACACCTCCGGTGGAACGGTATTCAGGAATGCTGCATGAGTTGTTGGGGTAAATTGTGCGCGGTCAGATTTCAGGTATTGTGAGCGGCAAGGCGCTAGCCGCCGGTGCTGACCGAATGCACAACCCGCGGCTAGCGGGGTGTTGATTTAAGTTTGTAGTTCCGCCTTCAGGCGGTTTTTTTGCCGGAACCGCCAGCGAATTCCGGCTGAAGCCGGGACTACGAACAGAATTGGGACTAAATCAACAGTCCGCTAGCGCCATGCGGCTCACTTAACAACACGTCCCTCGATCCTGGCCGCGCGGCGTATAATCGTTTAACCCTGATCCGAAACCGTCTCCTGCGGCTCAGGGTTAAACAATGACCGACCTCGAAACAAAAGGCAAAAAAGAACACATATCCATGTCCGAAACCAAGACTTCTGATCCTGGCACAATGCCGTCGTTTCTCGCGCCGCTGCTGCCACTGGCTGCAACGATAGGCCAATCGATTCCGTACGAACGATTCCTCGACTGTGTGCATTGCGGACTCTGTACGTCCGCTTGTCCGACCTATGTGGAGACCGGGGACGAGAACGACAGTCCGCGTGGGCGCATCTACCTGATGCGGTCGGTGGTGGACGGGCGACTGCCGCTTACAGACAACGTACGGCGACACCTGGACCTGTGCCTGGATTGCCGAAGCTGCGAAACGGCCTGCCCCAGCGGCGTTCAATACGGACGACTGATCGAACCGTTTCGAGTCGAGATGCATGAACTGGCACCGGCAAATGCGGTGGCGGATTCGCAGCATGGCACAGCACCGCAGTCGGGAGGACATCGACCCGATTGGTTTCATCGCTGGATCATGTACGGTCTGTTTCCTCATCGCGGCCGCATGCGTTGGGCTCTGAAACCGGCACGGCTGATGCAGATACTGGGGTTCGATCGGCTGGCGGACAGGATCGGAATGACCCGACTGCTGCCGTCAAAACTGCGTCGGATGCAGGCTCAATTACCGAAGCTCAAGGCATCACTTCCTGAGTTGCCGGCGTTTCTGCCGGCCAAAGGCATCCGCCGGGCCCGAGTGGGACTTTTTATCGGTTGTGTGGCCGATGCCATGTTTCGACACGTGCACTGGGCGACGGCCCGTGTCCTGCAGGAAAACGGCTGTGATGTCGTCATCCCGGAAAGTCAGAGCTGCTGCGGAGCCATTCATTATCACAGCGGTGCGTCACAGCCGGCGCTTGATCTGATGCACCGGAATGTTACCGCTTTTCAAAGTGATAAACTCGATGCCGTGATCGTGAACGTGGCAGGCTGCGGGGCAATGATGAAAGACTACAGTCATATTCGGCACGAGCTGACTGGCGGGAAGTCCGATCATCAGAGTGCCGGCGAGCAGGATACGACGCAGTTCTGCAATCTGGTGAAGGACATCAGCGAATTCCTTATGGCACTGGGACCGATCAAGCCACAAGGACGCATTGAAGCTGTCGTGGCGTACCAGGATGCGTGTCACCTGCAACATGCTCAAAGGATTCGTCAGCAACCGCGAGACCTGTTGAAACTGATCCCCGGGATTTCCCTGCGGCCGATCGC
Organism: uncultured Chitinophaga sp.; assembly: GCA_964517865.1. Lineage (GTDB taxonomy): Bacteria > Planctomycetota > Planctomycetia > Planctomycetales > Planctomycetaceae > SXXK01. The sequence continues at coordinate 8,649 of CAZFDW010000248.1, forward strand.
GGAAGCGGAACTTTGCTGCGGTGCGGCGGGAAGCTACAATCTGACACAACCGGAAATGGCTGATCGGCTGGGGCAACGCAAGGTCAGATGCCTGATGGATGTGCAGCCCGACGTGGTGGTTTCCGGCAATGCAGGCTGTTCATTGCAGTTGCAGGCCAAACTCAGGGAAGCAGGTCACAACGTCGCAGTGCTGCATCCGATGGAACTGCTCGACCTGAGTTACCGTGGCGGACGTCTGAGCGAACTCACATGACAAATCCGGAATCGATCCTCGAATCAATCAATCACCGTCCACAAATCCGCGCGGTCGTATTTGACATGGACGGTTTGATGCTCAACACCGAAGACGTGTTCGACATTGCGGGTAAACAGCTGCTGGAACGACGCGGTCTGGAAATGACGGACGTGATCCGCCACAGCATGCTGGGTCGGCGCCCGGTCGATGCGTTCAATGCCTTGAAACTGCATACCGGCATCACCGATCGCATCGAAGATCTGATGTGCGAAACGAGGGAACTCTTCGAAGCCATCGCCGAGAATTCTCTGGCAATGATGCCCGGGCTGCACGATGTGCTCGAGTTGATCGAATCACTGGATCTGCCAAGGGCCGTCGCCACGTCGTCGCCACGTGCTTACATGACGCCGCTGCTGGAACGCTTTGAATTGCTGCATCGGTTCCACTTCACACTGACCGCCGAAGATGTGACGCACGGCAAACCACATCCTGAAATCTATCAGCTGGCGGCGAGTCGGCTGAATGTCGTGCCGGCTGAGATGCTGGTTCTCGAAGACAGCGAAACCGGCACCCGCGCCGCTCATGCGGCAGGAGCCTGGATCGTCTCCGTCCCCAACCGCCACACTGCGGTCGGCGACTTCAGCATGAGCCGCCTGAAGATCGACAGTCTCCTCGACGAGCGACTCCACAAACTGCTGCGCTCCCAGGAGTCTGTCTGAATACCGCTGTACCTGTGAGCGGCAAGGCGCTAGCCCAATGGCACTTGGTTTACCTGAGCGGCAAGGCGCTAGCCGCCGGTGTCCGA
>CAZFDW010000249.1:0-9678 GCA_964517865.1 uncultured Chitinophaga sp.
TGAAGGAGTTCTGCGTCGAAAACTCCTTGTCGCCCTCGGCTGGTTCGCTGACTGGTTCTTCCGCAGGCTGGACCGCCTGTGCCGCTTCGATGGTCTTTTCAACGTCTACGTTCACGGTTGCAGCCTTCGCCGCTTCAACCAATTGCTCCACGTCCGTCTCGGCAGGTTTGTTCTCTACTGCTTGCAGCGTATCAGACGAAGGCGGAATGTACCTGCCTTCGGACAACGCCCAGTCTTTAGGGGTCAATCCGTAGTGGTCCGCTGCTTCAGCCGACACCGGACGACCTTCCGAAATCGCGGCACTCACGGCTGACTTGTGTGCCGTTGCACTATCTCGCTGCGGTTTTACTGCTGCGAATAAAGTTGCGACGTTCTGTTCGACGACGGCAGCATACGCACGAACTGCCGCAATTGGATTTCCAGTCTCCTTCGCCTGCCGCTTCAGATAACGGACAGTGTTGGTGCTGAGTTTCGAGCTTGCCAAGCAGTCAGCGAGAGTTCCCATCGAGTATCACCTTTATCATGAGCGGGATTAGCAGGGCAAGTTCTTCGTCGTCGTTGGTATCTCTAACAACCGGAGGCGTGAGGATCGGCATTCTACCATAATATCCACCACCACCGCCACCGCCGCCACTGGAGGGGCTTGGTGTCGGCGGCGGAATAGGCGGGACTTCGTTCGTCGCGCCGTAACCACCGAACAGCAATAGGAGCGACATTTAGCACACTCCGAGCAAATGCAGACAGGGCGGGATATATCGGACAATAATGCGACCATTAGCACCCGCACCACCGAGCCTAGCTGTGCCTTCGCCGCTACCACCACCAGCACCACCGGGAGCCGTACCAGCAACACCGTTCGCACTCGCCGCACCACCATTTCCACCAGCACCTGACAGTGCGGGATTACCTCCGGGGAATAGGTTCACGTAGGCGGTGTCAGCCGTCGCACTGACGCCAGCCGCTCCTATACCTGCACTCGATCCGCCGTACCCACCGAGACCCGTCGCGTTATCTCTGCCTCTTGCCCCGTAGCCACCATTGTATTTCCCGCGTCCCGTGCTGGCTGAAGCAAGACCAGCAACACCACCAATGGGAGGCGTGCCTGTCGATGGCGCTCCTCCCTTGCCGCCCTCAGCGACAACTACGGTCGTTCGCCATGTGGAGTTGCCACCGGGATTTCCGGCAGATGATGCGACGCCTGTTCCACCACCACCCACTGCGTAGGCATACGTTGTCGCGGGAACAACGCCGTCAATGTTCTCAGCGAACGCCCCACCACCACCACCACCGCCACCGTCACTCGCAAGGTTCTGCCCACCACCTGCGGCACCACCAGCCCATGCGAGCACTTGCACCTTCGTCACGCCCGGTGGGCATGTAAAGTTGCCGGTTCCGCTGGTGTAGGTCGTGTCGGGCATGACTATGACTCTATCGTATAATATGACACCACTAGATCAATCGCCCCACCCGTTGGAACTGAAGCAGTGATTCTAAGATCCGCATCGTCCGCTCCGACCCCAAGGATGCCGCTGCCATCACCGCGTGAGACACCACCGCCACCGGGAATGCCCGGATGAGCGATGACCACGCCTGTTGTCGTTGGTGTGTTGGCTGTGCCGAACCCGACGATGACCGACGGCGTAGCAGTCGTCGCATTACTGACGGTCACCTGAATCTGCGTGACCACGATCTTTGTGCCAGCGGATACGGTGATTATCGCTATGTCAGTCTGAGCAGCGGCGTATGTGGCTCGCAATGAGATAACATTTGGATGCCCGCCAATCGTAAACGGGATGCCATGTCGATTCGCATAGCAGTCCGTCCGATCTGCCGCCGCAACCGCCGTGGGGTTTGTGCCGTGAGCGATGGCTTTAGCGCCGCTCTTAACGGGTGACCCGGAGTCAACTGCGTCATGCGCGACATCACCAACCGTCAACATAGTCCCGGTTACAGGGACTGAGTCGTCAGTCGCTATTGTTACTCGCTGAACCGTTGCGCCTCTTGCACCAGTTCCAAACGCAGGAGCAACTCCGTTTACGGTGAGAACATCCACGTCGCCGATATTGTTCGTGCCAGCGGCCAAAGCCGGAAGTGACGTGACCGGGATGCCCGTTACGGCAATCTGTCGCAGCTTGGCCGAGATCGACCCGGTTCCGCTGGCAGCATCCGCATTGACGCCAAAAGGATCGGCAGGGACTGTTAAAACGTCCACGTCACCGATGTTGTTTGTGCCTGCCGCCAAGTTTGAATTGGTTTCCAGCGTACCCGATGGATTGACTTTCACATTGACGAACGTACCGCCGCCTGCCGAACTGAGGCCGACCAATACACTCCGCGTCAATGCCGCTGTCATGCCGGATGTGGGCGACGCGCTCAGCGTCAGCATCTGGGCACTCATCGGTTTCGGCAAGAACTTTGTCGTGAAGTAAAAATCCGTTGTTGTGCCGCCCGCACTGTTCGTGAATTCATATTTAACAGACCGGGTAAACGCAGGTGCCCCAAACGTCAGGAAGCCGTCTCCTGCTGTGTAGGGAATCGTCAAGGTGCGAACAAGATCCGTTCCGCCAGCGTCTGAATACCACAAGACGACCAATGTCCCGGTGCGGTCCGATAGGATGTTCGTGAAAACTTGCGAATAGCCGGGACTGAGTGCCAGCAATCCGCTGGAATATGTCTGCCCTGTCGTAAGATTGGTGGTCGTTTCAAAGGCGATCACGTCGGTTAGCAGCGTCTCTAACCCATCCACAGCAGCAATGATTGTGTCCTGTTTGGCCGAAGTGGCTGCACCCGTCGAACCCGTGAACGTCACAGGAACAGCGTCGTCGGTAGCAATCGTCACTCGTTGTACCGTTGCGTCTCTTACACCAGTACCAAACGCCGGGGCGACACCGTTGACTGTGAGAACATCAACGTCACCGATGTTATTCGTGCCTGCTGGCAAAGCTGGCAGCCTCGTCACGTCCACATCGAGACCATTGGTAGCGTCACCTGGCAGATCAACAACCGTCTTAGAACCTTCTGCTCCAGTGACTTGCGCGATGCGAACTATCTGAACGTCCCCAACATCGCCGCTGTACGTGACCTGATCGGTGGTTGCATTGCGCCCAGAACCTGGCGTGAGCGGAAAATTATCAGCGATGATACACCATCCTTTACCTTAAAGCAGATTACTCTATCGGAGTCGCGACAATCGATTCTATTCGATTGTCTTTGTTTCGGTACACTACGAACTCATAACTACACGGTTTTTTAGGCTTGTCAATAATCACCTGCGGCAGTGGCGGCTTTGGCACGTTCACTACGACATCAGGTGGTTTGCCTATCTTACGTAACGCTGCAGCAAGTTGCTCCACTACTTCGAGTAGCTCAACATGGCGTCTTTCTTCATCTGGTATAGTGCCGACGTGCATTTTTTAACTTTCTAGGCAGTCCACGAGTTGTTTCAGCCAGGCTAACTCACGCCGTTCTTCATTCAGAATGTTACGCTGCTTGGCTCCATCGACCAATAGGCTCCCGAGGTCATGCTCTACCACAAAGTCCGTTAATTGGCTAGTAGCCAGGTCAATCGCCTTGATGGTTGGCTTGGTAAGTGTTGCTCTGTATTCGGCTGGACTCTGGAGTTCAGGTGGCTTTCGAGCTGGTGCTGTCGTCTCCGACTTGGCCGCTTCGACCAACTGTTCAACGTCCACGTCCACGGTATCAGACATCGCTTCGTCGAAACCTGCGTCCGTGGCTGGATCCAGGCCAAACGTGTCACGTCCAGCATTCCATGCACTGATCAGGTTCTGCTTGATCGCCCTGATTGTGGCATCATCAAGCATCCCGCTCGCCCGCAGGTTTTTAATGAACAAATCGAACTGTTTGATTTGGAGTTTGATCGTACCGGCGATTCGTTTCGCGATGGCCCGTGCCAGTTCGTCTGAAATTACGCCGAACGCACCGTGCGACTGGTCCCCTTTTTGAAATTCACGGACGATGATTGCGTCTTGCTTCGCGTTTTCCGCTTTCTGTGCGTCAACGGCCGCCCGTGCTTCGTTGGCGGCTTTCTGTCGTTCGGTTTCAACTGCCGGTGCCGTTGGTGTTGTCATCTGTTTGAAGGCGACTGAATCCGAAAACGGTATGTTCCGGTTGGTCGGAATGTCTGTGTGCTTGTTTTTCGCTGTCGAATACTGACCACTGGCAGAGGCGATGATTTCGCTCGCGGTCATCGGCTTTGTTTTGCGAGCATCAACCGCGTTCAGAAGACCGCGTTTACCGAGTTCCTTTGCGACCGACACCTTGTCGGCGTCTGACAGCTCTCCGTACAGGCTTCTGAACTGAGTGGGGTCATTAAGTTTATCGCCGGTAATGTGCCGCACGAGTGCCTCAACTGGGGCATCGGCTGGTGATTCTGACTGCGACCCTGGCTCGGCGGCGGGGGGCTTCTCAGACAAATGCGTGGCAAGGTCATGCTCTGCTTTTGTTACCGTGAAGATACTATCCCCGTCGCCAATTTCTAGCCTGTATTCTGTCTTGGTTCCGGCCTCTTTTTGCTTCTTAGTAAAGGCATCCTGCTCGCGCTGATTCATCCGATTCCATTGAGTTCTGGTTGGCTCTTTGATGGCGGGAACTTCTTCGGAAGTGGGCCTGTATCCGTTTTCCAACAGTTGTCCGACAACATCGCCGCGAGTGCCTTGATATATCTTCCCTTCACTGCGCTTTGCAACCTGCACATCCAATATCGCTTTAGCTTTTCCGCGCTGCATCGGGTTCATCGGCTCCAAGAACGAAGCGATACTGCGCTTCTCACCCTTCGCCCCTGTCTCTGTGGCTGATGGTTCATCTTCCGCCTGTGGCGTGGGCTCTGTCGGTTGTACAGCCTCTACAGTAGCCTTTTCAGGTTTGCCCTCATTGATGTCTGTCGAAGCCTCTCCGGTCTGCCCAGGTTGACGCCAGCGAATCTTCTTCAACGTCGCAATCACAGTCGCTTTAACTTTTCCATCCCCAGACACTACCGACCAGTCGTTGTCCTCTTTGCCCTGCTGGACGGAAGCGGTGGCACCAATGTAACCCGCTGTCACGTCGCGACCGCTCTTGCTCTTCTTCACATTTGGAAGACCGGCGTTCTTTAACATGTCCGCGACAACGTCCTGTGGTGTCGCTCGCTTGATCCCCAAGTCTTCGAGATTGATCCCGACCGTCTGTCCCTCTGTCAGTTCAGAAGGATGGACATTGAACGACTCTGGCTTGAATTTGAACGTGTATCCATCGCGGTACACCAGTTTGCCGTCCTGAACTGTGAACACAGGATCGTAAGCAAATTCCGCAACTTCATTCGCCAGTTGCTTGATAATCTTGACACCGCGATCAGTAAAGACGGTTCCCATTCCTGCCGGGATGCCATTCGCGCCAAGATCATCTGCCGTCAGGATTAAATCCGCCTGAATGTCAGTCGGTGCCACTGCTGCCAACGTTTCAACCGTTGCCTGATCCTGTTCGCTCAATTTGGAATAATCATCCTTATCCCAAGCTTTCAGTGCCTGTCTCATCCGAGACACAAGACCATCTGGCAATGTCCCGTCTTTATTCAGCTTGCCGTTGAAATCAATGCCCAATGTGTCAATCAGGCCGATCAGGGCTTTCATGTTTGACTTAGATGCGACTGATGGGAACCGCAATCCGGTTTGCTTGTCGGTAATCGCAAAGTCTGTTGAATTCTCTTCGAACGACGGATGCAGCAGCAAGCCGTTTGGATACAACTCACCCTTCTTATCGCCATCTGTCCGCTCACCCTCAACAACCTTTATGCCTTCTCCTTTAGGTCCACTGCGAACAAACACAGGCTTCGTTTTTACTGTCTGTTTCTTCAGTGCATTTTTGATTCGCTCGGTCTGAAAATACTTCTTGGCTCTCTCTCTGGCGTTCTTCAATTCCTCCTGCTCTTTGTTGGCCTTCTCTTCCGCAGCAACTTCGGCTTTCTTCTTTTCAACCGCCGCTGCATCGTCTCGGATTTTCTGAATAGCCGCGTCGATCTTCTTGTTGATCGCATTGATCTTTGCCGTCGCGTTCTCATCGTCTTTGGTCGCTTCCCGAAGTTGCTCGGCGAACGTGTCCCGCTGCTCATTCGATAACTTCGTTGTTTCACCACGGTAAACATTTTGGTTCGGGAACAGTTTTCCCATCGGCTGGGCTATGCGATCTTCACGAATCCTGTTTGCAGCCCGTTCAACGAAATATGAAAGCGGTCGATCGTCCAGCACAGAGAATCCGCTGATTGCTGTATCCGCCGCCCTATCGGCGTCAAATTCGTTTAAGCCCTGGACTTTGGCCTCAGCAACGGCCCGTGCCAACAACTCGGTACGAAACTTATCGGACTCCTTCTCTTTCGCCGTGTACCCTTTCTGAGATGCCTCGCGAGACGAAGAACCATCTCGCCACCCCGCTTCGTCCAGATTGGCATTTGCTTTATGGATCGCCATCATTCCGGCCAGATAGTGGTCGTAGGAACGTGGAGACTCCATCGCGTCTTCAAGGTTGGCAATCGCAGAATTCAGTTCATCCCGGCGAATTGACTTCTCCAGATCATTTTTTCGCGACGTAAGGTTATTGAGTTCTCGCCGTGCGTCCCCTCGCTTCTTGGTGGCGTTGCTGCGATACCCGTCGTATTCCTTTTGCTTGGCCTTGATCCGGCCTTCGATAGCAGTAACAGACTCACGAACCTGTCGGACCCGATCGTCTCGATCCGTCCGCGTGATACTGCTTTTGTCCGGGGTGGTGCGAGTGAACGCAGGGATCGGTGGCTGCTCAATCGGCTTCGCTGGTGCTTCCGCCTCCTGCATCGCTTCTGGAGTCTCTACGGCCTGCTGTTTTGGTTCAGGCGGTTCTGGCTCAGGCTCAGGTGTCGTCACGTCCGGGACTGATTCCGACTGCGAAGTTTCCAGATTCGCTGCCAGATCAATCGTCACAATGCGTGTTGAGACACCAGTTTGCCGAAACGCCTTAGCGCCTGTAAATGCACCAGCATCCAGTTTCTCGCCGTGGCCACCAATACTGTCCAACCATTCCCGGAATGCGGTGGCCTTTTTATCGCTGCGGGAAAACGACCCTTCGGACATGATTGCAACAACGCGACCGCCAGGCTTCAGACTGTCAAACGCATGACGCACATGATCAATGTCCATACCGTTTTCAAACGGCGGATTCATAATGACACGGTCATATTCGCCAGTATGTGTCAGGAAGTCTGACCCAGATACCTTGTATCCTTTTGCAGTCAGAATCTCAGCCAGCGTATAATTTGACTCCACTGTCTCTGGCTCAACGCCTGCCGCCCTGATGGCATCCGCAATGTCGCCCTTTCCAGCCGATGGCTCCAGAACGGACATCCCGGCCTGGATATCTGCCTCTTCCAGCATCCGGTCCACAATTGCCTTTGGCGTAGGAAAGAAGCCTGGAATGTTAGAGAATCGCACTTTCTCTTCAAGACGCTCAATAGACACCGCTTTCTCGCGATCTTTTCGAGCCTGAGCCTGTTCTGGCGACTGCTTCGATTGGGCCACCAGTTCTTGCAGTGCAATGCCCGCTGGTGTCTTATCAGCGTATTCCTGGGTTATGCGGCCGGCGTCGTAGTAGCCACCACGAGAGTGATCTTCCACATGGCGAATTAGTTTCGCCACGATAACCTTGGTATTCACGTCCATCAAAACAGTTGGAACAGATCCAGCCTCATGTGCATCGGCAAGAACACGCAGAGCCTCTTGAACGTACTCAAGTTGCTCCGCGTCATTTCTTCGGCTGCCGTACTCTTTCATCCTCTTTGGAGTCGAAGTCTGCGTCATCGGTTGCCGCTTGGCGTCGATCACCTTTTCCATGTCGCCTGCTAGTTTGCGGAACTTCGATGCAGCTTTTTGGTCTGTGGGTTTTGGCGTCTGCTCAGGTTTCGTTACTGCGGCGATTGCTTCGGAAGGTACTTGCTCCGCACGCTGCTTCTGTAGCATCTTACGCTGGTTCGTTGTCATCGCTGGGATGGAATCCATCACAGGCGTTTCAACCTTGCCGCGCTTTGTAACCGGAACATTGACGATTGCACCGTCGCCGCGAGTTCCAGCCGTCAGGGCAGTCAGTCGCTTGGCTTTATCCTCCATCGTTTCGACGGGAGCCGGAGCCGTTGGTGGTGCATCAGGAACGCCCCGCATTGGCTTGGTATCTGGCTCTGGTGACGTTTCGGCCTTCGCTGGCGTTGGCTTCAGGTCTGGATACTCGGCGAGCACATTGGCAGGAACTGTCTTTCCGGCCTTAATCGCCTCTTCGACATAGGATCGGTGGATATCCCGCGACACAGAGTTCATGTCAAAACGGTTCGGGGCTTCATTGGCACGAACTTTCATCACAAACCGCTCATGCGTGAGCGTGTGGGGTTCAGCAGACTTCTCAGCATCAGTCGCTGGCTTGAGCGTGCCTTTCAATGACGCCGCTTTGATTTCAGCCTGTGCATCTGCGATCGCTGCTGCTTCTGCCTTAATCTCGTCCACCCGATCCACGGCTGGTGCTGGTTTGGCCAATGGCGCAGCCCAATCCAAAACAGCCTGATGTCTGCCTTTGACGGTTTTTGGGAGCGTGATACCTGTTCGGCTCTGGAACTCTGAATTCCATGCGACGTTGTTCTTTGCCACCATCTGCTTGAGAGATTCGGCGTCCTTCGATTCAAACGCCTTGTTGAACAGATCCTGTGACTTCTGTGGCAGGGAAGCGAAACGCGGGACGGGTGGCTTTGCTGCTGGTGCTGGCGTGGCTTCCTCCGCTGGCTTCAGATCAGGGTACTCGGCGAGAACTTCTGGCGGAACTGGCTTTCCTTCGGCGATGGCACGTTTGACAGCGTTGAGGTGAGTTAAATCGCTTTCATTTGGATCAAATAGGTCAAGGCGTGAATTGATGAACCATTGCTTGGGAACTGACCATGGTTCCAAAGACGGTTGCTTTCGATCTCGAAAGAACAGGGTGTCTTCTATGTCTCTCCATTTACCTCCCTCCAGTTTGAGGGAAGGTTTTCCAAATAGCGATCCTGTATCCGCAACTACAATCGGAACCGATTCACCATCGTTTCCTTGGATATAGAGTGTCTGCCCAGCAGAGATATCGTTGATGTTCACCACGCGATCAGATGGCCTGAATCCTCCTTCCGACATCATCTTACGTCTGGTTCGACCAACAAGCTCAGTGTTGGATTCGATGACATGCTGCGGAATAACACGATCTTCCCGAACCGCTTGTGCCACGACGTTGCCGTAGTCACCAGAACGTGATGGGGATTTCTCATATTCGTCCCGCGTCATCTCCCACGGTTTAGAAACCGGACCAGCCTCTTTTGGAGACTGATCCGGCGACGGCCCGCCGGTAGCGATCGGAGGTACTTCAGGTTTTAGCAGCCCTTCTTGCCGCCCTTGCCCTTGCCTTTCGGCATCGGCGGGGCTTTCGGGGTCTTGGCTCCGTGTTTCATTTTGGTCTCCTTTCTGTAACAGGTTGAAAAAAAAGTCTTCAGTATTGGCATCCGGAACGGTTTCCGGCGTGCTCTCTGGTGGCAACGGTGTCGGATCGTCCGTCGCAGGATCCGCCTGAGTGCGCGCAGCCGGCTGTTCGTTCGGCACCGTGTCCATCCGTGGATCCGGATTGCGCATGCCGAACGGATCTTTCAGCAGATCC
>CAZFDW010000250.1:0-9676 GCA_964517865.1 uncultured Chitinophaga sp.
AGCACGAGCACCGTTTCACTGAGCACGAGCACGCCAATTGCGTGTGAATGCGAACAATTTCTATCAAACAGTGTACCCAGACGAATCAGTGCGAGAAAGGTATCTGTTGCCGTGCATCCTGTTCAGTCAATGCGTCCAGGTCGTTTCAATCGCTCGTTTCGCTGATGTTCAGGCAAACTGCGCCAGGCTTTGCCATTTCATCGCAGATCCATTGAACTCTTTGATACAGAACAGCCCAGCCAGGTATCTGGTCCTGTTGCTCGGCAAAAATGTTACCGCCCGCGTTACCGCCAACAGCATCAAGCAGCGTTTTCTCCAGCAAATCGATCGCTTGTTCGAGTCCAACCGGAAGGCGACTCGGCGTGGATGCCTCCAGTGAGGGTAAATCCGGCGGAAATCGCCCATAAAATCTGCGTCTTGCGGTAATGGCCGGTTTGCCGGTAAAAATCAGGTGTGACGAGCACCGTCATGGCGGTTGTTATGCGCGCGGAAATACGGGAATTCAACAGGGAAGCACGGATGCTGGCCTGGGTTCGAAAACGATTTTGCTCCGACCTTGCGATCGATCTGGGGACGACGTCCACTCAAATCGGTCTGCCCGGCGAGGGCATTCGTATCGACGAACCGTCTGTTGTCGCCGTGCCAAAAGGGACCCATCGTGTCGTGGGGCGCGGTGCAGCCGTGGGCAAGCTGGCGTACCAGATGCTGGGTCGGACTCCGGAAGGAATTCAGGCAGTCCGGCCGTTGCGTCACGGAGTCATTAACGACTTCGAACTCTGCGAGACCATGCTCCGATACTTTATTCGCAAAGCGTGTGGACGTTCTGTCGGTCTGCGTCCGCGCGTGATTATTGCAGTACCCGGTTGTATCACGGCAGTTGAACGCCGAGCGGTGTTCAACAGCGCCGAACGAGCCGGAGCCGGACGAATCTGGCTGATTGATGATTCCAAGGCAGCTGCAATCGGAGCCGGATTGCCGGTATCCGAACCGCTGGCGAGCATGATCTGCGACATCGGCGGTGGCACGACGGAAGTCGCCGTCATGAGTCTGGCAGACATTGTGGCGTCGCAGTCAATTCGAGTCGCCGGTGATGCCATGGATGAATCCATCGTGCGCTACCTGCGTCGTCGATACTCACTGCGGATCGGTGACCAGACCGCGGAACAACTCAAAATTGCGATCGGCAGTGCTGCATCGCTGGATCATGAGCTGACACATGAAATCAGCGGTCTCGACACGGCCAGCGGCATTCCTCGCAAGGCTCTGGTGACCAGCGAAGAAATCCGCGAATCGCTGTATGAGCCACTCGAAGAAATCGTGGACAGTATTCGGCGCACCATCGAACGCTGTCAACCAGAACTGATCGCGGACCTCGCGGACACGGGACTTGTACTGGCCGGTGGCGGTGCGCTGTTGCGGGGAATTGACCGATACCTTTCGCAACATCTCGGAATCCCGGTGCGCGTCGTGGATTCGCCACGAACTGCCGTCACACGCGGCGCCATGATTTGTCTTGATCATCTGGATCGTTGGAAACACGGACTTGATGACGGAATGCGGCAGTAACAGGAGTTTCTGATGCGTGTTGAACAAAGTCGTCACCGAATGTGGTTCGCGGCCGTCTCGATGTTTGTGCTTTCGCTGCTGGTCACCGCGGCGGATCGCACAGGAATGCTGAGCGTTGTGCGGGCTGTGCTGCATGATGCACTCAGTCCGGGGCGACTCGCGTTGATGGCCATCGCCCCGCAATCTGATGATGCAGGAAATCCAGTGGACGCTGCAGGTCCTGTCAAAATCGATGCAGCGACTGGCTTGAATGTTCAGCAGTTGCAGACGCTACGGCAGTTGATGATTGAAAACGCACGACTACGACGAGATCTGAAGCGGTCCAGCGATGCGACTACCGTCACTGAATTTATCGATCCCGCAGCGTCGCTCACTGATTATGCAATGATTCCGGCCCAGGTGATCAGCAGCAGCGGGCTCCCGGGGGTGCTGCGGGAACTCATCATTTCTGCCGGAAAGTCGGCAGGCATTACGAGGTCTGAACTGGTCGTGGATGGCAGCGGTGCCGTAGTAGACGTGGGCTCAGACGCCGGCGTGGCGGCGGGTGATCGTGTGCTGTCAGGGTCGAGCGTCATCGGACGCATCGAAAAAACCGGACGCTGGGTGAGCATGGTCCAACCCGTGACATCCGTCGATTTCCGCGCTCAGGTGCAATTGTTGCGTGCGTCAGATGATGGATTGCATTTCGGGGCTGTCGGAATGCTGGAAGGCACCGGAACATCAGAGTGCCGCCTTACTGGAATCTCTTACACCGACGCCGTGACGGTCGGTGACACGGTCGTCAGTGCGGATATCAATGGAGTTCGCGGTCCACGATTATTTTTCGGTACGGTCGCTTCTGCGGAATTCCTGGCTGGCGGTCAATGGGACGTGCGGATTCAGCCCGGCATCACGTTGTCGGAACTGGACCGCGTCGCCATTGTTCGCATGAGTCTGCAGACGGACATCACGGCCGTCTCCACGGTAATGGATTCGAGAGGACCATGATGAAAACAATTCTGACACTGGCGATTCTCTGGATGTCGATCGCGGTGGAACTTGCCTGGTCCGGCTCGATGCCTCACGGTGCCCTGGTCCTGCCGATCGCGTGCGGAATTATGTTCTGGACGCATTCGGTGACTGGAATTCTGATGTCGGCCACAGCGTTGCTGATCGACTGGGTGGCACGGCCCGGATTTCTGCCGCTCTGTCCCATGCTGCTGCCGGGAATCGCCGCTTGTCTGATCAGTCCGTCGTCGAAACCCGACGATTACAGTTCTCGTCGGCAATCGTTCGCGAAAATGTTGACGCCGTTACACCTGCCGCTCATCACGCTGATGGCCGTCAGCTTACAGTTGGTCGGCCAGCTGAATCTTTCATCATTGCCCGCCGTGGTGGATCTTCAGTCAGCAGTCAGGACATCGTTACCCCCGCTGCTGATGATCAGCCTGCCAATCAGTGCCGGAATCTCAATGCTCATGCGACTCGCCGATGAGCTTGGCCTGCGGCGTGCCAGTCAGCACTGGATCTGAGGTGGAGTTGGATGGACATTCATATCCGTCACATGGCCATGAAATCCAAACGATAACTTCGCGCGGCCTGAAATGAGTTCGGCGAGCGGAGCGGCGTAAGCCCTCCGGTACGTCGTTTTTGTACCGGCAAGCTGACGCATGCCGCTCGCCAATTCGTTCACTCATTGTTATTGATCAGCAGGAAATGATAGATTCAGGATGTCAACAGGGGCGTCAGCAACGATCGTGACTGGAACCCGCCATGTTGCAGTGGCCAGACGGCACAAGGCATTTTCTTCAGTGCCGCAATAGCCATAGCCGACTCGAATATACATCGTCGCTGTTCCCGATTCCCCGGTCATCGGCATGTCAAACGTGGCATGCCCGTCAGCCACGACGGCGGCGTCGCGTTGACCCAGGATCTCTTTGACGAATATCGGTTGCTCGCCATCGGTGAAAATTTCCCACGTCACCGGAGCGAGATCGTTGAGTTTGTAGCCATCGGGGATTGCCAGGGCAATCCTGACGGCCAGCTTCCCGCCAGGTGCAAACGACTTTGCTTCAGTGTCGATTGCGTCCGAGGTGTCCGGCAACGCAACGGGTTTCGGAGGGGTTGGTGGCGTCAACCCGGCAACTTCAAACACTCGAGACTGTTTCGTATTCAGATCCATGACCACAATGCGATGATTGTTGGTATCAGCGATGTACAGTGACGATCCGGAAACGGAAAGGCCTCCCGGTTCGCTCAACTGCAACGGTTCAATCGCATCCCCGGCCGCACCGCTGCCGGCAACAGTCGAAACTTTTTCAGATTTCAGTTCAATTTTCCGCAATGCATGATTGTAGGAATCTGCGACGAAGAGCGAATCACCGAAGATCGCGATTCCCAGCGGATGTTGAAACCGTGCCCGATTTCCGACGCCATCCACATTGCCGAACGCGAACAACGACTGCCCGCGCGGCAACTCTGATGTGCCGGCCACGGTCGTGACGCGACCGCTGCTCTTCGTCGGCACTTTGCGGATCGCTGATCCTTCGCTGTCCACGACATACAGAAATTTCCCCTCGGCATCTGCCACAATTTCCGACGGCTGCGCGAATGCACAGGTCGCCAGTGGCCCATTCGTCACATCTTCACGTCCGCTGCCTGCATAGACATTGATCGTGTCATCACCGAGTTCGTGCGACCAGATCTGATGTGGCCCGGCCATGGCGATATACAACGTTCCTGCAACATGCGTCAGGGACCATGGGCTGTTCAATGGCGACTCAAGCAGGTTCCCGCTGAGGAATCCCGGAGCACCCTGTCTGCCTGTCCCGGCCAGCGTCGAAACAGTCCTGGCTTCAAGATCGACTGCCCGCAGCAAATGGTTTTCTGTGTCCGCGACATACAGCATATTGCCGACCAGCACGGCTCCCTGTGGATGATTAAACTCCGCCACATCAAACCCACCGTCTGTCCTGCCACTGCGACCGGTGCCGATGGTGTGCAGCAGTTCTCCGGTGGTGGAGGCGACGACGATGCGGTTGTGGTTGCTGTCGGTGATGAAGACACGCTGCGAGCCATCATCGGCGAGAACTTTCCCGGGATATCGAAGTGAGGTCGGCGACGCTTTACTGATCTCCGATGCGAAGACCAGCGGCGTTTCGTCAAGTGTGCCTTTCCAGCGATGATATTTGATTAACTGTGCGACCACGGCATCGATCAATTCTCGATGGCCTTCGCCACTCTGCGATCCCGCGAATTTGCCTTCCGGATCGACAATCGCGAGGGTTGGCCATGCGCGCGTCCCGAACTTGCGCCAGATGATCATTTCGCCGTCGTTGACCACGGGGTGCTGAATGTCATATCGCATGATTGCGTCGCGGATGTTTTTCGAATCTTTTTCGTTGTCAAATTTTGCCGAATGCACACCGATGACGACGATCTGCTTTGGATACTTTTCTTCCAGAAATCTGAGATCCGGAAGTACGTGCATGCAGTTGATGCAACAGTAGGTCCAGAAATCCAGTATGACAATCTTGCCTTTCAGGTCCTTCATGTCGATGGGATGCGATGTATTGAGCCATTCTGTTCCGCCGTCGAGTATTCCTTCTGGCACTGCGACGGCTTCCGGGAATGGATTTCGTGGCATTTCCTCCGCTTCCTCCGCATTCGCCGGCGGTGGATCGGCTTTTCCCTGAAGCGGCTCGGCCACGCCAAATTGTGGTGAGGCCGCAATCGCCAGCCACGCGATTGCGAAAAAGTTGAGGCTTCCGAAATGTCTACGACGACTCATGCCGTCACGTCCTTTCGTCTGATGATTGGGGCGTTAAAAAACAATGGCCCGCTTGGTTATTGGGAATCTGCACTGCAATTATGAGCGAGAATGCCACTTGGGTTCCATTATTAGACTTCCGTTGTACGTCCATGCGCACTCACCTTTCTGGAATCTGACAGCCCGACAGGAGGTGTTATTTTCCAGCCACGAAAAGGCACAAAAGACACAAAGAATCACTCATTTCATGGATCGTGTTTTGCTTTCTTTGTGCTTTTTGTGTTGTTTCGTGGCTGGAAAAAAGTCCTGATTGCTCGCGTAGTCAAATGAATTCCAGATGCTTCAATCCCAGTGAATAAGCGGGCCATTGTTTTTCAAAACCCTGCCAAAGTACTAGTCCCACCACCATGAGGGATTCTGATGCGAACGAACGGGTGTTTCAAGGGTCGCCGCATCTGACGCTGGTTTTGCGTCAGCAAGAATTTTGCGTGGCGTCACACTGACGCCGCCGGCTATCAGCCCGAGCACGGTCCGCGAACCAGCCATGCGAACCTTAACAATTGACGGCGTTTCTTTTGGAATTCCAAACTCCTGCACTGCCAGTCGCTGCTCATCTTTGAGCACGATCGCCTGCCAGTTCAGACGCCCTGCAGCACGCGATTGTTCGAGCACCGCCGACATTACGAGTAGATCGACCATGTTCTGCAACTGCGCAATCGCGGGAACTTTCTCTGCCAGATTCGGGATCTTCTCTGTAAATTGCTGTGCATATTTTTCGAGACTCACATGCGTCGTTGGAGCGTCCTGACGATTGCCATTCGCGTCCACGATTTCATCCTGAGCACTCACCTGAAGACGCGGCCCTGAAAGATGCCAGGCCGTCTGCATTTCGTTCGTTTCAATCGCATCGTAACGCGGCGAAAACCACCAGCGGCGCAGGGAATCGGCATTCGGCCGCATCATGCTGAGATAACTTTTGAAACCACGGACCTGCGGATTCTCGTCACCCGTGGTCAGACGCTTTAACGCATAATCTGCTTCGACCATCGCCGCTGCCATGTGGCTGGACTCCGGCGCACCAAAGACTGTGACGTTCCAGTGTCCGAGGACACCGCCGATCTGCTGAAAACCTCGCTGAGCATCTGCGGCACTGGAGGCTGTCGTATTCTGCGCGAGAAGTTGCTGCGTCTTGGCGAGACGACCGGGTTCCGGGTCGAACGAACAACCAAACGTTGCACGACTGTCGGCTGTGCGAAGTGCGACCAGGAGATCGTCCAGGCACAAGACGGGACGATGGCTGTCTGTGCCCACAACACGACCGTCTGGCTGCGTTGCAAAACCTTCGGCAGGGCCAGCAATGATCGCATCACGGCCTTCGTCAGTGATGAAAATAAAATCGATACGGGTGAGACCAGCCAGACTCAGAATAGCGTCCGGCAGCGGCTGGCCCGCCGTCAACAGTCGATCGATCTCCTCATCCAGATCGCGGAGAGAAATCTTGCGAAGTTTGCTGGGATGATTCAGTTCGGTCGGCAGACTTTTCGCCGCAGAACTTTCGAGCCGCTTCTGGAGTTCACGGGGATTCAAGGCGACAGTCACGGATTTTTCAACCAGTCCGCTGGCATCAATCCGAATGCCCCCGACGCCGCCATTTCCATTGCCGCCTCCGCCACCACCACCCTGACCACCGCCGTTATTCTGCCCCAGGGCGATGCACGGGACGAATACAAGCAACAGCATGAGTGTGAGTGGAACGACGCAAGTGCGTAGCGGGCGAAACATGGCAACAATTCCCTGCGAAGACCAGAAGATCAACTGTTGATTCTATGGTGGGGCACTGCAAACTGCAAAGACGCCCGTAAAGCGGAACTTATTCTTCACGCGGTGCGAATTGACAATGGCGAGCGGCTGGGCGTGAGCCCTCCGTGGCCCCTGCATGAACACACGGAGGGCTGACGCCCAGCCGCTCGCCGCTGCCTCATTTCTGGCCGCTTAAAGAATAATTCGTTCCTTGGGGCCTGACCAGAATCCGGCGTGCGGAACAAGCGGAATCGCAATTTATGGCAAGAAGATTACAGGGTAGGAAAATTCAACAACTCCAATGCGACTCATCTTCTTACCTCGTAATTTTCTTCCCCAAACAAAACCAGACTGTTATCTGTACCCCAGCCCTTAGCCGCAAAAGAACGCAGGGATCGCAAAGAAAAACGGCAACAGTCTGGATAATCGTGGAACACTAATCAACACTGATCTTCACTGATGGTGTGATTGCCGTGGATTAGCGCAGATCAGAGTCGATGAGTGTTCCACGTATTCGTCACTTTCGGTTGCGGGCGAAGCCCGCGGTCAGTCCTCCGTGCCTCTGCTCTGCAAACATTGAAAGTTGAATATTTCTGAGAAGATTTTTGGCAACGCATCATTTTGAGGCCGACTCAATGTAGGCCGACTTCGCCGAAGTCGGCACAGCAGATTTCAGCGAAATCTGCTTACTTGTTTCGGTTGCGGGCGAAGCCCGCGGCAGGTTTCCAGCTGCGATTCCTTTTGCGATCTTTGCGCTCTTTTGCGGCCATGCGTGCTGAAAACGATTGTACCTCAGTGGCTTCCATCCCGTGAGAAGACCCGGATATCATCCCTCTTTACCGATCAAAAACACAACACTTCAGAACATCCCTGAACCATGAATTCACGCACACGCCTGCAGCCGGAACAACTTCGGAGTCACCGCTATCTGGGGCCTGACGATCTGCGGTCGTTTGGGCATCGCTCGCGTCAAAAGCAATCCGGTTTCTCGACCGACGACTTCAAGAACAAGCCCGTGATCGGCATCCTGAATACCTGGAACGATCTGATTTCGTGCCATGCTCATTTCAAGCAGCGCGTGGAAGACATCAAACGCGGCGTGTGGCAGGCGGGCGGGTTTCCCGTTGAAATCCCCGTGATGGGGCTCAGTGAAACTTTCATGAAACCCACGTCGATGTACTATCGCAATCTGCTGGCGATGGAAGGCGAAGAAGTGCTCCGCACGTATCCGATCGATGCCGCAGTGCTGATGGTCGGCTGTGATAAGACGACACCCGCGCTGCTGATGAGTGCGTTGAGCGCGGATGTGCCGTCGATCGTGATGCCGGGCGGACCGATGAATCGGACCGCGTGGCATGGCGAACAGCTTGCCAGCGGCACTGACGTCTGGCGATTCTGGGCCGAACGCGGCGCCGGTCGGCTGTCGTGTGAAGCCTGGTGCCAGCTGGAAGACCACATTGCTGCGTCGCCCGGACACTGTATGACGATGGGCACGGCTTCCACCATGACCGCGCTCGCGGAAGTCATGGGCATGACGCTGGCCGGAGCCAGTTCCGTACCGGCAACGCATTCCGGTCACGCACGCATGGCATCGATGACCGGTCGGCAGGCGGTGGAACTTGCATGGTTGAATGTGAAGCCTTCGGAGATTCTCAATCGGACCGCCTTTGAAAACGCGATCACGACATTGATGGCGATCGGCGGATCAACGAACGCCATCGTCCATCTGATGGCGATGGCCGGTCGCACCGGGGTGAAGTTGACGCTCGAAGATTTTGATCTGGCGTCGCAGCGAACTCCGGTACTGGCCAATCTGCGTCCGGCCGGAAAATTCGTCATGGCAGATTTCTTCGAGGCCGGCGGTCTGAATGCCTTGCTCGTTCAAATCGCGGACCTGTTACATCTGGATGCTCAGACCGTCGAAGGCCAGACGTTGAGAGCCGCCATGGAAGGTGCGGAAATCTGGAACGATGACGTGATTCGCCGTCGCAACAATCCCATCTGTGCGACGGGCAGTCTGGCCGTCCTGCGCGGCAATCTGGCACCGGACGGATGTGTGATCAAACCCGCAGCTGCAGAGACCGAACTCTTACAGCATCGCGGGCCGGCTGCTGTCTTTAAGAACTATCCCGATTTGAAAGCCCGCATCGATGATGCGTCGCTCGCGTTGACGAAAGATCATATCATCGTGCTGCAGAATGCCGGGCCGCTCGGAGCTCCCGGTATTCCGGAATGGGGCATGTTGCCGATTCCAAAGTATCTGCTGGAACAGGGCGTGCGCGACATGGTGCGGATCAGTGACGCACGCATGAGCGGCACCAGTTACGGAGCCTGTGTGCTGCATGTGTCACCGGAATCCTTCGTCGGTGGCCCGCTCGCCCTCGTCCGCGACGGCGACATGATTACGCTCGACGTCGCCGGACGACGTCTGAATCTGGAGATCAGCGACGACGAATTGGTGACACGCAGGGCAGCATGGAAAGCGCCCGATGCAAAATTCACCCGCGGATACGGCAAGCTCTATTTCGATGAGACAACTCAGGCTCACGAAGGCTGCGACTT
>CAZFDW010000251.1:0-9645 GCA_964517865.1 uncultured Chitinophaga sp.
GAGCACCCTCCGGGCCATTTGGCTATTGGTTCCTGACCCCTTTTTTAAAGCCTCGAACACTGAAGAGCGGCGAAGTCTGCCGAATCATGCGATTTGTGTCCAGACCAGCTTCCGGGCCGCAAAAGCGCATCCAGAACCCAAAAAAATGGAGTAAGCTTTATTGTTGCCCGTGTCTCCGACGCGGGATTCCGGCAAGAAACGCATCCTGGACCAAAAAACAAGCTGAGCCTGCAGTCGATTGCAAGTTCACCGTCCTGTTAGGATAGAATACCCGGGCTATTCGGAACCCTGTGCATGCCGTACAGAGAATCCGTGGCCCGACTTGTTCAGGATCGATCGCGTGCGGTGTCCCTTTTGTAAGCATGACGAAACCAAAGTCATCGACTCCCGCAATAGTCAGGACTTTTCGATTCGCCGTCGGCGTGAATGTCTCAGTTGCGAGCGGCGCTTCACGACGTACGAAAAAATTGAAGAATCGCCGATCCGGGTCATCAAGAAAGATGGGACACGCGTGCCCTTTGACCGCGAAAAAATCCGCCGCGGCGTGGAAGTCGCGTGCTACAAACGCCCTGTCAGTCCGGAACAGATCGACCTGCTGGTCGGCGACGTGGAAGCGGCCCTCTATGAAGACGGTGAGCGCGAAGTTCCGTCACGCCGCATCGGTGAACTCGTCTTCAGTGCCTTGCGGGATCTGGACAAGGTCGCATTCGTGCGTTTCGCTTCAGTGTATCGTGAGTTCCAGGACGTCCACGATTTTGTCGATGAGCTGCAGCCGATACTGGACGGTCGCCGTCGCGAAATGTGAGGCCCGCATTGCAGAATCCCGAACCGTCTGCTGAAACCGGATGCGTGTTGACTGGATTCTGGAAGTTTCCCGCTGTGCCGCGTTCACTCACCTGCGCGGCCATGCTCATTATCGGCGTCCGACTTGCCGATGTCTGTGCCGTCCACGAGTTTCCTGTGCCGACTGCCGTGGCGGTTCTGATCACGTTCGTGTCCCTGCTGGCTGCGGCAATTCTGCATCGCAGTGGCCGGGTGCGGCTGGAGATGACTGCGTTGCTGATGGCGACGTTTGCCATCGGTATTGTGTTGTGGACAGTCCGCAGTCGCGTCGATGAAGGTCAGGACATCGCCCTCCTGGCAGCCTCGGCCGAATTTCGCGACGATCCCGCAATCCGCATCATCGGAGATGTCGCGAACATTCCGGCGCTGGATCTGCCAGCGGATTCCGCCAGCATGCCTGGTCAGACTGATTCGCCTCGTACGCTGCTGTTGCTGCAGACACGCGCTCTGATGCGCGGTGAAGAAACGATCAGCGCGCGAGGACTCCTCCGCGTTCTGATCGACGGCGATGCGACGGAGCAATTGTCCTGGGGCGATCGGATTCAGCTCACTGGTCAAATCGATCTTCCGGAACCGACGAAGAATCCCGGCGAGTTCGATTTTGCGCGGCACATGCAGCGGCAAGGCATATCGGCGATGGCATTTGCGCGGCATCCGGCAGCGGCGGGCGTGAAGCAGCCCGCGAGTGTCTGGAATCCGAAACGCTGGCTCAATGAGTTCCGTCAGCAGACCGTGCTTCTGCTGCGGGACAACCTCGGCGCAAAGAACCGCGCGACAGCGGAGGCGTTGCTGCTGGGAAATCGCGGGCATATGACGCCGGATGTGGAGCGAGATTTCATCTCCAGCGGCACGATGCATTTGCTCGCGATTTCCGGCATGCATGTGGCAATTCTGTTCGTCTTTCTGGTCCGCATCCAGAACCTGCTGCTGGTGTCACGAATTCGTTCGCTGCTTCTCGCCGGTCTGGTTTGTGTCATCTATGCGCTGCTCACCGACCTCCGCCCATCCGTCCTGCGTTCGACGTGCTTTATTCTGCTCTATATTCTCGGTCAGACTCTGTATCGCGATATTCGGATGGGATCTCTGATCGGCGCGACGGCCATGCTGTTGACCGTGCTGGATCCGTCGATTGCATTTGATGTCGGAGCGTGGCTGTCGTTTCTGGCCGTCGGCGCATTGGGCTGGGTCGCGGAACATGTTCCGCCGCAGGAAGATCGAGCCGCCCCGCCCGATGCCGTCACATGGCAGGACCGGTTCCGCGAAATGCGGGGACAATTGTGGGCATGGCTGCTGCTGGATTATCGTCGGATGCTGGCGGTCACGGTACTCTCCGCACCGCTCGTAGCGACTCAGTTTCATGTCGTATCACTCGTTGGCATGGTCGTCAACATCCTGCTGATTCCACTCACGACGGTGACACTGATCTGCGGGTACATATCGATCTTTGTCGGGCTGCTTGTACCGCCCGTTGCTGCGATCGTGACAGCTCCGTTCGACTGGATGTTGTCGGCAATGCAGTTGGGCGTGTCGCTGTCGGCGGATGTTCGATTCGGCTTCGTGATGATTCCCGATCTTCCGGCATGGTTTGTTCCGGCCTATTACGCTTTGCTGGCGCTATCCGTGATGGCTCGGCATTTGGTCGTGCGTCGGTATTTTCGTATCAGTCTGCTGATTTACGTGATCCTTGTGTTCCGCACGATTTGTCAGGTGCCCGAACATGACAGTCTGACGTGCAGTGTGTTGTCGGTGGGACATGGGAACGCAGTCGTTGTGGAGACGCCTGACAATCGCGTGCTGCTGTTTGATGCCGGCGCGATGCACCGCGGTGAACGGACGGCAGATACCGTCTGTCGATTTCTCTGGAATCGCGGCTATCGCATGATCGATGCAATCGTGATTTCTCATCCCGACCTCGATCATTACAACGCCGTCGCCGGTCTCCTGGAACGCTTACCCGTCGGACACGTTTTTCTGACGAATGAATTTGTCCGGACGGAATCGCCAACCGTCCAGAAAGTGCTGGATGCTGTCGCCAGTCTGGGCGTGCCCGTTGAGATCCTGAGCAGCGGTGATTCTCTTACGTGCAGCGAACTGCACGTTTCGTTTCTTAAGGCCGACACGGGGCCCGCGTCAGGACTGTCAGACAATGAAGCCAGTGTCACGGCAATTCTGGAATATTGCGGTCGCCGCATCTGCCTTCCCGGCGACCTTGAAGGACTTGGCCAACTGCAATTACTTCCGAGTCTGCCGCCATGCGATGTCCTGATGAGTCCCCATCATGGCAGTCCGAATTCCAACATCCCGGCGCTGGCCGCGACTGTTCAGCCATCCCATGTGATCGTGAGCGCGCGCAATGACCGCAGCCGGGACCACCTCGCCAGGGTGTTTAGATCTGCTTCTGTCACCCACACCAGTACCGACGGCTGCGTCACGGTTCATGTGTCGCCAGACGGCGGACTGGACGTCGAGAGCTTTCGAGCGAAGAAGGATTGAGTTAAGCAGGCCATGCCGCTCTCTATGGATCAATTGACGACGCAGCTTGTTTGTTCAACAATGGGCGCAGAGTAGCGTCGCTGAACTGCACCGTTCAAGAAAGGATTCCACATGCGTTGGGAACAACAGTGGGCACCGTATGTGTCCGTCGGAGATAAACTCAACACGGCAGTTCGACACGCGACGCAACTTGCAAAGAAGCAGAAGCGTGAACGAGAACCGGTTTCGATCCAGGGACGCACGATTGCGAAAACGTTCTGGGGCAAGGCCTGGTGTGATAACCTGACCGCGTATCAGGATTATTCCAATCGCCTGCCGCGCGGTGCGACTTATGTGCGCAACGGTTCCGTGGTGGATCTGATCATCAAGCACAGGAAGATCGAGGCGATCGTCGCCGGGTCAACGCCGTACACGGTGAAGATCGAAATCACGGAACTCGATAAAAGCCGCTGGAAGGCCATTCGGTCGGAATGCAGTGAATCGATTGATTCGCTGCTGGATCTGCTGTCTGGCAGGTTGTCAGACGGAGTCATGAAACAACTGACCGATCAGACGACCGGACTTTTCCCGTCCCCCCGCGAAATCCGGATGTCGTGCAGTTGCCCGGATTCCTCGAGGTGCTGCAAGCATCTGGCGGCTGTGATGTATGGTGTCGGCGCACGACTCGACAATCAACCGGAACTGTTGTTTCTGCTCCGCGGTGTGGATCATCAGGAGCTGGTCTCACAGGCAATCGCGGCCGGTAATCTGGACCGTGAACTCAGCAGTATCAACGGTGGACTGGACTCACAGGATCTTGGAGCGATCTTCGGAATTGAACTGGAGAACAGCGTCGCTGAGCCTGCAAAGCCGGAGAAGAAAAAACGAACTTCGAAGAAAGTCGCTGCAGCGAAAGCGGCTATTGCCGTGACACCGACGAAGGCAAAAACGAAACCCCGAACGACTGGAATGAAGAATGGAAAGGCAACGGTGCCCCCGGAAGTTCTGAAAGCAATCGACAGGGGCGTCACCGCAAGTGAGGCTCGAAAAAAGGCCGCGGGGAAGAAAGCTGCCGCGCCGACTGTGCCTGTGAAGTCATCTGTTGCGAAATCTGGCCCTGCAAAATCAAAAGCCGCATCGAAAAAGAGTGGCGAGAAGGCCTTGACCAAATCTGCAAAGAAGAAGACGGGAGCTGCCCGGAAGAGTGTGAAACGTCCGGGACGTTCGTAGACGCAGGACGCTGTTGTCCCGGAGGGCCGACGCCGCTCCCGCACGCCAGAGTTGCCCGACGGACCCGAACGTTCACATTCATGGATTTCCCGGCGCGGGCTTCGCCGGCAACCCAGAGAAGAGTGCGAAAGAAATCTTAACGACGGATTTCGCGGATTGCACAGATAAATACACTGCGATTCATCCGTACTACTAACGTGGAAAATTTGCGCAGGGCGCGAGGAATGTCGTTCAGGATTCTCATAAGTCGATTGATACCACGATGTGGAAAAGCGATGATGGCCGTGATCGATTTGCGGCTGATGCCATTGGTTCTTTTGTGAGTTTTGTGCCTCTTTGTGGCCAGGAAATCGCTGACTCAACAACAACTGAACGAAGAGTGCTTGCCACAAAAACTCACAAGGGCCACAAGAGTAAGAACACGGGCAACGAGCGGAGCCTCGCTACTTGTGGCTTGCGATTCACAACTTTTCAGCCTGGGTTGCGGGCGAAGCCCGCGCTGGGACATCCGTGGTCAAAACTGCGAATGCAGCGACGATAGGTGTACCACCGAATTTCTTTGTGCCACGCGAAGACTCTGATCGTTAGTAGTACGAATTATGTCTGATGCTTCCAGTCCGATTGTCTGTTCTTTCGAAAGCCGTCGTGCGGACGACATGTGCTCTCTGATCGCACGACACGGTGGGCAACCGCTGTCGGCACCGTCGATGCGGGAGATACCGATCGAGGACAATCCCGTCGCGATTCAGTTTGTCCAGGATGCGATAGCCGGAAAATTTCCGATCGTGATTCTGCTCACCGGCGGCGGGACGGAAGCCCTGTTTGAAGTCGCTCGATCACAAGATCAGTACGAGCAACTCATCGAAGCGTTCCGGCAATCGTCGCTCATCATTCGCGGGCCAAAGCCGGCTGCCGTGTTGAGTAAAGTGGGGCTGAAGTACGCAGTCCGCGCGCCGGAACCGAACACCTGGCGCGAACTTGTTGCCGCCATTGATGTATCCGGAGTCGCCATTGATGGTCAGGCAGTCGCCGTGCAGGAATACGGACTGCCAAACGCACGACTGTACGCAGAACTGCAGGCACGCGGGGCGATCGTGACGCCGGTCCCGGTTTACCGCTGGGCACTGCCGGAAGACATCGAACCGCTGGAAACCGCATTGCGTGAAACCGCTGCAGGCCGAGTTGATATTCTGCTGTTCACGAGTGCCAATCAGGTGAGCAATGTGCTGATCGTCGCTGAGCAGTGCGGCAAACTGGCAGAGATCCGTGCAGTGCTTGAAAATCGAACTCAGGTTGCGTCCATCGGCCCGACCTGTTCCGAAGCCCTCCACGAAAACGGTTTCCCCGTCCACTTCGAAGCGTCACCACCCAAAATGGGCCAACTCGTCCGCGGCGCAATTGAAGCATGGATTAGAAAGTAGCAGGCACTTTCCAAGTGCCGTAGCCCTGAAAACCGTGGCGCGGGCTTTTCCCGCAACCCGAAGTGACAAACGCATGCAACACTAACCGACACGGAACTTCGATGATCCACGGAAGAGCGAGAAAGAGTTTTTGACCACGGATTTCGCGGATTTCACAGATAAGCACACAGGGACTCATCCGTGCCATCCGTACTACGAACAGTTCAATTCTTGTTGTTCCCCGAAGATTTTCCGGTGCTGTTTCTGTGCGAATGACGAACAGAGTTCTGAATGACACGAAGGGATGCGGGCGAATCCCGCGCTGGGTTGTCCGTGGTAATTACAAATCGCATTTTGAACCACGGAGGGCACGGAGAACACGGAGGGAATCGCGAGAAGGAATACCGCCTGCAGGAACCCGGCGACCGAGAATTCATCACCCAGCATGGCGTCATCATCGTGGAAGGCTTCAACGACGTCATCAACCTCGACGTGCGTCTCGTCTGGTCCCCGACAATGCACAACAGTGAATTCAATGGGGCGCAACCGGGGTCGATAACTCAGTCAAAGATGAAGTATTACTCACGCATTGACGCAGCAACCGTAGGCTTTTTGCCCACGACTGATCTGCGAGCAGTCGCAAACCGCTTGCTCACTCAGGACACGCCCTCCTGAGTGGTTTGGGCACGAGACGCCGTCAGCCGCGTTTGCCATTATCCACGCCGGTTCCCAGCGTGGACTGTGTCGTCATGTTGACTGGGCCATTCAACGGTCGATCGACAATCGCAAATCAAATTGTTGGGTACTTCGGCGTGTCGGTCCGGAGCGACGGATGATTGCGTAAATCTTTCTCAGGACACGCCGTGCTGCGCATTTTCGATCCCTCCAAAGATTCAGCTGGCGACAGATCGACATCTTCGCGGAAGTCGTTCGTCGTAGTCCTGCGTGAAAATGTAAACTGATTGCCGGAGTCATGGAAAAGCACTGTGACGCTTTGTTTGAATGGGCGATCTCTCAGCGCAGGATATCGACATGATGTCGCTGTTGGCAACCTGGCGTGTTACACTTTCGCACGCGGCACGACAGCACTCAGCCCACCATCTACCGAGATCGTCTGCCCGGTGATCCAGGTGTTTTCTGAGTTCAGCAGCCATGCGATCGCTTTTGCGATGTCGTCCGGTTCTCCAAGACGTCCAAGAGCGTGCATCTGCTTTGATGCTGCCGCCGCAGATTCGGTGTCCCAGAGCTTACGCGTCATTTCGGATTTCACCAGCCCGGGAGCCACTGCGTTGACGCGAATACCGCGCCCGGCGTAAGTGGCAGCCGCGGAGAGCGTGAGTCCAATGATTCCAGCTTTTGCAGCCGCAATCGCTTCGTGATTAGCGAGTCCGATCTGTGCCGCTGCTGAAGAGATCAGCACAATCGAGCCCCCGTTTTGTTTCATCGCTTTGGCAGCAGCCCGGATCAGGTAGAACGACGACGTGAGGTTTGTCGTCACGGTGTCGTGCCATTCTTTGTCGGTCGTCAGATGGGCAGGCTTCAGCAGCACGGATCCCATGCAATTGACAACACCAGCGATTTTACCAAATCGCTCCACGGCCAGTTGCACAGCACCATCGATCGAAACCGAATCATCCGCACGGGCAATGGCCGTCTCACAGGAGAATTGCTCCGCGAGTTTGGCCGCAGAGGACTCGTTTCTAGTCGTCAGTAGCAAATTTCCACCTGCCGTGCGAATTCGTTGAGCAAGGGCTCTGGCAACGCAGGATGTTCCTCCGAGAACGACATAAGATTGATCACCAGTTGGCATCTGAACCTCTCCAGCTCCTCCATATCGGAGGCGACTCCTGACTCAGGTCTCATCCGAAGGATGTCAAGCCTTCGGCAAACACATCAAAATGCTCTTCCATCCATTTCTGCATCGAAATCGCATTGCCCAGACAGCTGTGAGTGGGCAAAACGTATCGTGAACCAGAGACGGGAATTAATTGCACCGGGACATAGCCGGTCTTTTCCTGAATCTCAACACGACGCAGCAGGACCTCGAATGTCCCGTGCGAATGCTCGATCAGTAATGACACGAGTGACGAGGCATCGTTTAAGGATGGTTCCGGCATGTTCAGGCTCCTTGTATCAGCACTTACCAGAGTGCATTTCCGGGCCACAAATTTTTCTCAAGAGGCTGGCATCCCATGTTTTCCGACCGCTGTCACAATTCAACTCCTACTGTCACGTGAGTCAATTGAGTCACTGCGTGGCAGGTTCCGGGTGAATTGCTGATTTGCCATGCCAACCTGTCGGAAAACCGCAGGTCAAATCGTGGCTTAACACAACAATCTCAGTTCGAAAGCGTTGCGGAAAGATCGGCTACCAGAGCTTCACCCGTTTTTCGTCCACTCATCATGGCCCCTTGAATAGAGCCGGTGTCAGAATAGTCGCCGCAATGGTAAAGTCCTTCGACGAGGCGCGAGGACATCGGAATACCATCTCGAAAGTGGGCTGGCTGAGAAGGTAGCGCATAGGGAATGTCGTAACGCTTCAAGAGTGACCATGAATCGACCGAAGCGCCAAACCACTCTCTCAGTTGCCGGCGCACGCTGTCTTCAACATCGTCTGAGCCCGATTCCGGTTCTCCGACTACGGAAACACTGATCAGTGACTGACCGGCAGGAGCATACGTTTTTGCCACATTGCTCACGACGCACAGATTGTTGATCGGGCCGTGGTTATCGCCGTTAAGTACAAGCAGCGATTCGCCAAAAGGTGCCTGCGGAGCAGCGTAGTAGAAGCTCGTTGTCGCTCTGCCTTTACGCGATTGAATCATTCCGCCCGTTAATCTTGCGGCTTCCGGCCCCTCCACAGCAAGCACAATCGCACGGCAGTCCATGTATTCGCCACTCTTAAGCCGCAGGCGATGGTCATCCACCAGCGAATCGACAGGAGTTGAAAGGCGGATCATTGATGGAGGCAATCCCGCCGCCAACTGCCTGGGGATCGCACCCATTCCTTGCTCTGGCAACGAGGCGTTTCCCATCGCAAACACGCGGAACAAAAATCTGAAGAACCTGCTCGAGGTGGTCAGCTCCTTTTCAAGAAAAACCCCTGAAAACCACGGTCGAAAGAAGCGATCCACCATGTCCGAAGAAAGCCCACACGTTGTGCGGAGATATTCATGTGTTGTCGATTCGGGCTCCTGCCAGAGGTCATCGATGGATGTGTGAGTGACATGCCATCGGAGTTTTGCAAGTTTCAGGCGATCAGAAAGGGTTCCGATTCCATTGAAGGCCGTGGACAGCAACTTCGCAGGTCGTCGCCATGGATCGCTCATCTCGACCATTCGACCTTGAGTACGAATCAAAGCGCCAGGTTCAAAGTTGTGCAGCCGAAGTGCGGGATAATCAAGCTGAGCGGCCGCCTCCGGGTAAGCAGTCTGGAGGACTTGGAATCCGCGGTCGAGAAGGAAGCCATCAACATGATCTGTCCGCACACGGCCACCAATGTTGTCCTCGGCTTCAAGTACGACGATGTCAATATCATGTTTCTGCAACAGACGAGCGCAGCAAAGCCCCGAAAGTCCCGCTCCAATCACAATCACAGGCTTCGGTTTCATAGAAAACTTTTTTGAAACCTTGTCATCTGCACTATTCCTGAAACAAGCGACAGTCATTTGGAGTGCGGCGACTTGTCGCCGCTTTGCCTT
>CAZFDW010000252.1:0-4799 GCA_964517865.1 uncultured Chitinophaga sp.
ACTATGAAGTACCCTTGCTGCATCCTGGGCGCGACCGTTTCCGAGGACGTATCTGGCGCGTTGCTTACAGTGAGTCTGATGCTCAGAACACCGGTCGCGTCGGCTTTGGAATGGATCTGACAGGAATGTCGGTGGAGAAATTGTTCGGTATTATCAGTTCGGCTCCACCTGTGCAGAAAATGCTTGCTCGCCACGTCGTTGCAGATGATGCCCGTCCCGCGGTGGAAGAACTGATTCGAACACGTCTCATCTCACCTGATCCACTCATCCGCAGATTTGCCTTGCGATTGCTCGCAGAACGACACAGTGTGTCATACGCAGAACTCCTCGCGGCAGCGCAGGATGAAGATGAATTGGTCCGGGTTCATGCATTCAGAGCGCTCAGGGACGTTCCGCAAGACGCGGAATTCCATGCACGTGTCGAGCAGATTCTGCTGACCGGCTTTCGCGATTCGTCACCAATGGTCCGCCGTGCGGCTGTTGCAGCGTCCTCAAGAAATATGATCCGACACTCGGGCGAACTGCCTGCACTCATGCGAATGTTGCACACAACCGATCTGGCCGACGTTCATCTGCGTCATGCGATTCGAATCGCGTTGCGGGATCACCTGCGGAACGAAGATTGGTTTCGCGATCTTGCAGCTCGGTCGCCGCTCGCGATGGACTGTCTTGCCCTCGCTGACCTGAGTCTCGCGTTGAAGACTCCTGCGGCGGCGGAGTACATCGCATCGCATGTCGAGTTTCTGGGGACAGCTCAGCCTGGCAAACTGGCAGAGTATCTGCAATTTGCCTCAGCGTATGTGTCACCCGATGCGGCCGCGAACGTCGTTGCTACGGTACGTGGACGCTTTGCCGGAGATCAGGCGTTGCAGTTGCAATTGCTGAATTCCATGCGACAGGGTTTTGCGCAACGCAGCCAGAAGCCGCCGCAGGCCGTGCGTGATTGGGCACTGCACACGGCATTGGCTTTGCTGCAGATGAAGTCGCCGGACGACCTGGATGTACTCGATACTGAAACAGCATTCGGGTGGTCGTATGTGCCACTTCCTGATTCGCCGAACCCCGATAACTGCTGGGGGATTACGACGTCCAGAATGTCGGCGGACGGAGTCAAAGGTGCTTCGCTTTTCAGCAGTATTGAACAAGGTGAGCAACGCACGGGACTTTATCGTTCGGACAGTTTTGAACCAGCAGACAGTCTGAGTTTCTACGTAGCCGGACATGACGGGATTCCGGACAAGCCCCTCAAAAAGGCAAATTTCGTTCGCCTGCGAGATACCGCCACCGGGGAAATCCTGAAGGAGGTTTCGCCCCCTCGCAACGATGTGGCTCACAAGGTGGAATGGAAAACGGCGGAATTCCAGGGACGCAAGGTCTTCGTGGAACTCGTCGATGGCGATGCAGGGACCGCCTATGCGTGGCTGGCTGTCGGGCGATTTTCTGATCAGCGACTGAATCCGTCCGATTCTCAACTGCAGCGAGTTCAGGCGGCGGCGATCATCGGAGACTTCGCGATGGACGAACTGCGGCCCGCAATCATCCGTTTGATTGGCAATACTGAGCAACCCCGTGCAACCCGCGCCATGTTTGCAGCCGCTGCCTTGAAACTGCGATCTGATTCGCGTCTTGCCGCCGTTGCATTAGTGCCGTTGATCGCAGGCGTGACGGAATCCATGGTCAACGACGCAATGTACGCCGTGGCAAATGACCAACCGGATCTGACGGGGCCAATCCTTGAGTCCGTTTTTCAGGTCGCGACTTCGGCAGAACAACTGACGCTGGCGGAACAACTCTCGGCAGATGCAACTGGCGCAGACATGCTGTTGCGTCTGATGGAATCGGGTAAAGGATCGGCGCGTTTGCTGCTGAAACCGACGGTGCAACAACGCCTGGAAGCCATTGCTACCGACGAAATCAGGCAACGCGCAAAACGGCTGACCGAGAATCTTCCCAGTGAAGACGCCGTCATCGATCAACTCATTGTCGTCCGTCGGAATGCGGTAAATGCGGCAGTCGGCGACGCGACGTCGGGAAAAGAATTGTTCAAAAAAAGTTGCCTCATTTGCCATCAGATTGCCGGTGAGGGCAAGCAGGTCGGTCCCAATCTGGATGGAATCGGAAATCGTGGACTTGATCGCGTTCTGGAAGACGTGCTCGCGCCAAATCGCAACGTGGATGTCGCGTTCCGGACCACGACAGTCGTAACGAATGAAGGTAAGGCCTTCAGCGGACTGCTGAAAGAACTGGAAGGAAATCGTGTCAGCATTATTGACAGTCAGGCGAAGGAAACCATACTTCAGACTGACACAATTGAAGAACGCCAGGCCGCTGCAACATCTCCTATGCCATCCAACGTGGGCGATACGTTTTCTGAGTCCCAGCTTCGCGATCTGGTCACGTACCTGCTGCAACAACGCAGAAAATAAAGCAGGCTTTTAGCCGCGAGAGATCGCAAAGATCGCAAAGGCGATTCAGGGCTGATCGGGGAGATTCTGCTGGACTCTGCGGGGGGGACTTTTCACTGTCACAGGGAAATTCATAAAACGGGCGTTTGGCACTTTGCGAAACAGGAAAAAACGTCTAAAAGTCCGGTTCTGAAGCGTGAAATCAGCCGCTTTGATTGGTGAAATTCGGTTTTTGAAACGTCGGTCGATGGTCACTCGACGTGTCTTCAAGCCACGTTTCGGACGGAATTCATGGACGACGTTCAGGGACAAACGATTGCGGATGACAAAGTTGCAGGGTCGCTGTGGAGCGAGCTGTGCGATTCACATCCGTGTTCTTTCCCCGGTGACGCGATGCCGGGCGTTCCGCAATTTCGTCCCGCGCGAGGCTTATCAAGTCCGCATGCTCAGACTGCATGGGCAACGCTGTTTCCAGGACTTTTGCCGCTTACAGAGACCACCGAGCGCCGGCTGCGACTGGATGACGGCGATCTGGTTGTCATGCATGACGATTGTCCTCAGGATTGGCGACGGGGCGATCACGTTGTCCTGATGCTGCACGGTTTGTGCGGATCGCATCGCAGCGGCTACATGGTACGTCTGGCGGCGCGACTTCAGCAACGCAAAGTGCGATCGTTTCGAATGGATCATCGCGGCTGCGGAGCGGGCACCAGTCTCGCCAGATACCCGTATCACGCCGGACGTGTGGAAGACCTTGCGGCAGCCGTGCATATGGTCGAACGGTTGTGTCCGGGATCTCCAATTTCTCTCGCCGGATTTTCGCTCAGCGGAAACCTGTTGCTGCGATACCTTGGTGAATCTGGAGCCAGTCTGCCGCTGAGTCTGTTTCGTGCCGTGGCCGTATGTCCGCCGATTGACCTGCAGCACTGTTCATCCATGCTGAATGCGTCTCGCATGGGTCAGCGCTACGATTTGTATTTTGCCAGAAAACTGGTCCGACAACTCTCGAATACAACACAATGGCGAGAAGATGTCCCATTAGCCAACGTTCGCCGTCCACCAAGTCGCTTGTACGACTTTGATGAACTTTACACGGCACCGGCGTCCGGATTTGAATCCGCCGACCACTATTACGCGCGTGCGTCATCCAAGCCGGTGATCAATCAGATTCGAGTCCACACGACGATTCTGGCGTCGCAGGACGATCCTGTGGTGTGTACTCATGCATTCCGAGGACTGCAACTCCCTCCCAATGTCACGCTGTGCCTGACACAGCACGGCGGACATCTGGGCTTTGTCGGTCGCAGCGGCGTTGACCCCGACCGCCGGTGGATGGACTGGCGGCTGCTTGACTGGTTGTTGAATTGAGGACTCGGCCATATTCAACTCCAGGTTTTGCCGTTGCAAAATTTCTAACGCTGCAAAATCCCATCGACGGAGCGACGGGCCTACGGTACACCCGTCGCTCCGCCGACGGGATTTCGACCGCTCAGTCATGTGTGGATGACAAAACGCGGAGTTGATGTTGGACGGGTTCCAGCCCGTGGTAACACGTCTCACCGCAACCTCCGGTTCCGAACACACGAAGGTTCAGGATTTGAGCATTTGCGAGATCGTCAGTATCTCCGCTGCAACTTCGTCGATCGTTCTGAGCGATCCGTCATCTTTCAGGGCATGCACCGTACGCCAATCGAGGCGGCTGTGGGCGAGGGCGAGGTAGCAGCGGCGGACTTTTTCAAGGTACGGCAGGTCAGATTCCTGGAGATCGGCTTCCTGATCTGTGTAGTCGCGTGAGGCCTTGCGCGCGACAAGTTCGCGACTCATTTGCGACGACATATCGATCAGGATGGTGAGTTGCGGACGCGGAAGTGCAAAGACTTCGAATTCAACCTTTTCGATCCATTTGATCAACGCCGTGCGGGCTTCGCCATCCAGTTTGGCAGATTGATGTGCCAGATTGGATCCGACGAAGCGATCCAGCACTACCACATCGTTGTTGTCCATCATCTCCAGCAGCAGCGCTCGTGATTCATACCGATCGCCGGCATACAACACGGCCGCCAGCTGCGGATGCACTTCATTCAGCGTTCCGAAGCGACCGTTGAGGAAATCACCGATGGCGGAACCGAATGTGGTGGCTCGATAGCGCGGAAACTGCAGCGAATCTGCTTTTAAACCCCTGTCGCGAAGTGATGCGACGAGTCGAGCCGCCTGAGTTCCCTTTCCTGCTCCGTCGATGCCTTCAATGGCAATCAGCGTGGCCATGAACCATCTCCTGCCGTCAGTGAACTGGAATGAGGCGTTCCCAGTTGCACAAGGTCCATAGGACCGGAGTCGTGCTCTTCACTGGATTTCGGCGAGCGGAGCGGCGTCAGCCCTCCGGTACTTTGTCTG
>CAZFDW010000252.1:4899-9632 GCA_964517865.1 uncultured Chitinophaga sp.
CCACCGGCATGTACCACTGATCTGAACCGCGAACGTAGCCCGGACGTGTTTCGCATTCTCGTTCGACAAGGACGTGCAGGAGATTCGAATCGTCGTTTGGAATCACCGCATTCAGGCGGCTGCGATAAAACTGTTCCGCCAGCTCGCGTTCAAGATCACTCAGGATGCGCACGCGTTCCCGAATCACATCCGGCGGTACCTGATCAGGCATCGTGGCGGCGGGGGTTCCGTCGCGGCGACTGAACGGGAACACATGCACTTTCATAAAGCGGGCCTTGCGGCAGGTTTCCAGCGTCTCTTCGAATTCCGCATCTGTCTCACCGGGAAAACCGACGATAATGTCCGTGCTGAAGGCTGGATCGTTGCCGAGCATATCGCGGATCTGATCGAGTCGTGCCAGGAATCGCTCAACACGATACCGACGGCGCATGCGGGTCAGCACCGTGTTACTACCGCTTTGCAGAGCAGGATGGAACTGTGGGCAAAGGTGTTCGCAGTCTCCGGCAGCTTTGATAAACTCGTCGTTGACTTCGACAGTTTCGATGCTGGACAACCGCATCCGCCATTTGCCGGGGATCCGATCGAGCCGCCTCAACAAGTGCCACAACCGCTCGGGCTTATCTCCCGGCTGCAGATTGTTTGTATCGACACCGAAGTGCCCCATGTGAATCCCGCTGATCACAATCTCACGATACCCATGTTCAATCAGCGCGCGGATCTCGTCTTCAATATCAATGGGCCGACGACTGCGAAGTCCGGGACGAACTGTCGGGATAATGCAGTAGGAGCACTTCAGAATGCAGCCGTCCTGGATCTTTACGAAAGCTCGCTGATGTCCTTCGAACTCACTGATCCCGTTTGGCATGTCCACGATGCCGAAGCGGCCCAGCACATCCGGAAGTTCTCGTTTGTCAGTCACGACCTCGATCACATTCGGCAGTTCCGAAACCGCGTGCGGATCGCGCGTGGCATAGCAGCCCATGACGATCGTCTTCGTGCCCGGATTCTGCCGCGATAGTTGCCGAATCACCTGCCGCGATTTCGAATCTCCGGTGTTCGTAACCGTACACGTATTGACGACGCACAGGTCGGCAGACTCATCGTCGTTCGCTTCACGATAGCCACTCTGCAGCAGGGCTTCGCGAACGAGCTGAGTTTCATACTGGTTGACTTTGCAGCCGAGGGTCACCAGGCGGCAGGTTCGAAGTTGGGACATGGTCGGAGCGTGAAGCAAAAGGAGCGAGGCGGATTTTCCGTAGGTTGGACATTCTTGTCCGACCTTTCCCGTCGAAACGCCAACGCATCTTCGAATTCTCAGGAATTCAGGTAAAATACGCAACAAATCTCCACGCATCTTACTGAAACAGTTTCCCGACTTCGATGGACCAATCGCCGAACACGTCAGAAGCCGCGAGTCGATCTTTCACAGTCAGGACGCGAATTGAAGTCTCGCTGCGGTATTCCGTAACGTGATTCTGCTTTGGATCAACGATCCAGACGACCTTGCACCCTGCGTCGATCCATGCCAGAGCTTTTGCCTGGACCTCCGAGTCTGTGTCGTGCGGGGATACGACCTCAGCCACCAGGTCTGGACATCCGGGCCAGTAACCTTTCACAGGGCCCACCTGGTCGATTCGCGCCTGAGACACAAATGCCAGATCCGGAGCGCGCACAGTGTCCGGGTTTCGTTTCAGCAGGAAACCTGTTTCGGCGGCACAGACGATGCCAAGTTGATGTTCCTCGACGTATCTGGCAATCGGCCATGCCAGTTTGAGAGTAATCGAGCCGTGTTCGAATCCTGCGGGACTCATGCGAATCAATTCTCCTTCGAGAAGTTCCGCCCTGCCTAAGGATGATGACATCGCAAACAGCGCTTCGGCGGTCAATGGGTGAGTTGTGACTGACATGCTTCTTGATCCGATGGAACTTATGTGCGATAGTCAATGTCGTGAGGATACACGATTCCGCGTGTTCGTTCCACTTTTGTTTCCCGAGGTCCATTCATGCTGACCATCCTCGACCGTCCAACGTCCTTGTGCGACGGGTTTTCCCGGCGCGAAGCGATGCGAATTGGTGGTTTGTCGGCAATGGGGTTGTCACTGCCTCAGTTACTGCAGCGTCCGGTTGTCGCAGGGAGCCAGACAGAAGTCTCTCCGGGCTTCGGACGGGCGAAGTCGGTCATCCTGTTGTGGCTGCTCGGTGGTCCGCCTCAGCATGAGACATGGGATCCGAAGCCAAATGCTCCGAAAGAGGTTCAAGGCGAATTTGGCTGCATCGATTCGGTCGTGCCTGGCCTGCGAGTTGGCGAGTTAATGCCGAAGACGGCGATGCATACCGATAAACTGGCCGTGCTACGCGCTGTGGTGACAAAGGATCAGGCACATTCCTCCAGTGGCTATCAGATGCTGACGGGAGTTCCCCACGAACCGCGCAGTCAGGAAAACGTGACTTCTAAAGCCCCGAACCTGTCTCCGTCGCATGGGGCGATCATGCGAGCCCTTCAGTCCGATCGGGACGGAATGCCGTCTTCCATCGCCCTGCCTTATCATATTGCCAACGACGGAGAGATTGTATGGCCGGGGCAGGGCGGTGGCGTGCTCGGTCGAAAGTACGATCCATGGCTGATCAACTGCGATCCGTCGCAAGCCGATTTTCGAATTCCCGATCTTGCACTTTCCGACGACTTGTCAGCGCACCGATTCGCGGCTCGGCGAACACTGCTGACGAATCTGGATACGGTCCGAGCCAGCGTTGAACGTGCGGGTGCCGCAGGACGATTTCATGAACACACACGGCAGGCGTTTGATCTGCTGACCGGCAAGTCTGCGCGCCGTGCGTTTGAGATTGGCGAAGAGACTGACGCAACTCGTGATCGTTACGGACGCAATCGTTTCGGTCAATCCGTACTGCTGGCACGGCGACTGGTGGAAGCAGGAACGGCTCTGGTTCAGGTCAACTGGACCCGTGTGGAAGCCATCTCGAAGAACGGTTCGTGGGACACTCACAGCAACCACTTTCCGGATCTCAAAAATCACCTCATGCCGCGTATGGACCAGGCGTACTCGGGGTTGCTGCAGGATCTGGAAGAACGTGGAATGTTGAAGGACACGCTGGTCGTGTGGCTTGGTGAATTCGGTCACACACCGAAAATCAACGGCAATGCGGGGCGCGATCACTGGGGCAACTGCTTTTCCATCGCGCTGGGCGGAGCCGGAATTCGTCCGGGTATCATTCATGGTGAGTCTGATGCGCACGCGGCGTTTCCGGTGTCCGGAATCGTGAGTCCTGCGGATATTACGGCCACGATTTTCCATTGCCTTGGATATTCGCCGGAGACTCTGCTGCACGATCAGACTGGCCGGCCGTTTCCACTCAGTCGCGGTCAGGTCATCCGCGAGATCGTGGGATAGTACGATGCAGTCGTTTGGTGAGGCCGATGAGGGCGCGCCGCAGGCGATGCATGAACGCATCGACACGCTGGACGATTCGCGTCTGGATATCTTTCGAAATCTGAAGACGAAAAATGCGGTGCGGGATGCGCGGCTCTTTGTGGCGGAGGGTGCAACGGTCGTGGAACGCGTTTTGCGGAGCAGGCTGGAGGTTCATAGTGTGCTTGTGAGTGATCGAAAGTTTGCGACCTGCGCGTCATTTCTCCGGACGGATGTTCGCATCTTCAGGCTGCGTTCGGAACTGGCGGATCAACTTGTTGGATTCCATTTTCATTGCGGCGTCATGGCCAGTGCGGTCCGACCTGCCGTGCCGGATCCGGACGAATGGATTCCGGCCGGCGGTCCTGCATTGATCATTGCGGCGGATTGCGTTGTCGATCCCGAAAACGTGGGGGCATTGATTCGGATTGCGTCGGCGTTCGGAGCAAATGGAGTGATCCTGGGAAAAGGATCGGCCGATCCGTTTTCACGCCGCGTGTTGCGTGTGTCCATGGGGAACGTGCTTTTTATGCCCATCGTGGAAACGGACAACTTGCCATTGATGCTGTCTGATCTGCGTGGGTCACGCAGATTCAACGTTTGCGGTACAGTGCTGGACAGCGATGCCATCAGGCTGGATTCATTCCGGTTTTCCGAGCGCACGGTGCTGGTATTCGGAAACGAGTACGATGGCATTTCTGACGAGGTTCAAAGTATGCTCACGAATCGGCTGACGATTTCAATGCTCAATGGCACTGATTCGCTCAACGTCGCGATCTCCGCCGGTATTTTTTGTCATCAGTATCGAGTTCAATTGGGAGAGATTCAGAGTGCCCGCCATGACTGAGCAGATCCTGTTTTCGGGACAGGTTCAAGGTGTAGGATTTCGCTGGACGACCGAACGGATCGCTTCGAGGCTGTCTCTTCGTGGTTTCGTCCGCAACTTGCCCGACGGGCGTGTGGAGGCTGTCGCTGTGGGGTCTGCTTCCAGCATCCAGCAGCTGATTGATAAGCTTCAAGAGAGATTCGGTTCAGGGATTACCGACATCCAGCGGCAAACACTGGAAAGTGCCCATGAATTCACCGGTTTTGTGATTCAGTGATGAATCAACTTCGGGCTAGTGCTTTGTCAGGCTTTAAAAAAGGGGTCAGGAACCAATAGCCAAACGGCCCAGAGGGTGCTCCGCACTATTGGTTCCTGACCCCTTTTTTAAAGCGTCAACCCAAAGACTTAACGTTGACAAAGCACTAGTGCCTAAACAAGCGACCTTTGGAGTGCGGTGACTCGTCACCGCTTTCTTTTTC
>CAZFDW010000253.1:0-9624 GCA_964517865.1 uncultured Chitinophaga sp.
AATTCTTTGGGATTTCGAAATTCGGACTTCGGATTTGCGGCTTCGCCGCGCCAGGACTGCGCCGACGCCTGCGGCTTGCCGTTAAACGAAAACTCATCCACGTGACTGAATCAACAACCCGTGAGCGGCTTTCGGCTAATGATCCGCGCTGTCTCTTCCTCAGCAACAGCCAGTGGTGCCACTGCAGCAACCTTTGTCAGCCCATCGTGAACTGAAACGTCCTGTTCGGTTGCCGTTGCCACGCTGACCGAAGGATCGCAACAGCTGCTGGGTTCGGCCGAGTATCCGAAAGTCGTTGCCACAGATTGCACCGCAGCCGAATCATTTGAAAGTCCACTGCGAGCCACTGCCCCGTATTTGTCCCGAACCGTTTCTGTAATTGATGTCATGCTCTTCTCCAGTCATTCTGACACGGGCTGAAAGCCCTTGACCAATCTGGCCTACCGGCCCGTGGCCAAAAAGCCGCTCACGCTGTTCGCTTGCTGCAAGATGAGCGCTCCGTGCGATCAGTTGCCCGTTGACGAAGCGGCAAGTGTGATCGCGATCGTGATGTACAACGACTCCAGCCCATCTCACTCAGGAGCGCGTGTGGCCACACCTGCAATCATGAGTTTTCATACTTTCTCTGAACTATTTCAGAACGCAGAAACCATATAAAACACTGGAAACGCAGCGATAATCCTGAAGTGTTGTCGCAGGGTTGGTCCGAAGAACTCCAGCCAGCGTCTCAATCAGCAACTGAAACTACGACCCGACCTCGACGGGAAAGAAGTTCCGGTGACGTTTCTGATATTGTAGTCTGGCAAAGTCGTGTGTCTGAATCGCCTGCGCATCGACGTTGATCATGACCCCGGCGAATCGTCCGAAGCTGGCTCGGAAATGCGCGGCGGATTTGACAGCGATGTATTTCATTTGCTCGCATTCGATCCCCAGCGTGCGCGCGAACGCGGGGCCAAGTGGTTGTTCGTGGGCTGTCACCACGACGACGGACACGCCATTCTGCTGTAGCCAGGCTGAACGGCCCATGTTTCCTGTCAGGCCGGCATACATGGGACCGTCGTAGGTGAAATCGCCATCGGACAACGCCATAACATCCACGTTCATTTCGACGGGCGGACCCTGAATCGGATCGGACTTTCCACCCATCGAAACCCTCATCTTCTGACCGACGCC
This sequence comes from uncultured Chitinophaga sp., assembly GCA_964517865.1. Lineage (GTDB taxonomy): Bacteria > Planctomycetota > Planctomycetia > Planctomycetales > Planctomycetaceae > SXXK01. The sequence goes on from CAZFDW010000253.1 coordinate 1,174, forward strand.
CGCAGTATGCGCCTGCTCGACAACTTCCGGGTCAACGATATACAGAATCACAGCGTCCGGGAGGCTCAGTTCCAGAAACGTTCGCAGGATCTCGGTGGAGTCTCCTGGTGAACCTCCGCCGGTGTTGTCGGCGTGGTCTGCCAGCACGATTGGGAATTTTCCGCCAGCTTCGCCGCGTCTGATCGCTTCAAGAACCGAGACGGGAGCAGATTCCCAGCGCGGGCGATGTTCCCAGATCCAGTCACCCAGTTCATCCGCTGCCGCGCGCGCCAGTGTGGCATCATTGTCGGCGACGACGATGACGCTGGCTCCCATGTCGGGGACATCGCCCCACGGGAAACCGGTCGCGACGGTCACCGAGAGGATTCCGTTGCGGGATTCCATTTCGTGCACGCGACGGATCAACTCGTTCATCGGTGCTTCGGCGGTGACCTGACAAATCACGTTCCAGAACAAAGGCAGTTGGCGCAGGGCCATCACTGGCCGGATTTCACCGCGTAACATGGCAACCATCAGGTCTGCTGCCTCGCGGCCACGTTCTGCCATATCGACATGGGGATAGGTATCGAAGCCGACAATCGCATCTGCCTGATCGACACGATACTGTGAATGATTCCCGTGCAGATCCTGAGTCACAATCACAGGGCGATCGGGACCAACGAAATCCCGCACAGACGCGATGAAATCACCATCGCCGTCATCGATCCCTTCCACGACCATCGCACCGTGCAGATCAAGCAGCACACCATCCACAGCACCGCCGGATGTCTCTTCGTCCTTGAGTCGCTGCAGGAATTCCGCCTTGAGCAATTCGTAGGATTCGCGAACAATCAGACCACTCGGATACGCAAAGGTCCACAACAGCGGCACGATCTCGAAGCCGTGTTTTTGCCCGCCCTCAATGAAACCGCCGGTACAGATGTTCGCGCCAGTGAAGCGGTCAATCATCTGTTGACCTCGGAACAGTCCAAACCCGGACTCAAAATCCTTCAAGGTAGTACGGGTCTTGACGAAAGTGCTCGTTTCGTGAGAGATCCCGCCAATGGCGATACGCATCTTTGACTTTCCACTGCCGTGTCACCGCGAAATTACAGGATGGCCGAGATCGGTTCACCATCGCAGATTTTGAACGGCCGACCCTGAAGATCACGAACCTCGCGCGCCGGATCAAGACCGCAAGCCTGACAGACAGTGGCAAGATAATCACCGGGAGTAACAGGGTTCTCTTTGACGTACGCCGCCTGCTTGTCGCTGGCTCCGTAGACCGTTCCGCCCTGAATACCGCCGCCCGCCAGAACGCCGGAGTAACAAAACGGCCAGTGATCCCGACCGTTGACGGCGTTAATCTTCGGTGTGCGACCGAACTCACCGACGCACGACACAAGAGTCTCATCCAGCAGGCCGCGTTCGGAGAGATCTTCCAATAGCGCCGAATAAGCCTGATCGAAGGCCGGCAGACAATAGTTAGCCTTCAACATTCCATAGCCGGTTTCGCCATGCTCCAGATCGTTCAGTCCGCCGTGTGCATCCCACACGTTGTAAACCTTGGCCCGAGGTGTAATAAACATCCAGTTGACCGTGACTAGCCGCACGCCCGCTTCGACCAGTCGTCGCGCGGTGAGAAAACTCTCACCATATTCGTTGCGGCCATATCGGTCGCGAACAGCAGATGATTCCAGTTCAAGATTCAAGGCATCCTTGACCGTGGTGGCATGGATGAGTCGCCAGGCGGATTCGTAAATGCCGTCGAACGCCACGGTTGAGGCATCGCGCTGCAAGGCACGATCTTCTGCTTCCAACAGACTCAGAAGTCCACGACGAGCCTGCAGGCGAGCAATGGAAACGTCTTCAGGAAGTGCCAGCGGAATTTTTGACTTTTCCGCATCAGCACGCGGTCCCACCTGAACGTGATTGAAGACTTCGCCCAGTTCCACTGGATCATGAGCAGACCCTAAGAACCCAGCGTGCGTGCCTGCGTAAAACAATCCGTCATGAGCGACGGGTCGAGGAATGGCGAAACTGGCGGGCAGCAGCGATTGCTCACCAAGCAACGAGAACATGGAACCGATCGACGGAAAATCCGTTCGCTGGCGGGCATTGGACGGAAACGTTCTCGGTGGGCTCATGGCACGGCCCGTCATCGTGTGATACACCGAAACACCGTGGTCTGTGGCGGAGTGTGTCAACGAGCGAATGATGGCGAGCTTCTCAGCCTGTCGAGCCGTTTGCGGCAATTGATCGCCGAGCATTATTCCCGGAACAGTTGTAGCGATGGGCTTGAACGGACTGCGAATGCCTTCGGGAGCATCCGGCTTGATGTCCCACATGTCCTGTTGCGGCTGTCCGCCCCACATGAACAGAAAGATGCAGGACCGAGCCGTTCGTTTCGCCGGGGTCGCTGCTGCCTGCTCGCTTGCCATCAGTTGCGGCAGCGAAAGCGCACCACAGCCGACCGATCCCAGTCGCAGCATGGCATCACGACGATGAAGCATTTGGTTCTCCTGAGAACATACGGGTACTGACCTGCAAAAACTGGTTCTCTGTAAAAGTCTATCACAGCTCTCAGCAGATCCAACATGGAGTCATTTGAGATTTCTGTCCTTCAATTCAAAGATAGAAGCTTGCCCTGCTTGTAGAAGCAAAATCTCTCGGTCTCGACTTATTTCTGCAGACTTGCTATAGAGTTGAACATGACCAACCTGTCGGGAGAAATAATCGATGTGGCGGATGTTGAGTCGGATGATCGGCTTTGTGGCAATCGTCACATGCCTGTCCGGCTGCGCGGGTTGGTCGCAGCGGCAGAAACTGCTGGTTTTGCCCCCGACGGAAGCTCCTCGGATCGTGATGAACGAGGTTTCGCCATCACGAGTCATCCCTGTTGGCAGTTTGTCAGCTGAGCCGAGAATCGAGATCGTTGACAATCGTCCGGGCCCGGAGCAATTTTACTATCCGGGCTCATTGCATCCTCGTCGCTGGCAGGATGGGATGTCGATGATTCCGATGGAAGCATTCGACCCACTGATTGAAGACCAAATTCGATCGCGGTGCATCGATGACTTCGTGGAGACAGATATCGCTTCCGTGTCGATCGAACTGACTTCGTTTCAGTTTGTGTTTGATCAGCGATTGAAACTCAAGGGCGAAAGTGCGGAGTACATCGAAAACTGGCTTGCTCAGAAGGAGAATGAGGACGAGGAACGCGGGGAACGAAGAAGAATTGCGGATGACGATCCGTGATTTTACTCGTTTCTTGACGGATTGACCTTGCCGGCCCGTTGGACCCGTGGCGTTGTTTGCTGCTTGCCGCAACGCGGCACAATGTGAAAGCTTGGGGCATCGCCCCTGGAATCGGTTCATCTCGAACACGAAAGTCCGGAAGGGGCAGAATTGGGGAAGAGCTTTATCATTTCGCTCCGTTGGGGCTGTTCTCGCACGCCGATTGACAAAAACGCCGTATTGGAAAGGCATAGCGGCGACAAGTCGCCGCACTCCAAAGGAATGTCGTTTATATCAGGATTGGAACGGGTCGAATGTTGATCTCACTGGACCGAATCACCATAAAGCACTCGACTGAAAGAGACGAGTGGGCTTGGAAAAGGGGTCAGAAACCAATAGCCAAATGGCCCGAAGGGTGCTGCGTACTATTGGTTCCTGACCCCTTTTCCAAGCGGTGGCAATCACCCGCATCTGCGGAACCGGCAGCATCACAGCAGGAGAATGGACGTTGAGTAGCGATTGGAATTCTCGGGAAGTGATTACCGTCAAGGGCATTATCCGGCCTGAAGAAATGGGAGTGACGTATCCGCACGAGCACCTGTTTCTTGATGCGATGGATCACTACAGCAGTTATGGCTATCAACTGGTCATCGATGACGAAGACGTGATGGCTCGGGAGATCCTGGAATTCACGACTCGCGGTGGTCAGACGATCTGCGATGTCACGCTGGATGAGATCGGTCGTGATCCGGAACGGCTGGTTCGGTTTTCGCAGCGGACAGGAATCAATGTCGTCATGGGCTGTGGCTGGTACCGCGATTTCGGGTATCCGCCGATCGTCGCGGAAAAGACCAGCCGCGAATTGACTGAGGTCCTGGTGAAAGAGATCGAGATCGGCGTCGGGGATACCGGGATTCGAGCCGGGTTCATCGGAGAGATTGGTACAGGAAGGCACTTCATCAAGCCTGCGGAAGAACGCGTCTTTCGCGCAGCCGCCCTGGCTCAGGCACGCACGGGTGTTGTGATTTCGACGCACACGACTCGCTGGGGCACGCTGGCGATGGAACAGATCGCCATGCTGGAAGAATTTGGTGCAGATCTGTCGCGCGTGATCATCGGTCACCTTGGCGACCGAATCGGTGTGAAGCATCTGCTGCCAATCGCCGAGAAGGGCGTCTATCTGGAAGTCGATAACATCGGCTATCTCGACTATCAGCCGGAATATGTCCGCGCGGACAATGTCGCTGCCCTGATCAAAGAAGGATTCGTCGATCGGATCCTCCTGTCGGAAGACATCTGCATGCTGAACCACCTCAAATACACAGGCGGTAAGGGTTACGGGTATCTGCTGGAGATCTTTGTGCCGCTGCTGCGGGAACGCGACGTGACCGAAGAACAGATTCACCGGATGATGGTGGTCAATCCGGCGAATGCCTTTTCGCGGAGACGTCGCGATTGTTCAATTTGAAGTTTCGTATTTGAGATTTGAGATTTGAAATACAAAGCGCGGGGCGTTGCCCACGCGGTTAAACGCATGTGCCATCCTCAACCGTGTGCGGTCTAAGCAGACAAAATGTTCGAACAGTTTGGCATTCGCCCCATCATCAACGCTGTGGGTTATGCGACCCGCGTGAGCGGCAGTTGTCCGCATCCGGAAGTCATCGCCGCGATGAGTGCTGCCAGTGCTCAGTATTTCGAAATTGACGATCTACTCACTGCGGCGAGTACACGCATCGCGCACTGCACTGGAGCGGAAGCGGGCATTGTGACGTGTGGGGCCGGTGCGGCGCTCACGCTCGCTGCCGCCGCGTGCCTCGCCGGAGATCGTCCGCAAATCATGGACCAGCTGCCGGATGTTTCCGCATGCCCGCGCAACGAGATCATTTTTCCGGTTCCTGGACCGTTCGACTATGACCATGCGATTCGACTGTCCGGGGCAAAGCTGGTGTTGATCGACTATCGAGCGGCCGATGCGTTGCGGCAAATTGAAAAGTCGATCAATCCGAAAACGGCGGCCATTGGGTATGTCTGGCTGCGGGTGGACGAGCGGCCTGACCTGAGAACACTGGCCGATCTGGCACACCGACATAGGCTCCCGTTGATCGTTGATGCAGCCTGTGCGCTGCCGCCGATGGAGAACCTTGCAGCCTTCAGTCGGTGCGGTGCGGATCTGGTGGCCTACAGCGGTGGCAAGCATCTCGGCGGTCCTCAGGCATCCGGAATCCTGTGCGGTCGAGCCGATCTGGTTCGCAGTGCCTGGGTTCAGATGGTCGATATGGATGTGCGCGAGGGCACGTGGTCGCTGCAGCACTGGATCGCGAACGGCTGGCTGTCACGACCGCCAAGACACGGAATCGGCCGGTCGATGAAAGTCAGCAAGGAATCCATCGTCGGAGTGATGGCGGCTCTGCAGCGCTACGCAACTCGAGATCATGCGGCCGAGTACGCGGACTGGCAAGCCACGATTAACAATGTCTACGAGTCCGTGTGCGATATCCCGGAACTTCGCATCACCCGACTCGCGCAAGGAATGAACGGTCAACCCTGGCCAAATCTGCAGATTGAATCGGGGTCGGAGCCAAATGGCCTGAGTGTGCGAGATCTCCAGCTGGCACTCAGGCGTCGTTCCCGGAAGATCATTCTGGCGGAGGACGAGCAGACTCCTGACCGGGCGTTTCTGTATGCCCAATGCCTGCAACCAGGTGATGCCGAGGAAATCATCGTCGGCATCCAGCAGGCAGCAACTTCTCACCGTGATCGGATCGTGCGATGAATCTCAACGGATCTCTCATTCGAAATGGAAACGTATACGACGGCACCGGGGGTCCGCTGCAGCGCCTCGATCTTCGCATTGCGAACGGACTGATTCAGGAGATTGGTTCGAATCTCCTGTCACATGGTGAAAATGTGATCGAGGCCGATGGACTGATTGTGGCTCCCGGACTGATCGATCTGCACGTGCATGTTTTCAGCGGTATCGGGCTGTATTCGATCGATCCGTTTGAAGCTGGCCTGCGAACCGGCGTGACAACGATGCTCGACACCGGCACCGCAGGATCGCTGACGTATGCCAACATGGCTCGTTTTATCATCCCGGCCGCACAGGAGGATATCTTCGCGCTGCTCAACATTTCGATGATCGGCTGCATTCAGGGACACCCGAAGTTTCCGCCGTACATGGGCGACCTTAACGACGGGCGACACGCTCATGTGCCGTCGGCGGTGGAATGCGTCAAACGCTTTCCCGAACGGATCATCGGGATGAAGGTGCGACTGACATCGGGATTGGCAAACTTCGAAGAGAAAAATGAACTGGCCGGGTTTCATGGGGTCTTCGAGGCATCCGAACTCACCGCCCTCCCGTGCATGATCCACCACATCGCCTCCAAAATTCCCACAGCGACTGTTCTGAAAGCGCTGCGTCCCGGCGATATGTACACGCACCTCTATCATCCACATCCGGATCATGGTTTCGATGATCACGGAGCCCCGCTCGATGCGATGCTGGAGGCCCGTTCGCGCGGAGTTCTGTTCGATGTGGGCCACGGCGTTGGCGCGTTCGTGTGGCGAGTTGCGGAGCCGGCCTGTCAGAAATTTGACTTCTGGCCCGACACCATAAGCACCGACCTGCATCAGTTCAATCTGCATGGCCCGGTCGTCGATCTTCCGACAACTATGAGCAAATTCCTGTATCTTGGCATGCCGCTCGAACAGATCATTCGCGCGACGACATCCGCTCCTGCCGCAGCCATGCATCTTCAGGACCGGATTGGTATGCTGCGGGCCGGACGCCAGGCTGACATCGTGCTGCTGCGGCGTGAACGCGGAAATTTTCCGCTGACGGATGTGGAGAGCCAGACGCGCTTCGCGCCGGAACGGCTTGTCCCGATCTCCGTTTGCAAACGAGGTCAATGGACAGCCTGTGGAGTGACCTCATGACGCGACCAACATCCATCCGAATCGTCGTTGCCACACTGCTGACAATCGTGGCGTGCCTGTTGTACCTTGACAGGTATGCCATGGGAATTGCAGCGGAGTCGATGCGCGTTGATCTCGGGATGACGCAGACACAGGTGAGCTATTCCTTTTTCGCATTCTTCATTTCCTATGCTCTGTGCCAGGTTCCCGCGGGCTGGCTTAGCGATCGATTTGGACCGCGAGTCATGTTGACGGCGTACATCCTTGGATGGTCGTTGTTCACGGGTCTGCTCGGAGTGACCACGCAGGTCGGAATCCTGCTGCTGCTGCGATTTCTGTGCGGTGCGACTCAGGCGGGCGCGTACCCAGTCTGCTCCGGGATGATCCGCCACTGGTTTCCCGTCGCGCGACGAGGGCTTGCGAGTTCAGTTGTCGCGATGGGCGGTCGCTCAGGAGCCGTCCTCGCACCAATCCTGACTGCCGCATTGATGACGGCTTTCGCCGGAAGCTGGCGACCGGTTCTCATTCTGTATGGTCTGGCGGGCGTCCTGGTCGCATTTGTGTTTGCATGGATCGGTCGTAACACCCCGCGAGATCATGCGTTGTGCAATGAGGCAGAGCGCAGGCTGATTTCCGCCCACACGCCGAGCCACACTGCACCACTGGCCGTCGCGGTCAGCGCAACCACGATGGCCAGCTCGGAGAGCCAGCAGTTTCCGTTAATCCCGGTGCTGACCAGTCTGAGTCTGTGGGGAAACTCAGTCACGCAGTTCCTGACGAACATTGGCTGGCTGTTTGTGGTCACCTGGCTTCCCAGATATCTCGGGGATGTGCATCAGGTTCCTTTGCAGGAACAAGCCGTGATGACCGCCATTCCCACTGCAGCCGGCATCGTGGGGATGTTCTGTGGTGGCTGGTGGACCGACGTTGCAGCCCGCCGCTTTGGACTGAGATGGGGCCGATGTCTGCCGGTCACGGCCACACGATTCACGGCGGCCAGCGGTTACGGGCTGTGCCTGATCCTCGGTCTGCTCTACATCCCGGATCCCGGCTCGCGCTGGCTGCCGTGGATGATCATCCTTGGGCTCAGTATCGCCACATTCAGCTGTGATCTGGGTGTCCCGGCGATGTGGGCCTATTCCCAGGATGTTGGTGGAAAGTACACTGCTTCCATTATGGGTTGGGCCAATATGCATGGCAACTTCGGCGCTGCGGTCGCAACACCACTTTACAACGCCATCCTCGGTGAAACGCCATCCCTCTCGCAATGGAATACTTTGTTTGCGTTCTGCACCGGGGTCTTCGCCCTGTCCGGCG
>CAZFDW010000254.1:0-9605 GCA_964517865.1 uncultured Chitinophaga sp.
AAATACGAAATTTCAAATAGAACAATCGCGGCCCGCTGGGCACGCGGTTAAACAAGCCAATGCCAAATGCGTGCGGTATAGCGGGTCAGATTGTAGTCAAGTCGCAACAAATCAACAGCGATCGCTGATACTTTGCCTGTCCGCTTTACGGATGCAGAGGCGGCCCATACGATGGCACAGCGGCTCGGTCGCCGTGATAATGATTTTCCGAAACTGTTTTCCCGGGAGTTCCAATGATACGTCGAAACTTAACAACCTGCCTGATGTCTCTTGTCGTGACACTGTCGCTCTGCGGCGCGAGCCGTTTGGCCGCAGCATCCGATGATTACGCATATGATCTGGTCCATTCGTCCGTCAGCTTCAAGGCCCGACACCTGGACATCAGCTGGATTCACGGTCGCTTCAATGAGGTCGAAGGAAAATTTTCACTGGATCGTCAGGATCCGACGAAATCGACGTTTCAACTGACGATCAAGGCCGACAGCGTCGATACCGCAAATGTGGCGCGGGACGAGCATCTCCGCCAACCGGACTACTTCGACACCAAGCAGTTTCCGACCATCGAATTCAAGAGCACCAGCGTCAAGGCAATCGACGGTGGTTACGAAGTCACCGGTGATTTTACGATGCACGGAACGACCAAAGAAGTGACGATCCCGCTGATGGGCGGCAAGGAGCACACTTTCAAAGACGTGAAGCGCGTGGCCTTCTCCACCGAACTGAAACTGAAGCGCAGCGATTTTGGCTTTGATAAAAACGCCATTGGGCCCATCGGCGACGAAGCGATCATCATCATTGACTGTGAAGGGATGCGAAAATAGCGGATGCCGGATCCGATTTCGTATTTGAAGGCGTCGATTGCGGCCGTGGTCGCCAGTGCGTTGATCGTGCTGGCGTTCCGGCTTGTCATGCGGAAGTCCGTTCACTCCATCGCCGCTGTCATCTGCGTGCTGGCAGTCGGGGTGGGCGTTGTGGCGGGTTACGGTGTTCTTCAGTTTTCGTGGACATGGCCGCCGGTCAATGCCCTCAGCCGATTCCTGATGATCGTGCTCCCGGCCACGGTGATCGTGGAATTGCTCGCGGCAATTTCCGGGAGGGCGAGGCTCCTGCCGAGCCGCGATCAGCAGCTCGGCATGAGCCTTGTTCTCAGGTTGGCGCTGTATGCTTCCGTTGGCCGAATCCTGCTGCATGACTCGGTCTACCTTGGCGGCCTCGGCAGCGGCAAACCTGATGCGTGGACCTTCGCGCAGACTCTTGCTGTGTTTGGCGGCAGCTTCGCGGGACTGATCACTGCCTGGAGCCTGCTGTGTCGGTTGTCTGAGCGTTCTGCTGCAGGCAGCATCACTCTCAGTCTTGCAATGACCATCCTGTGTACTGGCCTGGCGACAATGATGGCTGGTTACATTAAGGGCGGGGCTGCTTCGATTCCGCTGACGGCTGCACTTGCGGGAACCACATTGGCGTCCTCGCTGCTGGGAAAGGGTTTTGACTGTTCAGACAAAAGGTCTCTTCAGGGAACGATCGGCATCGGCGTGATCGGTCTGTTCAGTCTGTTGTGCATTGGCCATTATTTTGGCCAGCTGACAGGTCTGCGTGCGATCGTGCTGTTCCTGACCCCGTTGCTTTGCTGGATCAGTGAACTCCCCGGACTTCGCTCACGGCCCGTATGGCAAAAATCCGGCGTGCGCTTTGTGGCTGTGACGATCGTGCTGTCGGCGGTAATGTCTTTTGCAAAGCAGGATTTTGACCGAAAGATGGCACCGTTGCTGGTGGGTGTCAGTTCCCCGATCACATGAAGAACTCGCAGTGTCAAATAATTTTGTCATGCATACTGCTCTGCAGTTGTGTGCTGCTGGTGCTGGCACAGTTCATTCCCGGTGCAGTCGCCGACGAGCCGGTGGCATCTGCTGACCTGAACCCGCAAGCGGCGGCATTGATTACCGAAAAGTGTGTTTCGTGTCATGATGCCGACGAGCAACAAGGCGGTCTGGATCTTGCTTCGCTCCCGTTCGAACTGAGCGACCGAACCATCCGAGGCCGCTGGATCCGCATTCACGATCGTATTGAACTCGGTGAGATGCCGCCGGATCATGACGATCTGACTGCCGCACAGCGAAAGGATCTCGTGGCGATGCTGGCCGCGTCACTGCACGAAGCAGACGCGGATGATGTGGCGCATGCGGGGCGCGGATCGATGCGAAGACTCAATCGGGATGAGTATCAGCAGAACCTGCGCGATGTGCTGGCTTTACACGCGCTCGACATCCGCGACATGCTGCCGGAGGATCGCGAAGGACATCGTTTCAATAAAACGACGGAGACGCTCGACATGTCGCACGTGCAGCTGACGGCGTACCTCGATGCCGCAGAAGCAGCGTTGCTGCAAGCCGTGGCCAGCGGAATGGAACCGCCTCTCATGACACAGTATCGAGCGGTCGGCCGAAAACTGTTTACGGAAACATCGACCTTTGGCAACCAGGAGGCCATGTTCTTCGCGAAGGATTCTAAAGCGACCGACAACAAGCTGCTCGAAGAATCTCCGGATGACGAGGCGATCGAACTGGCTCTGTTCCGTTCAGCCCACTGGCCTTACTACGGGTATCCGCAAGGTTTCGTTGCGTCTGTGTCCGGCGAGTATCGTGTGCGATTTTCGGCGCGAGCGGTGTTGCAGACGGCGGGCTATGAGTTGAAGCAGGCCATGCAGTCGATGCCAATGACGTTTCGCGCTCGTAAGCCCTCGGGGCCCGATGTCTCCGGTGACGTGCGCGCGACCGGCGGATTGATCGATATTCAGCCGGATCGCGGGGAGTACGAAACGGTGGTGACACTGAAAGCGGGTGAGACGTTTGAGTACAGCCTGCTGGGCCTGCCCGTGCCGCTGGCTCGTAACGTCGATGGTGGCCCGCCGACTTACCGCTTTCCGCCGTTTCCGGAAGGCGGCCAGCCCGGCGTCGCGTTTCAGTGGCTGGAGATTGAAGGCCCGCTGTCACCCGAAGTCTGGCCGCCGCCGTCGCATCGCGTGCTGTTCGGTGAGCTTCCCATCCGCGCGCCACAGAATGTCAATGATCTGTCGGTCGAAGTCGTTTCGGACAAGCCGCAGGAAGACGCTCAGCGGCTCCTCCGCAGGTTTGTCGATCGTGCCGCGAGGCAGCCAGTGACGGATGAGGCTCTGCAAACGTTCGAGCGTTTGATTCATGCTCGATTGGAACATGGTGTACCGTTCGCTGAAGCGATGCTGGCTGGATACAAGGCAATTCTGTGTTCGGGGCATATGCTGTATCTGCACGAGCCACTCAGGGACGACGAGCACTACGCCATCGCCTCGCGGTTGTCTCATTTCCTCAACAACACACGTCCCGATCCGCAGTTGATGGACCATGCTCGCAACAGGCAGCTCCGCAATGCCGATGTGCTGCGTGCGGAGACGAATCGTCTGATTGAAAGTGCGGGTTTTGATCGCTTCGTGCAGAACTTCACAGACTACTGGCTCAATCTGCGGCATGTGCATCGTGACGAGCCGGACGTGCGACTGCACCCGGAGTACCGCTTTGACGCATATCTTGTCGAATCGATGGAGCGTGAGACAAAAACGTTCTTCACCGCGATGGTGCGCGAGAACCTGCCGGTCCGAGTGCTCATCGACGCCAATTTTGTCTTCGCGAATGATCGCATGGCACAGCATTATCAATTGCCGCCGATCAGTGGTTCGGCGATGCGCAAAATCGTTGTACCAGACAACAGCACCTACGGCGGTTTGCTGACTCAGGCGGCGATCCTGAAAGTGACAGCCAATGGCACGACGACATCGCCTGTTGTCCGTGGAGCATGGATCATGGAGCGGCTCATTGGCCAGCCGCCACCTCCTCCGCCTGCCAGCGTTCCAGCCGTCGAACCCGACATTCGCGGCGCGACAACAATCCGGGAACTGCTGGCATTGCATACGAAGGATGCATCCTGCGCGAGCTGTCACGCCCGCTTCGATCCGGTGGGTTTTGCACTCGAAAGCTTTGATGTCCTCGGCGGCTGGCGAACTCGGTATCGCGGTCTGGAAAAAGGTGAGCCCGTGAGCGGCATTGATCGAGCCGGTCACGATTTCGCGTACACGCTTTCGTCGTCTGTCGATCCCCATGGAAAACTGCTGGATGGCCGCAGCTTTGGAAACATCCATGAACTCAAGTCCCTGCTGGCGGCAGATTCGCGTCAGCTGGCACGGAATCTGCTGCACCAATTTACGATTTATGCAACGGGAACTCCGGTGAGGTTTGCGGATCGTCGCGAAATCGAAGACATTCTGAATCGTTGCCACGACAATGATTATCGGACGGGCGATCTTCTGCATGAATTGGTGCAGAGCAAAGTCTTCCTCGGAGCTGCGGCGCGCAATTCAATTTCTCCCTGACAAAACCATGAAATCAAAACGCATCAGGGCAATACCAGCACTACCGCGCCGCGCGTTTCTCCGAGGTGTTGGAGTGACGGTGGCGTTGCCATGGCTGGAGAGCATTGCGACCGTTTCTGCCAGCGGTCAGTCGGACGCGACCGAACCGCCGCGACGAATGCTGCTGATCTCCAATAATCTGGGCGTGCTGCCGGAGCCGTTCTTTCCGAAGACGGCGGGAATCGACTATGAAATCTCTCCGTATCTCTCGGAGCTGAGCGATTTTCGGAACGACTTCACCATCATCAGCGGTCTTTCGCACCCGGACGTCGCGGGTGGTCACAGTACGGAGAACTGTTTCCTGACCGCTGCGCGGGGCCCGACCAGAAGCGGCTTTCGCAACAGCATCTCTCTCGACCAGTTCGCCGCAGAAGCCCTCGGCCCTGCGACTCGATTCTCCACGTTAAATCTCGGCGTGAACATCGACAAGGCGAACCGCAGCCTTTCGTGGACGCGCGATGGAGCACTGTTGCCAGCCGAAGACAGCGCTCCGGCACTGTTTCGCCGGATGTTCGTGCAGGGCGAACCGGCCGACGTTGATCGGCAGTTGCGCCGACTCGAGGAACGCGCCAGTATTCTCGACACGCTGCTCGACGACACACGACAACTGGAGCAACAGCTTGGCCAGGATGATCGAGCCAGACTCGATCAGTACCTCACATCGGTTCGCGAGGTCGAACATCGCCTGCATTCGGCGCGTGAATGGGAACTGCGTCCAAAGCCCGTCACGGACCAGGCCGTACCAGCTGACATCCAGGACCAGAAACTGTTTTTCGAAAAGTTCGATCTGATGCTGTCAATGGCACAACTGGCGCTGGAATCGGATTGTACCCGCATTGTCACATTGATGGTGGATGCCTTTGCCACGCCGGTCTTTCAGCTCCATGCAGGCCAGCAAACGACAGACGGCTACCATAACCTCAGCCACCACGGCCAGGCGGCGGAGAAATTGGCCCAGCTCGAAGACGCTGACCGACAGCAAATGACGCTGCTGCGAAAACTGTTTCAGAACCTCGCGGCCGGGCAACAAGGGGACCGTCGCTTGCTCGACAGCACGATGGTGCTGTACGGCAGCAACATGGGCGACGCCAACACACACGACAATACCAATCTGCCCATCCTGCTGGCTGGCGGCGGTTTCCGCCACGGACAGCATCTGGCATTCCATCAAGATCACAATCAGCCGCTGAGCAATCTTTTTGTCAGCATGTTGCAGCGACTGGGAATCGAAACGGATGGTTTTGGTTCGAGCTCCGGCACGTTGACGGGACTGGAGAATTAGTCCCTAAACAAGCGATCTTTGGAGTGCGGTGACTCGTCACCGCTTTCTTTTTCAGGCAATTTGGCTCTGGGGAAGAAGTTCGTCGGTTCTGCCGACTTCACCTGAAGTTGAAATGGAATATTCGCTGTTTTCTCATATGGAATCCCCGCATGAAATATCATCGACGTCAGGCGATTAAAGGAATCGGCGGCTCTCTTGCGCTGTCACTGCTTTCGAAGTCCGCGTACGCATGGCCGGATGACAGCCCAGCCAAGCCACGCATTCGGATTGGTCAGATCGGCGTCGGGCACGCGCACGCGAGCAAGTTATCCGTGTACCGGAAGTCGCCGGATTACGAAGTGGTCGGGATCGTGGAACCGAACGCGGAACTCAGAAAGCAGGCGGAGGTCCAGGAGCCGTTTCGCGACCTACCCTGGATGACTCAGGAAGAACTGCTCAATGTGCCGGGACTTCAGGCAGTTCTGGTGGAAACGCCGGTCCGCGATCTGCTGCACGTCGCTGAGACCTGTGTCGCGGCTGGCAAGCATGTGCATGTTGACAAACCAGCAGGCGAATCACTCACACAGTTCAAACGCATTCTGGAATCTGCAGCGCATCAAAAGTTGCTGCTGCAGATGGGCTACATGTATCGCTATAACCCGGCCGTCTTGTTGCTGCGAGACTTTCTGAAACGCGGCTGGCTGGGCGACGTCTTTGAAGTCCACACGGTGATGAGCAAAGTCGTCGATGCCGCAAGCCGTCGTGAGCTGGCCGAGTTCCCTGGCGGGATCATGTTTGAACTTGGTTGTCACATCATCGATCTGGTTATCGGTGTGCTCGGCAAGCCCACACAGGTCACGGCATTTCCTCAACGTGTCGGCAAACACGATGACACTCTGGTGGACAACATGCTCGCGGTGTTCGAATATCCGCACGCCACGGCCACCGTGAAGTCCAGTGCTGTCGAAGTGGATGGCGGTGAACGACGACATTTTGTGGTGTGCGGCACGGAGGGTACGTTTCATATCCAGCCGCTCGACAATCCATTCGCCCGAGTCACCCTGTCATCCGCCCGCGACACGTACGTCAAAGGGTATCAGGACATCACCTTTCCCAAATACGTTCGCTATGTGGATGATGCCGCCGACATGGCGAAAATCATTCGTGGTGAAAAGGAATCAAACTTCTCGCCGGATCACGATCTGGCGGTCCAGACATCTCTGCTGAAAGCGTGTGGGCTGTGAGTTCAGTAGCAGATACAATGCAGAAACTGATATGGCTGTGCGTCTGGATTGCAGCCACAGTCGCGTTCGCCGATGACCTGGTATCAGACGTACCATTTGTTTCCGGCTTCGACCGTTTCGGGAGACATGGCGACATTGATCCCGTCACGGCTGGCCGCCTGCTGATCACCGAACTCAGTTGCACGGCTTGCCATGCGACAGACGATGCGCTGCTGCCTGCAAAACGCGGACCCGTGCTGGACGGAGCGGGCAGTCGGCTGAAATCCGACTGGATTCGATCGTTTCTGTTGTCGCCGATGACATCAAAGCCTGGCACCACGATGCCCGAGATGCTCACAGGATTGCCCGCAGAAGAGCGTGAACCGGCAGCCGATGCGCTCACAGCCTTCCTGTCGTCATTGCAGCAGCCGTTTACCGAAATCAAGGCATCGGGACTCAACCCGGTCCCGATGGAATTCTGGAACCGAGGCAACGCGGAAAACGGTCGCCGACTGTATCACCAGATCGGCTGCGTCGCTTGCCATGAACCCGATGCTGAGTACGAAGTGACCGCAATCAAGCCATCGCCACTGGACGAGGTGCTCCAACAACTGGACGCTGATGAACTCAAAGAAATGGGTCTGTCATCGGCCGCTCGAAAAGTCAATTCCGTACCACATTCTATATTGCCGGCAAAGTACACGCATCAGTCGCTGACGTACTTTCTGCTGAACCCGGAACACACGCGACCAGCCGGCCGGATGCCAAATTTCAACCTGCTGGCCGTGGATGCAGCTGACGTTACTGCCTGGTTGCTGCGGGGTTCCGACACGCCAGGAACGCCGCCGGGCAGCACTACGGAATCTGATCCCGCGTTGATTGCGCGAGGCCGACAGCTTTTCAATGACCTGCGTTGCGCCGCATGTCACTCGATTCAAGGCGTTGAGTCGCCACCATTCGTGAAGCCACTGGCTGAGTTAGTTGCCAAACCCGGTTTCCATCGGCGTGAAGCCGATGGGGGACCCAAAAAGAACGGCCAGCCAAGATGGATTTTTGATTCCGCGCAGATCTCAACCATCAACGCAGCGCTGGCAGCGGCGAAAAATGCTGCGACGGCAGAGAACACCGTCGGACTCAGTTTTCGCCTGCTTCAGCAGGACTGCTACGCATGTCACGAGCGAAATCAGTTAGGCGGCATCGGGCGGCATCGCAAACCGTACTTTGAAACAACCGGCCACATCGACATCGGTGACGAAGGTCGGCTCCCGCCGGCACTGACTGGTGTCGGGAACAGACTCACAACACCATGGATCACCAATGTGCTCGCCGGCAAGGGCAGCATCCGCCCGTTTATGACGATTCGCATGCCCGTGTATCCGGCGAATGTCACCAAGCCTCTCGCTGCGATGTTCGCCAACGCCGATGCCGGTACAGCGAAGCCGCCAACTGCGGAGAAAGTGTTTGCGCAAACTGATACGAAGACGCTTGTCGAAGCCGGTCGGCAGTTGATGGACGCGGGCTGCGTGCAGTGTCATCCGTTTAAGGGTGAACCGCTCCCTGGGACAGTCGGCATCGATCTTGAAGGCGTGACGCAGCGCGTCCATCCGAACTGGCTGCACGATTTTCTGAAAGACCCCGGATCGTTGAAGGCACGCACGCGAATGCCGACGTTTTTTCCAAATGGTCAAAGCCAGAACCGCGAGGTCCTGAACGGCGATGTGGAATTGCAGATCTCCGCCATGCACGCCTACCTGAAAGATCTGGACAATCAGCCTCTGCCGGAAAAGATCCAGCACGCCCGCGATCAGAATTACGAACTCACGCCGACCGATCGCCCCATCGTCCTGCGGACCTTCATGCCGGTCACGGGCATGCATGCGATCGCCGTTGGTTTCCCACAGCACGTCCATTTTGGTTTCGATGCCGAACAGATCTCCCTGACGCAGGCGTGGCGCGGTCGATTTCTGGACGCCGAAGGCACATGGTTCATCCGCTTCGCGCCGCCCGCCGATCCGCTGGGAGACAAGCGGATCAATTTCCCACCAGGAATTGCAATTGCTGTTTTGGCCGACAACACATCGCCGTGGCCTGCCGATGCCGCAACTGCAGAAGCAAGATTCTCCGGTTATCGACTGGATAAGGCTGGAGTACCAACGTTCCTGTATGTGGTCCAAGGCTATCCTGTGACCGACCGGATTGAACCAGACGAAGACAACGGCCTGCGACGTACCATCACGATTGTTGGCTCAGCAGTTTCAGACGATCCCGGACAGCTCTGGTTCCGAGCGCTTTCCGGAAAGACTCTCAAACGACAATCACTGCACAGCATGATAAATGAAACAGGACTCGTAGTTACCGTGACTCAGCCTGACAACCACGGTGAAATTCGAACAGTCGGCGACGCCGCAGAATGGCTCGTTCCGATTACACTCAACGCAACAACTTCCAGCACCGTGATTAAAGTCAAGTACCGCTGGTGAGAATGCAGCGATTTCCCTGGACTGCGGCAGCCTGCTGCCGCTTTGATGCTCGCAGCCTGCTGCGGGACTTTTGGACGGGGCTTGATTATGGAGTAGTGCCTGGCACTTGTCACTATTCGCCCCGCGTTTTGCTGTTGCGAAATTTCTAACGCGGCAAAATCCCGTCGGCGGAGCGACGGGTGTACGGTACACCCGTCGCTCCG
>CAZFDW010000255.1:0-5074 GCA_964517865.1 uncultured Chitinophaga sp.
CCAGTTGTTGTTGGTG
This sequence comes from uncultured Chitinophaga sp., assembly GCA_964517865.1. GTDB lineage: Bacteria > Planctomycetota > Planctomycetia > Planctomycetales > Planctomycetaceae > SXXK01. Next base: position 17 of record CAZFDW010000255.1, read on the forward strand.
ACCGAATGTTTTACCTGAATGGCAGCGGACAGATGTTTGTGTTTGATCTGACAGAGGAATTGAAGCAGGTCGCCATAAACCGCGTGACTGCGGACGCAGAAACATTCTGGGGATCACCTGCCGTCAGTGACGGACGAATGGTTCTTCGCAGTTCGAAGCATCTGTATTGTGTCGCCGATAAAGGCGAAACCGTCAGCCCGGACGATACCTTCATTGCAAAAGCCGAAGAAGACGCGGCACCTGCTCCTCAAGGTGCCGGTGGTCCTGGCGGCAATGGCAGGTTCGACCCGGTGAGCATGTTCAATGGAATGGATGCCGACAAAGATGGAAAAGTGACCGAGAAGGAACTGGAAGGGAATCCGATGGCCGACCGCCTGAAAACCCTTGATAAAGACGGGGACAAAGTCATCACGCAGGAAGAATTCAGCAGCGGGATCTCAACACTCTCCAGCCGTGGCGGTGGTGGCGGAGGCGGCTACCAGGGCCAAGGCAAAGACACTCGCCCCGATCGCCCTCAACGCCCTGAATCGGCGGGCGGTAAATAGCGGTCTGTTGATTTAAGGATTCAAGTAGGGTGTGTACAGCGTCAGCGGAACACACCAGTCTCGCACGCGTTCCCAAAATGGTGCGTTGCGCTCCGCTTCACGCACCCTACAATTAAATCAACACCCCGCTAGCGACAGGAAGCACACCTGGGCTCGCGATTCCAGGGACTCATACGGAATCAATCAAACCTACGCTGGACGGTGCCATGTTCGTAAAACAACGTGTTGTCAAAACATCAGCCGGAACGCGCTAGCGTCCGTTTCATGTCGCACTACTCAAAAAAACCGGGTGCTAGCGCACTCCGGCTGATAGAATCCTGCCGATGTCCTCATCAACACTGCCTGCCAGCGAGTCTCGATCCAGTCTCAAGTCGTCGTCATTCATTGGCTATTTGCTGATGAGCTTTCTGACGGCAGTCAACGACAACATGTATCGCTGGTTGATCATCCCGATCGCCAAGCAGCAGTTGCAATCAGAAAACCTTTCGCCCGAGCAACTCAAGTCGGAAGAATCACTGATTCTCTCTCTTGGACTCGGCAGTCTGGTCCTGCCCTTCGTGATTTTTGCTCCCTGGTCAAGTTGGCTGGGGGACAGATTCAGTAAGCGAACCACCACGATCTGGCTGAAAGTCGCTGAAGTCTTTCTGGTCGCATTGGGCGTCTGGTCGATCGCCACTGGCCATTGGCCAACGATGTTCGGAGTACTTTTTCTGTTGGGTACTCATAGTGCTCTTCTGAGTACGGCAAAGTATGGCATTATCTCAGAACTGGTTCCTCGCTCATCGTTGTCGGCTGCGAACGGACTGGTCGCACTGGTGACGCTCGTCGCTGCCATTGTGGGAGCAGGTGCAGGAATGGAACTGGCAGCACGCACAATCGCCAGCGACAGTCTGGTACTCGCCACGATTGCTCTGGAACTTGTGGCCGTTGTGGGCGTCATTGGAAGTTTGCTGATTCAACGAGTTTCCTCCGCGAATCCCACGCTGGAATTTCCGTGGAATCCGATTCAGTATTCGTGGCGCGACATGAAACTTGTGTTGAGCGATCGGCCGATCCTGCGAGTCACTTTGGGGATTGCGTTCTTCTGGTCGCTGGCATCTCTGGCCCAGATGAACATCGATGTTTATGTCACGGGTGAACTTGAAAAGAGTCAGACGGACGTAGGAATATTTCTGGCCGTGCTGTCACTTGGCGTTGGGCTCGGAAGCGTTCTGGCCGGATGGTGGTCAGGCGGTCGAGTTGAACTCGGGATGGTCCCGTTCGGTGCTTTGTTGATGTCGTTGGCCTGCGTACTGCTGTTCGTCAGTCAGAACTCTTCTGTCATGGCGGGCGCGATGTTGGGAATGATCGGCGTCGGCGGCGGACTTTTCAACGTACCTTTGAACGCCTGGTTGCAGGAACGAAGCCCTCACGAAAAACTCGGAGCGATCCTTGCCGCTGGAAACCAACTGACGTCGCTGGGAATGGTTGCCGTCGCTGGCCTGTTCTGGCTGCTGGCAGGTCCGTTAAAACTGAGTGCATCACAGATCTTTCTGGTGACAGGCCTTGGAATTCTTCCGATCTTTGTTTATGTCGTCTGGTTACTGCCGCAGGCGACGGTTCGGTTCTTTGTGTGGCTGCTCAGTCGCTTTGTCTATCGCGTGCGAATCTACGATGTCGAAAACCTGCCGGAAACCGGACCGGGGTTGCTGGTGGCCAATCATGTATCGTGGCTGGATGGAGTGTTGCTGCTGCTGTCCAGTTCTCGCAACATTCGCATGGTGGCCTATGCGGACTATGTTAAGGGGCCCTGGATCGGCTGGCTGGCTCGCCTGTTTGGAATCATCCCGATTCGCTCCGGAGACGGTCCGCGAGCGCTGATGCAGTCACTAAATACGGCCCGCGAGGCGTTACTCGCCGGTGAACTCGTATGCATCTTTGCTGAAGGCCAGATCACTCGAAACGGACAGCTACAAAAATTCGAACGCGGACTGCTCAAGATCCTTAAAGGCACCGACGCGCCGGTGATTCCCGTATTTCTGGATGAACTCTGGGGAAGCATCTTCAGCTACGACGGCGGCAAGTTCCTCTGGAAGAAGCCGCGCCATTGGCCGTATCCCGTTTCCATTTCCTTCGGTGCGTCAATTCATGGTGTGAATGATGTTGACGTCGTCCGCTACGCGGTCCTGGAACTCGCCGCGAAATCCATGGAACGCCGCAAAGATCGCCGCATGATTCCGGCGAAGCAGTTCATTCGTCAGTGTCGAGTCGCCTGGAGTCGTACGAAGGTCGCGGATTCTGCAGGAGTTGAACTCACCGGCGGAAAACTGCTGACAGGATCGCTGGCGTTGCATAAGCTGCTGACCAATGGGCGTAGCAGAGTTCGTGAGAACTCTGACCTGGCGTCTGCAGCTGGAGGCGGCCCGAATTCTGACGAATCCGGCTCCAGTCGCAGTACTTGTCTGAAGCCCGACGCCCAACACGTTGGCCTGCTGCTGCCTCCTTCCGCAGGTGGAGTTCTTGCCAACACGGCTATCTCACTGGCTGGCAAAGTGGCCGTCAATCTGAATTACACGCTCAGCGAAGATGTGGTCAACTACTGCATCAAAGAAGCAGGTGTACAACAGGTTCTGACCAGTCGCCGTTTTCTTGAGAAGCGACCAATGAACCTGAACGCCGAATTGATCTACCTGGAAGATCTGACCCAAAAAATCACCGGGCTCGATAAAGCCAAAGCCTGGCTGACAGCCAGGTTTATGCCGTTGAGTATGCTGACTCGCACGCTTGGTTTGGATCGCCTGAAGCCCGACGACGTCATGTCCGTCATCTTTACATCCGGTTCAACAGGTGAACCCAAAGGCGTGATGCTGACTCAAAACAATATTGCATCAAACATCGAAGCTGTGCGCCACCTGCTGCATCTCAAAGCAACAGACATGTTGCTGGGAGTACTGCCATTCTTCCATTCGTTCGGTTACACGGTGTCGATGTGGTTGCCGTTATGTACAGACATGGGAAGCGTTTACCACTTCAATCCACTGGACTCAAGAACAGTCGGTAAGCTGATTGAAAAGTACAAGGCTACGATCCTGATGGCCACGCCAACGTTTCTGCGATCGTACATGAAACGCTGCTCGGTCGAAGAAATGCGATCGTTGAATCTTGTCATCGTCGCTGCGGAAAAACTGCCGGATGACCTGCGAGATGCCTTCCGCGAAAAATACGGTATCGAACCCAGCGAAGGCTACGGCACGACAGAACTGTCGCCTATTGCCTCCGTCAACATTCCAGCTTCACGACTGGGTACGGGTACTGAAAACTCAGGCCAGACTTCCACAAAGCATGGTACAGTCGGACGTGTCATTCCGGGGTCCGTTGCCGCCGTGTTTGATCTCGACACGAACGATCGCCTGGGAACCAATCAGGAAGGGATGTTGAAAATCAAAGGCCCCAACGTGATGCTTGGGTATCTGAATCACCCTGAAAAAACGGCGGAACTGATCCAGGACGGATGGTACACGACGGGCGATCTTGGCATGATCGACGACGAAGGCTTCATTCGGATCACAGGCCGCCAAAGTCGCTTCTCAAAAATTGGCGGTGAAATGGTGCCTCACATCCGCATCGAGCAGGAGATCGCTCGCATCATTGAGGACACACCGAACGATGAGCCCGAAATCATCTGTGCCGTCACAGCCATCCCTGACTCAACCAAAGGCGAACGACTCATCGTGCTGCACAAGCCGATGCAAAAACCCGTCAGAGAAATTATGGACAAGCTCCAGCAGGCCGGACTGCCGAACCTGTGGATCCCGAGTTCAGACAGCTTCCTTGAAGTCAATCAAATCCCCTTGCTCGGGACCGGCAAGCTGGATCTGCGCGGCATCAAAGAAATGGCGATGAGTCATTACGTTAGAAAGGCACAGCCATGAACCAGGAATGATCGAATGTGGGATGGCATGCATGTCCGTCGCATGGCCAATATCCCGGACATCGGAGTGGTACCATTGAAGTCCGTGAAATCCTCACAGCCAAATTCAATCACAGCTTTCTCACCTCGAAGGCAGTCCCGCCATGCAACCCAAACCAAACCCGCGCCGTGAAATCGCCGCGATGGTGTTCGCAGTGATTTTTCCCAGCGTGATCACATGGGTCTATTTCGTGTCGCTGCGCGGCGCACCCGCAGCGGCCCAGCAAGCGGCTTATGGAATCGGCAAGCTGATCCAGTTCGGTTTTCCTGTTGCCTGGGTCGCGTTGATCGCTCGCGCGCAGATATTCCAGCATCGGGTTCATGGCGCATCACGTGATTGTGCTTGCGTTCTATTTTGGACTCACGTCCCCGCTCACGTATTTCTTCTCAGTTGCCGTCGCAGTGGGAGGAGCATTTTGGGCGTGGCTCTACGAGCGTTCCGGAACGATCTCGACGTCCTGGATCAGCCATGCCATTGTCGATGTGGTCATGTTCGCGATCGGCTTCGACATCGTTCGTGAGGTCCTTATCTGAGTTTGCAGCGCGGGCCCCACACGAGGGGGC
>CAZFDW010000255.1:5174-9590 GCA_964517865.1 uncultured Chitinophaga sp.
GCGGGCCCCACACGAGGGGGCCATCGAAAGCAGGAATGCGAAGCATTTCTTCAATATCTCGACCGCAGCGTGCAACGACTCCAGCTCAAACGGCACAGGCAGTCGTGACCTTTGCTCGCTGTCAACCCGACCCCGAGCTGAATTGCACCGACACACCGAAGCAGGGGACGTGTCGATGAACCGGTTAAGTGTCTCCCAAGATTATGCAATATCCGTTCTGTCGAGTAGAATGGAACTCCCTCCTGCGAGCCGTGCTCGCCCACTCCTGCCTCCCACTCCTGCCTCCCAACCTGCTGAACGGTGCTGTGTCATGGGCCGAATCCGGATAATTCTTTCGATCGCGCTGATGGCATCGTTGAGTGCCACCGCGAGTGCGTTCGATGATCTTCCTCGGTTTGAAGTCGAAGTCCGGTCGATCCTGAAAGCCCATTGCTGGCAGTGTCATGGCGAAGAGAAAGAACTGCGTGGCGGCATGGACGCGCGGCTGGTGCGGTTTCTGCTGAAGGGTGGCGAATCAGGTGCCGCCATTGTGCCGGGAGATCACGCCGGGAGTCTGCTGTACCAGCGAATGGCGTCCGGAGAAATGCCGCCCGGCAAAAAGAAAGTTACTCCGGAGGAACTGGAACGCATCGCCAGATGGATTGATGCTGGTGCGACGACGCTCCGCGACGAACCGGAGACACTCGCCATCGGCGATACGTATACGGATGAAGAGCGACAGCACTGGTCGTTTCAGCCGATCACGAAGCCCGTCATTCCGGACGTCACAAATTCGGAACGCATACGCACTCCCGTCGATGCCTTCCTGCTGGCGAAACTTGAGAGTCAGGGCTTGAGTTTCAGCCCGGAAGCAGGTCGTGAAACACTGGTTCGACGACTTTACTTTGACCTGATCGGACTGCCGCCTTCCATCGAAGCTGTCGATGCGTTTTTGGCCGACGAGTCTCCTGAAGCCTGGTCAAAAGTCGTTGATCAACTCTTGAATTCAACGGCGTACGGCGAACGTTGGGCGCGGCATTGGCTGGACGTGACGGGCTATGCCGACAGCGATGGCTATACGGCCAACGATTCGGAGCGGAAGTGGGCCTGGAAGTATCGCGACTACGTCATTCGATCTCTGAATTCCGACAAGCCGTGGAATCAGTTTCTGGTCGAGCAGCTCGCGGGCGATGAACTTCTGACGCCGCCGTATCAGGATCTGACAACTGAGCAGGCCGATCAGTTGATCGCCACCGGTTTTCTGCGGATGTGTCCGGACGGGACTGCGGATGGTGGCGTTGATCAGAATGTGGCTCGCAACGATGTCATGGCGGAGGCGATCAAGGTGGCTTCCACTTCGCTGCTGGGACTCACGGTCGGCTGTGCACAGTGCCATGCCCATCGATACGACCCCATCAGTCAGGCCGATTACTATCGTCTGCGTGCGATCTTTGAGCCGGCGTACGACGTTCAGAACTGGCGTGTGCCGGCCGGGCGTCTGGTGTCGCTGTGGTCATCAGAGACGCGAACTGCCGCAGCGGCTGTCGATGTGGAACTGGCTGAAGTCGCAAAGAAACGCGAAGCAGAGCTCGACGGCATTGTCAGTGACACATTTGAACGAGAACTTCAGAAGTTGCCTGCCACACAGCAGCCACTGGCCCGCACGGCGCGCGAGACGGCTGCAGACAATCGAACTCCGGAACAGCAGCAGTTGATCAAAGAGTATCCGTTTCTCAACGTGGATCGCGGATCGGTCTATCTGTATCTGCCAGACCGTCTGAACGGCTTCAACAAGAAATGGGATGATCTCACGGCGGAAACGAAAAAGAAGCGACCGGCGGACGATGACGTGATGTGCCTGACAGAAGTCGCCGGGCAGGTTCCCGTCACAAAACTGTTCGCACGGGGAGATCATCAACAGCCTCAGGAAGAAATCGCCGCGGGCGAGCTGGCCGTGCTGAATTCGACGAACCTCGTCATTCCCGTGGATGCTGCGGAGATTCCGACAACGGGCCGCCGCCTGAACTACGCTCGGCATCTGACAGGTGGTCAACATCCGTTGGTGGCGCGCGTGCTCGTCAATCGATTCTGGATGCATCATTTCGGTCAGGGCCTGGTTCTGACTCCGACAGATTTTGGAATCAAGGGCGACCGTCCGTCGCATCCGGAATTGCTCGATTGGCTGGCGCGCGACTTTATGGATGAAGGCTGGACGCTCAAACGGCTGCACCGCATGATCGTGACTTCGACGGCGTATCGACAGTCCGCTGTACGTCGTCCGGAACTTGATGCGATCGATGGTGATAACCGATTGCTGGGACGCATGAATGTGCGGCGGCTGGAAGCGGAAACCATGCGGGACGCGGCGCTGGCTGTGAGCGGCAGGCTGGTCGATCAACCTTTTGGTCCTCCGGTTCCCGTGAGTCCCGATGACGTGGGACAGATCGTCCTTGCGATCGATACGCGGGATTCGGCTGGCCGGCCTTCGGGGAAAGTCGAACCCATCGGGGATAACGAGTTTCGGCGCAGCATCTATGTTCAGGTGCGGCGGTCGATGCCTCTGGGAGTTCTGGAACCCTTCGATCTGCCGCGGATGACCCCGAACTGCGAAAAGCGCGCCGTCTCAACCGCCGCACCACAATCACTTCTGATGATGAACAATCCGTTCGTGATTCAGCAGGCGGAACTGCTTGCCAATCGTGTTCGCGAAAAAGCGGGCACGGACCTGGCAGCCCAGGTAACACTGGCATGGCGATCGGTATTCAGTCGTACGCCCACGGAAAGCGATGTGCAGGCAGGAGTAGAGTTTCTGACGCTGCCTGGCGACACGCCCGAAGTCCAGTCGGCCGCGTTCAATCATTTTTGTCACGCCTTGTTGAGTTCGAATGGGTTCCTGTATGTCGATTAACACACGTCGTCACTGGATGGGTCAGCAGGCTTTAGGTCTGAGTGGGCTTGCATGGGCATGGTTGCGGCAGCAGGAATTGAATGCAACGCCGCCGAAACCGCAGCTTGAACCATTGACGTTTGATTTGAAACCGAAATCGCCCGCTGCGCAGCCGCAGGCAACGGCTATGATTTCGATGTTCATGCAGGGCGGGCCAAGTCATATCGATTTGTTCGACCCGAAACCCGAACTCAACAAGCGGCATCTGCAGCCTTTTACCGGGGACATCAAGTACGACAACGCCGGGGAAGCCAGCAGCAAACTCTTCGGCTGCCCGTGGCGATTCCGAAAATACGGCGACTGCGGCATGGACCTCAGCGAATTGGTGCCGCATCTTGGCACAGTCGCGGATGATATCTGCCTGATTCGGTCCATGCGCACAGGCGTCAACAATCACGGCGAATCGATTAACGCTTTGAATACGGGCCGGCAACTGGCCGGTCGACCTTCGCTCGGTGCGTGGATGTCGTATGGGTTGGGCAGTGACCGAGCAAGTCTGCCGTCATTCATGGTCCTGACAGATCCGTCCGGCCTACCGGTGCTGGGTGTCGAAAACTGGCAGAACGGCTGGTTGCCATCGGTGTATCAGGGCACGGTCGTCCGATCACAGGAGCCACGCATACTGAATCTGGATCCACCGCCGTTACTACGTGGTGCGAACCAGGTGCGGATGCTGGATTACCTGCGCCGGATCAATCAGGCGCACCTGCTGGAACATCCGGGGGAACATGATCTTTCTGCGCGGATGCAAAGTTATGAACTGGCTGCCGGGATGCAGGTCGCGGCGGGTGAGGCGATGGATATCTCGCAGGAGTCTGAGACGACGCAAAAGCTGTACGGCATCGACAACGAAGTCACTCGGGAATACGGCACGCGGTGTCTCATCGCGCGCCGTCTGGTGGAACGCGGCGTGCGGTTCGTGCAGTTGCATACCGGAAACCAGACATGGGATCATCACGGCGGCATCATGACGGCGCTGCCCAATGTCTGTGGTCGCACAGATCAGCCAGCGGCCGCTTTGGTGCAGGATCTGAAACAGCGCGGGTTGTTCGATTCGACGCTGGTTCACTGGGGCGGAGAGATGGGGCGTCTGCCGGTGATTCAGAATGAACAGAACATCGGACGTGATCACAACACGTACGGCTTCAGCATGTGGCTGGCTGGCGGCGGTATCAAAGCCGGTTGTATCCATGGCGAAACAGACGAATTCGGCCACAAGGCCGTGACCGACGTCGTGAATCACTTCGACTACCATGCGACGCTGATGTACCTGTTCGGACTCAGCCCCGAGCAGCTTTCCATGAGTCGCCCAACCGGAATCAACAGTCTGCTGGACGGACAGCCGGGCGAGATCGTGGCAAAGATTCTGCAGCGACCGCCGACGGCTGCCCTTTCTGCCGAAAAGGACTGTGTTTGGTAGGTCCTTTCTGCCAGCAAGGACTTTCGCCGCAAAGCGAACTGCCTTGGGGCGCACATCCGCTCCACGACGA
>CAZFDW010000256.1:0-9570 GCA_964517865.1 uncultured Chitinophaga sp.
ATTGCGCCGATCCTGAGACGCTGGGTTGCGGGCGAAGCCCGCGCTGGGTCATTCTCGATTTCCGGGACGCGTACATGATTTGTCGTTGAACCTTTATATCGCATGGTCCAGTCCCGGACAAGAATGTTTACGGTGCAAAACACAGTAGTGCCATGTCAATTGTGTATTGATGTGTGCCACTGGCTCTGCCAGTGCTTTCTGCAATTGGGGCGCACTGGCAGAGCCAGTGGCACACAATCCATCAATCAATGCGTGACAGAGCAGTAGAATAGCGCCCGTACTCCAGCAATTTCATACCTTACGGAAGCAGTTTTCCTTCATTTCGATCGAGAAATTTCTGCCAGCGACGCACGGCATCGCGGCGGCGGGACGATTCGGCTTCGGGCTGGTATCCCAGACGGTCGTTTGAATATTGCTGAATGCGATAGAACGCCAGCGTTCTGGTCGCAAGTCGGTCATTGTTCAGCAACTCGACCAGGGTTTGACAATAGGCGGCATCCCGCGCTTCGGCATCCCCAAAGCCAGCCAGCAGCGAAACGGTGATCTCAACCTCTGACATCGGTAATCGCGTCTCCAACGCATTCCGAATGGTGCTGCGACCAGCCGCTGAACCGTTGGCGATGTGCGACAGTCCGTCAATCGATGCGCGATGTACCGCTTCATCAAGCGGCTCAAACAAAGCAGACAGCAGACGGTCTGCATCACAAATAGCAGACAGAACACTCACGGCTCGAACGCCCAACTGCGGGTTACGATCCGACAGCAATGGAATCATCGCCTGTGCCGGATCGTCGGCTTTTGCGAGGGCGTCCTTGATCTGAAGGTCAAGGACTTCTGCTTCCGAAACAGGCTTCGTGTCACCATGCAACCAAGCCGGAATAGCGGCAATCGGATTGCCGTCGTTGGGAGTGATATTTTCGGGAGTTGCCGAAACAGCAGCTGAATCTGAAGAATCCGGTGCCAGCCACGAAAGGCCTTTGCCATTCGTCAGTACGACTTCCTGTTCGAGGCCTGACAGCCGGACAGTTGCCTGCCCAGTGACGACGGTCACACTGACAAGAAAATCGGCTCCGTCTAAATGCAATAGCTCGGTGGCAGACGGCGCAACATCTGACTGCCTGTCTTTCTGCTGCGAGTTGGCAACCGGCACGACTTCGATGCCCACGACGGCGTCTTCTGACTGGAGTACAATCATGGAGGTGACACCGGCAGTCTTCAGGGAAAATACCGGTGAACTGTCTTCGACCCACGGCTGCGCCGCATCGACGGACAGTTTCATGCGGCCGGAAAAGACTTCCAGACCTTGGGTGCTGGCCGGGGAAAGCCGCGCCAGTACAGTGCCCATCATCATCGCGTTCCAGCCACGATCTCCCGCAGTGAGATTCGCGGAAAATGGTTCTGCAACTGCAAACCAGCGTTGTTGAAACATCGACTGACAGTCGGCGGTGTTCCGAGACGTCGAGACGATTTCACCACCGGGAAGCTGATCCAGCTTCATCCAGCGATCGACTGCTTCATCAAACACAAAAAACGTTTTGTTGTTGGCCATCACATGAAATGGCACGCTGAGGTTCTCGGCCTTTGCGACTGTCTCCATTTCGACTTTGACAGCAGTCACATCAGCCACAGCGACGGTCGGAATTTCGGTCGCACCAACCGTTGGCACGGGATCTGGCGATGGAACGTCCGGTGCCCCGCCTGAGGCTGGAGTTGCTACGGCAGGGACTTCGATCAGTCGCTGCTCGCCGGGATCGGCATCTGCGAGTATTGTGCTTTCAGCACCAGTGCCGTCTTTCGTGTCGGTCTTCGACGTCGCATTATTTTTCGGAGCCGCATCATCACCATCAGCGTTGTGGTTGCCGTCCGCAGGATCATTGACAGGTTTGACTCGATTTTCTGGCGAACCATCATCATCTGCATTCACGACGGCAACCGCGACATCCAGCGGCGCGGATTCAGGCCCAAATAGGACGGAGTCGGAAACGACGGTCGCCAGCCAGATGATGAGCAAGCCCGCGACAATAAAGATCGGCACCCGCCGCGTTAATTCGCCCGGCACAGGCAATGGTTTCCATTCACTGCTATCCCCTGTCCCAGAGTGCGAATTCGGCGAATTATCACCGCCCAGAGCACGTACCACATCGGTCTTTCCCGTCGGATCAAGCCCGTAAAGACGATCACGCAGTCGCGGTTCTACAGTCACGGGATCGCTCAGAAGTCCAAGAATCTCATGTGCCGAAGCAACTTCAGCAAGCATCGCGTCGGATGCAAGGACTTCCTTTTCCAGCCGGGCTACCAGTTCCGGTGTTAACTGGTCGTCCAGATATTCTGCAATCAGATTGGCGTCAATCATTGCGGCAGGTTTGTCGGGCATTGCAAGTCGGCGTCGCCGTTTAACCTCGCGAATACGCTCGACGAGCTCCGATGCAAACGGGCTCTTCGCGATTTTCTGGCCCAGCTCCTTCGCATTTGCCGCAGATAAACGGTCATCCTGGTACGCCAACAGTGTTCGCAGAGTCAATCGCATGACAATCTCCCGATTCACAGCAGTGACAAATCCACCTGCCTGAATAGTGTGAATCCGGATTGTGTTTCGTTCAGAAAACCTTCAAAGAGTTGAAAATACTCAAAAAAGCCTGCAATTTCCGGAGGATGGACATTCATGTCCGTCGGATAGCCCAGAGTCGCTGAAATTCGTCCACCAGTGCCCTGGCAAATGCCGGGTCGTTGAGATGCAGGGGTTGGACGCGCAGTGCTGACATCGACCGTGATGACTTCAACCCTTGCCTTCCGCAGACATGACGCGACCCAGGCCAGTTCTTCAGCCTTCGTATCAAATGTCGCGACGGCAAAGACAACTGCACGCTGCGGCGGGTTTGGCGATCGTTCAGCCATGGGAGGGGTCCGTTGAGAGGGGTCTGGTTAATCCTAAAACGTCGATGCCGGAATTCGATACAGATCCGACTGACCGTCTCGTTCGCCAACCACGATCAGGCTGTTTCCCTCGGGATCCCAGACCGGAAAATCGTCCTGCTCGGCATTGTTTGTCAGTCGAAGCAGGCCAGAACCGTCCAGCTTCATGACGTAAATTTCGTAATTGCCATCGCGATTGCTGGTGAAGGCTATCCGCGATCCCTCCGGAGAAAAGCGAGGGCGAAGATCCTGCCTGGGACTGTTCGTCAATCGACGAGGATTCGAACCGTCAATTTCTGCGATGTAGATTTCATAGTCGTTGTCCCGACTGGAGCTGAACACCAGTTGGAGACCATCCGGTGAGACCTGCGGCCAGTTGTTCACACCCTCTGAGTCGATCACTGTTCGGCGATCCTCGCCCTTCAGATTGACCGAGAAAATCTGTTGACGCCCCTCTTCGGGATAACTGAAGAGTACTCGCGAGTCGTCAGCGGTAAACGCGGGGCTATGCATGCCGGAAAATCCACCTCCGGGCGGAACTTCACCCAATTGCGTCCTTGCCAGATCCTCAATCACCAGCGCCAGACTCAGGTTGCCGCGATTCTGCACGAAAACGATGTGCCGCCCCGATGTGGAAACTGCGGGTTCAAATTCAGATCGAGTTTCCGACACATGCAACGCGGATACCACTTGATCAGCAAGCGACAACTTCATCAGTCGCAACTGATTTGGTTTTTCCAGAACGACATACAACAGTTCCGTTCCCTGAGCATTCAGAAAGACCGGATCCCGTTTGATGTGCCCATCTGTCGTCAGGCGAACCGGGTCAGCCGCCGGGGCAAGAGTCGAGCCCGACCAGATCAGCATGGCGAGGCAGAAAGTCGATCGCATGTTCGGACTTTGAACTGATGTGTAGCGCAGATGATAAAAACGAAACGCTCCCCGCCGACGGAGCGGCGGGTGTACAGTATAGAAACAGCCACTTATCGAAACGTCGTCACAAAAGATCCTGAATCACGGTGCCGCCATCCAGAACTCGCATTTCTGCACGGGTTTGCGTGTCAAGTCCGGCAAGTTCGCAGATTGTCGTACCGACCATTAGCGGACTGATGGCGGTTGTAACGGGATCTTCGGCATACTTGTCACTCTCTCCGATCGTGCGTCCAGGCTGTACGCCTCCGCCGGCCCACAGCGAAAAATAGCAACGAGGCCAGTGATCGCGCGCGGCGCGGTTGGTAATCCGCGGCGAACGGCCAAATTCGCCCATCGCAACCACGAGCGTTGTTTCCAGTAATCCGCGCGAGGACAGGTCATCCAGCAATGCAGCGAACGCTCGATCAAAAATAGGGCAATGAGTGTCCTGAAGAAGCTCAAAGTTGTAGATGTGCGTGTCCCAGCCAAAGTCGCAGTTGGGTGTCATGCATTCGACGTATTCACTCCAGTTGACCTGAATGTAGGGAACTCCGGATTCCACCAGACGCCGCGCCAGCAGGCAGCTTTGTCCGAACGTCGTCTGTCCGTAAGTATTACGAATCGACTGTGATTCCTGCGTCAGATCAAACGCAGCTCGCGACTGAGCACTCGTGATCAGATCATACGCCCGCTGGTAACTGCGATCCCAGGCACGTGGGCCGGACTGATCCAGGCGACGGAGCGTTGCATCCAGTTTCGCCCGGATGACGTTCCGGTCTGTGAGGCGATTCGGAGAAAGTCCTTCCAGCAGTTGCAGAGAAGGCAGTTCAACATGGCCGTCATCCGAACAGCTGACCATGAAAGGGTCCTGGCCCGTTCCGAGACGTCCACCGCCGTAACCCTCGACTTTGCGGACAACGTCTCTCGGGATACCTCGACCCACCATTACAAACGGCGGCAAGTCGCCGTTGGCGCCACGTTTCTTGCCGACGATTGATCCAAAGTTTGGATGCACGGGCGTCGGGCGTTCCTGGAATCCTGTAAGTCCAACGGTTCCGGCATCCGGATGTCCGGATTGAGACGTGACATGCGAACGAATGAGTGAAAACTGATCGCTGCGAGATGCAAGTTTTGGCAACAGTTCCGAAAAACACACGCCCGGCTGCCGGGTGGAAATCGGCGCGAACGGACCTCGATACTGCGACGGTGCATCCGGCTTGGGATCGAAAGTATCGATATGGCTGGGAGCGCCCCAGAGCCAGACAAAAATGACGGATTTCGCTCGAGCTGGCTTTGCGCCTTCAGCCAGCAGCGATGGTCCCGCCATGAGCCCGGCCGGAATCGCTGTCCCCAGTTGCAGGAACGCGCGGCGACCGATTCCGGCACATGTGGAGGCTCGAAAAGAACCAACATCAAGCATTTGCGTCACCTGAATCTCTTCCGCGTCAGAGCAATAACAGCGGCAATCAATCGCATAAGGATAGCCCCGCTTGTTGTGGCAGAACGATCACGATCAACCTGCGGCTGGGGAGGTCTCACTACTGTCAGGAACCGCGCTATCGTCGCTCGGGAGCATCGTCTTGTTTGTCTTCATCGGCTGCCATACTGAACGCCCTGAAGCTGCTTGCCGTTGCGCGGCATCTTCTGCGATGGCAGAAATATCGCCAGCAAAACGCTCAGATATCTCGCGACGAACTCGATGAATCTCTTCAATCGGGGATTCAGTTGTCGGTTTCTGTATCATCGCCCAGCAACTCCTCGGGGGTACAAATGATCGGGATTGGAACGTTCATGTCAGCCAGGACCTGATGAATCCGAGGTAGAATCCTCGCGTTCGCGATATGCCTGCAATTCCACGTCAACAAATATTCTATCCGATGATGAGCCACGGTAGCGATATGTAACGCATCAACCTCCGCCTTTGGCGGCAAGATCGCACGAGACATAATCTCATCGGCAATTTGCCTGATTTCGGGAGCGTCCGGCAGCGTCGGAATGCCATTGAGTGCCTGCAATCGTTCAGCTGCAAGTCTGGGGTCGCCAGCGGATGCCTCGTCGATCACGTACTGGGACAAGACAAGTTCGTAGTTCGTTCGCTCATTGTTCCACCAACGGTGTGTCAGCAGTTGGTGAGCGGCCACCACAATTTCCGAACTGGGACGCTGGCGCAGGTAACTGACGCTCGAAGTTTCAATGTAAACAGTTGCCATCGCTTCAGGATCTCAGGATGAACGACGATCGAGGACAAATTGAAAGTGAGTGCAAAGTGACAAGTGAGTGCAAAGTGACAAGTGAGTGCAAAGTGACAGGCACTGTCAATTGATGTGCTGCGATGTGACGGCGGCGAACGAGTCTTCATTTCAAAAACGAGGCTACCGCTGTACCGGTGGATCAGATTGTTCGTCCCGCCCCGTTCTGTCGATCAGCGTTCTGGAAATGCTGCCGGGGTTGCGGCGACAATCAAGAATCGCCACGACATCGACTAATTCACCAGCGACCTGGTAATACAGAGCGTACGGAAATTTCTTTGCCAGCATCCGATGCAGTCCGAATACCACCTCATGACCGCCAGCGACTGTCTCCAGATAAGCCAGATGCACGAACATTGCGTCCGTAAATTGCTCGCCAAGCCCACCACGCTGCCGTTCATAGAAACATGCAGCTTCGACCAAATCGGAAACTGCCTCAGTTCGGAGTTCTACGTGCATTGAATGCCTCTCGAACAGCCTGCCTCGCCTCGTTGAGAGGCAGACCCCGCCCGGGAGAAGGAGTCGCTAGTCGATCGGCAATTACAACCCCGTGCCACTCGGGCGATGAAAACGAATCTGGCTCTGCCGACAAATCACGCCAAATCAACTCCATCGCGGTCATCTTTTCCTGCAAAGACAAGTTTTCGATCATCGTTTCGAGCGTCATTCACGGTCTCCTTTGAAGTGAGTTTAAGGCAACCGGTAGTGAAACGCAATAAAATTGGCCACACACTGCCGAAGTGTACTTTGAGGACGAACAACCGCGGTTCGACAGAGTCTTTGTACCGGCAAGCTGACGCATGCCGCTCGCCAATTTGGCTCAATCTTGACCGCGCGGAGTAGAAGGCTTCGCAGTATTCGGCGAGATTCACACGGGCTTCTTAATATGAACCCATGTGTGGACATGGGGATCGCCGCGGAAGTACCAGACGGTTGACGGACCTTCAATCTGCCAGACATCCCAGACTCCGTCGTTGCCGACGTCCATATTGCTGTAGTACGCGAAGTGCAGATTGTCGAAACCGGCTGCCTCGATAATCTTCATCGTCTTCTCCGTTTCGCAATGGTGGGTGAGGTGAATGTCCAGGCGACAAGAGTCACAACTTTTTAGCACAAGGGCTATCAGCCCTTGTCAGGCCCGCTACCGGTGTATTCCTCGGTCGTCAGTCCCAGGGTGTATTCCACGGCATGTGAATCGAGGCCAACGGAACGCATTTCTTTCCGCCATTGATTCATGACGTTTCCAATCACAGTCCGCAACGGATTGCGGTGGCCGGAATGGATCAATTTCGTGATTTCATGTCTGCAGTGAAACAAGTGCTGGAGGAACGAGCGGCGCGGATCGGAAAGCCCTACACCTGCAGCATTCAGATAACGACTCACCGTTGTCCACGAGAAATCATGGCTTTTGCCATTCATCTGCTGGAAGTTCCGTGTCAGCATCGAATAACTCAGATCCTCCTGCAGTTGTTCGTCCCAGAAATGATGGAGGTTATGCCACTTTTCCAGAATCACGATGCCAAGACCACGAGCCATCGGATGCCGCCACTGCAGCTTTCCGTGTTCAGCAAGGTATGTTGGAATACGGTCGTACCAGTCGCGAATCAGTTCCGGAGTAATTTCGGCACCGCCCTGCGTGACGAGATACTTCAGCAGGGGAAGCGCGGGGACTTCCTGCCCGCGTTCGATCCGTTTCAGACGTCCCGGCGTAAAGCTGAAACGGCGATCTGATTCATCGTGCAGCAATCGCGACAGTGGAATATATCCGCCATGGCGATCCTTCAGCCGGCCGACAGTTTGACTCACGGTAACGGGGGAAGAACTCAGCGCGGCCAGGCGAGCCCGTGCTTCGCTGACTTTGCGAGCAGGAATCGTCTCGATGCATTGCACGAGTCGCCTGGATTCTGCGGCGTTCAGTTTCTGAATTCCACGTTCAATCAGCAGAATATCGGCCCCCGAGTAACCAGAGATCTCGGCGAGTTGCTTCGGAGTCACGCCGCAGAGAATGCGATGCGCCCGGACCGGAGAACCGTGGGCTCCGCTGCCCTTGTGCAGCAGTCGCTGTTCAACACTTTCCAGGAAAAGCCGCTTGAGGTAATCCCTTTGGCTCTCTGCACCTGCGTGTGAGACGGTGTCGCTGGCCACAAGGTCGATGGCCGCTTTTGCGGGAGCCTGACCCGAAAAACTGTTTTCCTGATACATCCGGCGGACTTCTGCCGACGGACGATAAGATTCGGCACGATGGACTTTTGCTGTTTTCTTCCTGCCAGGAAGTTCGCTCCTTTGTTCCGGGGGTCGAACCCGCAGCAGACTTGCCAGCATGTGATTGGTCCAGCCGTTCTCCGCGCAGATGCGAGGAAACGCGGTGGCGAAATCCTCCGTGGCACTGACGCATTCCCAGGCAGCCTGCCAGTCGCGCTGCAGCGACGACAACTCTTTCTTTGGAATGACCGACACAACCACATGGCGAATCTCGTCGAACCGGAAGAGCTGCCCATTATTAATGTCCTGTGCCGTTCTCTCGCTCACTTGCAGATGTTTACGAATGGACGATGCCGCCATCCTCAACCCGGGATATCCAAGCTGAATGGCGACGATCAGGCGGACCAGAGGAGACGGCACGCCACGTTTCAGCAGCAACTCAGACTTCCGCTGTTTCCAGATTTCTGCGGCGACGGCGAGATCATGACCGAGATGTGTTCCGATCACCCGGACCTCCTGAAAGTCCGGCACCATGCCGACTTCACGTCTCTGCCACAGCGTGCCGTACGTGAGTGCCACGCGCTGACGATTGGTCCGGCGCGTCGCTTCTTCGAATGCGGCGTGACCGCTCTGGTGCATCCAGATGCGATAGAGACCATCGACCGTCGAACGCAGCGGGCGCCCACGATCGTCCTTTTCCGGGACCAGAAGATTGAGCAGTTTTGCAGAGGCCAGGTGCAGTTGCGACTTCACGCGGGAGGATTGTCCGTGTAATTCGGCGGCGAGCCGTTGCCACGTACGGTAAACACGCGAAAATGACTCGTGTTGCGGATGCCCTCCGGGCGTCTCCACATTCTTCACCGCGTGAAAATGCATGCCGGCGGCTCCGCCGAATTCATGCCGTCCCATCCGCAGCACCAATACTCGCGTCTCTGCCAGCAGCAATGCAATGGAAAGCGAGCGGTCCTCATCGGATTCGGCGACGAGTGCCCTCGTTCGCCGCAGCGTGTCATTCAGCTTCTGAACACGACGCAGAACGTGCCCGCCGAGGTTGCGAGTGGAAATCTCGGAATTGTCGTTAGAGGTGGTCGACATTAAGAGAATCACCTTGCGGCGGTATGGGCGGGAGTAGTGTGGCGGAGGAAGGATCGTTATGATAGTCAAACAAGTCCACACGATCCATTGACCGTTGTGTCCTTGTGCCCTGTCAGTCGTGTATTGATGTGTGCCACTGGCTCGGCCAGTGCTTCCTGCAAATGGGGAGCACTGGCAAAGCCAGTGGCACACAACCCAT
>CAZFDW010000257.1:0-9542 GCA_964517865.1 uncultured Chitinophaga sp.
CCTCCAAAGGGTCAGACCCCTTTTCGGATAGCCTCTGAAAACTGAAAAACCATGATCGTTGAAGGAATAGTAACAAGTGTCGATGCAGGCGGTCACCTGAATGTCGCTCCGATGGGACCGATCGTTGTGGGTGATTTTGCCAGCCTGCTCCTGCGCCCGTTTCAGCCGTCGACTACGTTCAACAATCTCACAGCGACTCGGAGGGGGGTGTTCCATGTGGTTGATCGAGTGGAAATCATTGCTCGGGCAGCGATCGGCAAACTGACTGAGTTGCCCGCAGTTGAACCCTCAACGATGATCGACGGATTTGTGCTGAAGGATTGTTGCCGCTGGTTTGAATTTACGGTAGACAGCGTCGATACCTCAGACGCCAGAAGCCGCATGCCCTCATCGATTGTGCATCGGGGTGAACGACGTCCGTTCTTCGGATTCAATCGCGCTCGACATGCGGTCCTTGAAGCCGCCATCCTTGCGACTCGGCTGCACCTGCTTTCTCGGCAGCATGTGCTGGATATGATGAGCTTTCTGGAACCGGCAGTTGAGAAGACGGGCGGCACGGAAGAAAAAAGTGCGTTCGCGATGCTCAAGGAATTCGTCCTCAGTCACTTGGAGCGAAGTACATTGAAATGAAGAATGCCGGCGATCGCGGTCCGGCCTTTGTCGGTAAGATTTGAGCGACATGGATGTGACATTTCTTCCTTGAAAGTTCCGTACGGTGTCTTCGTGTTCTCCGTACTGCTAATGTGGTAAATCTGCGCAGGACGCGAAACGTTTCGTTCATAATTCTCATACGTCGTTTGGTATCGCGATGTTGAATAGCAATGATGCCAGTGATCGATTCGCGGCTGATGCCATTGTTCCTCTTGTGAATTTTGTGTCTCTTTGTGGCCAGAAAACAGCTGACTCAAAAACAACAACGGAACGAAGAGTGCTTGCCACAAAAACTCACAAGAGGCACAAAAGTAAGAACAGGGTAATGAGCGGAGCCACGCTACGTGTGGCTTGCAACTGACGTCTTTTCAGCTTGGGTTGCGGGCGAAGCCCGCGCTGGGCCCTCCGTGGTTAACAAGACGCGAATCGCAGTTTGCACTACAGAGATCACGCCGGGATATGCAGGATAAACAACTACAACAATCAATATCGTGAACTCCACAGCCAGCACAACAAGCTTATCCTTTCTTCCTTTACCTGGTGCGATCAGAACTCCAGCACCGTCCTGACCCGGATCACACCATGACAGGGATCGAGATTACAACCGGCTCACGACTGCATTTTGGACTCATCTGCAGCGAGCCCGCCGCGCGCTGGCGGTTTGGCGGAATCGGTGTCATGCTGCGACAGCCAACGTGGCGTTTGAGCGTCACGCCAATCGTTTCTGACGAAGACGCGATTGAAGCGACAGATGACATCTGCCAGCGGATTCAGGAATTCCTCCGACGCATCCGATCGTACCACCACATGACATCGCTGCGGATTGACGTGCATCAGGCAGTTCCGTTCCACACAGGTCTCGGAAGTGGCACGCAGCTGGGACTTGCGTTGTCTGCTGCCAGCGAACTGATGACGCATCGCCGCCTTCAGGAAGATCCGTTCCAGCTGGCGCAACTTGCATGCCGAGCCGAGCGATCGGCGATTGGCACGGTTGGGTTTGCACGCGGTGGATTTCTGGTTGATCATGGTGAATCGAATGGTGAGTCAACACGTCGGCAGGTTGATCGATTTGTGTTTCCGGACGATTGGCGATTTGTATTGGCGCATCCGGAAGACTCCCAGGGACTGTCCGGCGAAAAGGAACGGAATTTCTTTGGCCAGCGAATTCATATGCCTCAGTCGCTGGTCGAAAACCTTGCGCAGCAGGTGTTGCAGGAAATTATCCCGGCGGTTCGCGAAAAGCAATTTGAAGCATTCGCGACTTCCCTCGAAAACTACGGACAAACGGTCGGCTCGTTTTATGCAGCAGAGCAGGGCGGTGTGTTTGCGGATCCGGCGATGACGCAACTGGCGACGCATCTGCGAGCGGCTGGAGTTTCAGGGATGGCGCAATCATCATGGGGTCCGCTGATCGGCATCCCGGCAGGATCACAGAAACATGCGGAAGAAATCAAGCAACTCATTCCGGACTGCATCGGTTCTCGTCGCCTGGCGATCACGATCTCTGAACCGTTGAATACGGGTGCCACAATTCGTTCCACGGTTGATGATGCGAGTGGACGTAGATTCGTGTGATTGGAATCCGGAGGCCGCCCGCGAGTGATCGAGGTTCAATCTGCGATTCAATTTTTAGCCACGGAGGGCTTGGATCACCCAGCGCGGGCTGCGCCCGCAACCCAGGCTGAAAAGTTGTCAATCGCAAGCCACGAGTAGCGAGGCTCCGCTCGTTGCCCGTGTTCTTACTCTTGTGACTCTTGTGAGTTTTTGTGGCAAGCACTCTTCGTTCAGTTGTTGTTTTTGAGTCAGCGATTTTCTGGCCACAAAGAGGCACAAAACTCACAAAAGGACCAATGGAATCAGCCGCGAATCGATCACGGCCATCATCGCTTTTCAACATCCTGGTATCAATCGACTTATGAGGATCCTGAGCGACATTCCTCGTGTCCTGCACAAATTCAAAACGTTAGCAGTATGGAGCGGGCTTTCTGAACCGGCATGCATCGTTGCCTTCGGACAGACAACGACCGCGTAATGTACCGGAGGGCTGACGCCACTCTGCTCGCCCAGCGTTCGTTTCAATTGCCGCTCAGGAGCCGAATTTCTTCCAGCAACGATGATTTGAGTTTCTGCAGAAATTCCTGGTCTTCGACTTTACGCTGTTGTTCGTCCACGACGTAAAAAACATCGACGACCTGATCGATATTTGTCGCGATACGTGCCAGATGCACCGTCAGACCGAAGTTGAACAACGTCTGTGCCAGCGTAAAAAGCAGGCCCTGCGTGTCCGTCGCGAACACATCAACCACGGTAAATCGCTCCGAACAATCGTTGTCGATTCCGACCTTGGGTTCCTGCCGCACGATGACCGGATTGATACGGTTATTTCGATAAATTCCGCTGCGGCGAAAGACGCTGTCCACAGACTTCCTGGCGGTCAGTACGTCCCCGATGGCCACGGCGACGTCTTCAATTCGCGACTGCGGCACGGAGCCCGTAAAATCATTGTCAGTCACTCGAAAGTAGGCAATCACCACGCCATTGGATGTAGTACACACCTGAGCCGCCAGAATGTTCATCCGCAGGCCGGAAAGTATTCCAGCGATACTGTGAAAACTGCCATGTCCGAATCGGCCAGGCGCGAACACGCGATAGCTGACTGTTTCCGTTTCCGCATCAAATTCACCCTCAATCTTGACTTCAGCTTCATTCAGCTGATGAATCATATCCAGATCCCGCGCAATGCGGTCGGGTTGTTCCGTCATGAGATAGAATGGCGGAAGTGTATCCAGTTGTGCTTCGGCCCATTGGCCCCATGTTTCCGGGTCCGTCCTGCTCCCCAGAGGCACGATCGAACTCCGCACAGCGGTGCGCACCATCTGCAGACGTTCACGTTCCAGATGGTTGTAAGGACGTCCGCTGAGAATCTGTATCGCGCGGTTGTAGAGATCGGCGAGTAATTCGCCTTTCCAATCTGACCAGACGTCCGGCCCGACCGCTTTGATGTCAGCCACGGACAAAACGTACAGCATTCGTAGTAATTCCGGAGCCCCTACCAGGCGGGCGAAATCAACCAGCATCGTGGCGTCGGTGATGTCTCTCCGGAATGCCAGATCCGGCATGATCAGATGATAGCGTACAAGAAACATGAGCATCGTCTTCTTGTTGGCAGCCATCTGCAGACGCACGGCAACATCGTCAGCCAGTTGTTCGCCGACGATACTGTGATCACCTTCGCGGCCCTTGCCGACGTCGTGCATCAGCATGGCCAGGTGCAGGGTTGCGCGATGACGAACGCCCTGATATGCCGAACCCACAGGCGATTTATCATGGGCGAACGACGTCATCTCGTCCATCGCCTTCAGAGTATGCTCATCGACCGTGAAGCTGTGATACTGATTGAACTGCATCAGGTTTCGGATGCCGGCAAACGACGGAATCAGCCATTCCAGGATTCCGGTTTCGTACATGGCTCGCAGTGTATCCGGCAACCCGTCGGCGAAACGCATGATGTCCCGAAACCGATCGGTCGCTTCGCGGCTTGGTTCTTCCGGCAGATTCAGTGCGATCTGGCCGATCAACTTCCGCAGTTCCGGCGAAAGCCTGGCCTTGTTCTCGGCAGCGCTGACGAACACATCCAGAATCGTGAGCGGATCCTTGAGCGACTCGCGGCGGGCTTCCGGCACCTGAACGATGCCGTCAATAATCAGAAATCCTTGCGCCGACTTCTGCGGAAGAATAGCGTTTCGCAGGCGACTGAAAATCGAAGACCTGCGCGGAACCTCCGCCACCCGCCGCGCAACTGCTGCCACGCGTGAAGTGTGTCCAAAGTACTCCTGCATAAATGCTTCGACGGGGCGCAGCAGATTCGACGACAGAAAACCTCGTTGCTCAGAAAGTTGCAGCTGCAGTTCGCGCGTCATCACATCCTGTTTCAGGCCGGTGAGCGAGTGCAGGTCCGTTCGTAACGACGACAGGAACTCGTCCGCCAGCAACAGATCATCCAGTTCCTGCTTACTGATGTCTCCTTTTTGCTGCAACTGAAGTGGGTCGGGGTTGCGATAACGCATGAAGGATACCCAGCGCAGGAGATGCAGATCACGCAGACCTCCCGGTGATCGTTTCAGATCGGGCTCCAGCTGATTCACCGAGTTACCGCGCGTCATCCATTCTTCACGACGTGATGCGACAAGCCGCAGGATCATGGGTTCCGACCGATCCAGGAATACCTTTGAGCGAACCTGTTGCAGAGCTCTCTCAGCCAGCCGTTCGTTACCGCACAGGAATCGCGTTTCGATCATCGAAGTCGCGAACTGAATGTCATCGATCGCAAACCGTACAACGTCAGAAATTGTACGAATACTCGACCCTGGCTGAGCACCTGCATCCCAGCAGTCGCGTACAACGGCCGACAGAAACATTTCAGGTGCGGCGGTCTGCTGCTTCCCGTCCACCAGGAACAGCAGATCGATGTCAGAAAACGGAGCAGGTCGACGGCGACCGCTGCCGCCGACGGCGAGGACTGCGAATGATGCTGGCGAAATCCCGGGCTGGGCGTCCTGCTGGCGGGCCACGATTTCGCGGATGAATTCGTCAACCTGATCGGACATCCAATGACAGCACGCAATCCCGCCTTCACCCGCTGACCTGTGTTCACGCACGCTGTTGCGCATCGCCAACAGAGCGGTTCGCCTTTGCTGAATACGACTGTTGATGCTTTGAAGATTTGATGTTGTCTGTGTCACGTCATGGGCCTGTAAAGTAACTTGACTCTCTGAGTCGAGTGCGATGCTGCCGTCTTTCAGGTAGGGTGTGTGCAGCGCCAGCGGAACGCACCAGTTTATCACACTCTACCAAAAATGGTGCGTTACGCTCCGCTTCACGCACCCTAAAATTAAATCAACACCCCGCCAGCGTCGTTCCGTTCACTCTTCCCGCACAATTCGTCGGCTCTTCAGTTCAAATCGAGGAAACTCACCTGGGGACACCGCACGTACGTCCACGATGAATCCCAGGCGCTGACGCAAGGCCGATTGCACTCGTTCAATCAGCTGAGCGGCAGTCTCGGCGGCTTCGGGTGTGGGCTCAATCGCGACACAAAGTTCCTGCATCGCGCGCACGGTCCTGAGTTCAATTCGAAACTCAGCGACTTCCGCAATCTCGCGCACGACGGCTTCGATGCTGGACGGAAACACATTGTTCCCGCGTACAAATATCATGTCATCGGAACGGCCAAGGATGCCGCCGTCGAGCCACGTTAGTTTTCTGCCAGCGGGATCGTCACCGGGCGATGCCTTCACAAGATCGCGCGTTCGATAACGAATCAGCGGACTGCCAATTCGCCCCAGATTCGTGACGACCAGTTCCCCGATTTCGCCAGGCGCGACGGGCGTTAATGTGTCCTGATGCAGGATTTCCGCAATGCACTCCGTCTCCAGCAAAAACAATCCACCCGGTCGATCTTCGCTTTCAACGCCCAGTGAACCCAACTCCGTCATGCCCCAGTGATCAATGACTCTCGCCTCCCAGGCATCTTCAATCCGAGCCCTCGTGCCAGGAATTGTGCCGCCAGGTTCACCAGCGACAATCAGCAGACGAACCGACGTTTCTTTCAGATCGATGCCCTCTGCAGCCGCAACTTCTGCCATGCGGATGGCGTATGTCGGCGTACAGCAGACGACGGTCGCTTCATTTTCGATCATCGCCTGCAACCGTACCGATGTCGACATGCCACCGCCTGCAATGCAGAAGTTGCCGAATCGTCCAGCACCTTCAAACGCCGCCCAGAAACCGATGAAAGGGCCGAAGGAAAACGGAAAGAACAGACGATCCCACGTCTGTAGCCCGGCGAGCGTATAGATCTGACGCCAGCATTCCATGAACCAGTCCCAGCTGTCCTGAGTGTCCATCCAGCGCAAAGGGCGTCCGGTTGTTCCAGATGTCTGATGCAGGCGACGAAAATGCGTCGAGGGGTATGACAGATTTGAACCGTATGGAGGCTGCTCCGATTGGTTCGCGACCAGATCCTGCTTCGTCGTCAGCGGCAGTTTCGCCAGATCTTCGAGACCTCGAATTGCTGCGACTTCAACTCCCGCCGCCTGCAGTTTCGAGTTCCAGAACCGATTGCGTGGAATGATCGTCTGCAGCATCTCCACCAGCCTCTGCGACTGCATGGCTTCAATCTGAGATCGGTCTTTCCAGATCGCTTCAATATCGATGGTCAAGAGAATTCTAATCCAAAATAAGTTTTTTCAGTATGCATAAGGCGTTGGCACGCAGTGATCCACGATGACTATTCACATCGGAGAAAACAGGATTGGTCTGCACGCCAATGTCATTCGCTCCAACTCTCTCGCGTTGTGCTGCAATAATTCATGTTTCCAGAGTTCTCTACGATTTTCGTAACATTCACGAGCAAGAGACTGAGCGAACTCCTCCTTGGCAGGTAGCCCGTGTTTTCGGAGATGTTCCGGAATTGACCAAACGCCAATGATGAATACCCGGTTCGCCAGACTGTCAGGAATTGCAACTTTGACTTCATCCAGACGACTCACTTTTTCATCAAAATCCACAAGCAAGACCATCAACCGCATCGTATTCCGCTGCATTTCCGCAGCGTGAACTTCTCGAAACTCATCACGTACTCTGGCCCAACCACCGGCACTCGGCAATACTTGGACGGAACGCGGTGCGACGCATGCGTGACTTACAAAACCGTTGGCAAGCTGTCGGTTTGCGTCATCCTCCGGCAAGATCATGACATGCGGTCGATACCTGTTTACGCTCATAGTTCGACATCGTTTCGGATCAACGCATTGACAAGATCACCATGAATCTTGACATCCGCAATTCGACGCACAAGGGTTGGCTCCAAGTGGCTCCGGCGAAACAACATCAGAGTGTTTTCATCAGAAAACTGACGAATTGCCTCAGAGTTGTGTGAGGTGACAATGAGTTGTCCTCCTTTGCTCTGAAAAGATCGACGAAGCTCCATCACAAAGTGCCCCACTTCCGAAATCGACAGAAAGTTGTCCGGCTCGTCCCAGAAACAAAGCAAGGGGCCGTAGGCAGCATTCGATGCCAGCACCATTGCGCAGATGAAAAAGCATTTTTCGCCGTCCGAGAGCGCTTCGAAAGGCAAGCTCAGCGTGGCTCTGTCCTGCCGGAACTGCACCAGCAGACTTCGTGAGTCCTTGCCGGTGTTCGGATTCTTGATGTCCTCAAAATCCTCCATGACCTGTTTCACAAAACTGTCTATGCGTGAGTATGCAGCAGGTGATTGAGAAATCAACCCCGAGAACCATTCTCCAAAATTCGTCACTTCCCGATTCGGAGCGAGACTGTCACCGTCCGAATCCCCTGTGATCGCACTCGGAACAGGAGCCAGGATCAGCATCCGAGCAAGCCAGTTCTTGAAGATTCGCAGTGGATCAGATTCAGACGCCTCCTGTATCAGCGGGAGTGCAACAAGATGCCAATCGACAAGAAATTTCGCTTCTCCTGCGGTACTCGTTCGCGCCAGCACAACCTGCGCTTTTTGTCGAGCGTAAATGTCAGCGCCATCGCAGATCAGTCGTTCTTCAGCAACCCGGATTTCTTTGAATCCCGTTGGCAATTCAAGCGCGAGGATGTATTCATATGACCGGCCGTCAATGCCAACTTCAATCTCAAAACGGATCGGAACATCGGACCTGTCTCTTGAAAAATCCTTCGGATTGACGAGTTGTCCAACCCGGTTCGTACCACGCGCGATACTCTGCAAAACCTGCAATGCGAAACCAACGGAAGACTTGCCAGCACCATTCTTACCAATCAGTAGCAGCGATGTCATGCCGGATATTGGCAACTCGAAATTCTCGAGGCATCTGAAGTTGTGAATGTAGATTCGTTTGATCATCACGTCCCCGACGCGGCCGTTGAAAGATGTTGAAACTAACCACTTTGTCGCACTTTGAACTCGGTCAACGCAGAGTCAAATCAGCACTTGAAGAATAGCAGAATGCCAGACGGGCCGAAAGACTCTGCGCAAATGGATCCGCGACTGCCCTCCGAAAGCAAATAGGGAGGATTTTGTACCGCATGATACGTGAGAGTTTTGCAAGGCCATCGGAATCTTCTCGACACATAAGGCAGATTCTGGAACAATCATGGCAGGAAAATGGATCTGATCAGCGTCAGTCGCCCAGACAGAGACAAGCACGATGAGCACGGTACGAATCAATGAGGCAATCTCGGTCGCGGACTATCTGGCGGGAGAACTCGTTTCAAACGTGAAGCACGAGTACATTTCCGGGTCGGTTTTCGCGATGGTTGAGGCAAGGAATGCCCACAATTTGATCGCAGGCAATGCCCTCCTCGCGTTTGGCATTCGACTCAAGGGACAAACTTGTCGCCCATTTAACTCCGACACAAAGATCCGCATCAGAATGCGTGACCACGTTCGATTCTACTACCCGGATATGTCGGTTGTTTGTCAGCCAAACGATTTATCGGAGACCTTTCAGGACCAGCCAGTGGTGATTGTTGAAGTCCTCTCCGAAAGCACGCGCCGTCTTGACGATGGCGAGAAACGCGACGCCTATTTTACAATCCCGACGCTGACACACTACATCCTGCTCGAACAGGACAGTATTGTGGCGGTCGTGTACCGACGGGTCGGTCAGAATTTTGAGCGTCAGGAATTCACGGATCCCAACGATGTCATTACGCTGGACAGCCTGAGTCTGAGTCTTCCGCTGCGGGAATTCTACGATGGCGTTGTGTCGCAGTAACCAGCGACGACCACATCGGCAGATTCTGCGTGTTAATATCGCTCACCACGGAGTGACGAGGCACATTGATGCGCGCACGGTTATCCAGTCGCGATCACATGGCGATTGCTTTGCCGTGTCGGT
>CAZFDW010000258.1:0-9542 GCA_964517865.1 uncultured Chitinophaga sp.
GAAGCAGGGTAGTCTTGTTCAGATTGGCAAGTCTCCTTAGAATCCCTGTCTTCTGCGGGTGATGTCGAGATCAGCGGGCCTGCGGTTTGTCCGGTTGATCAGAAAAATTTACGTTGCCACAGCCTCAGTCGATAGCCATTCTTGGATCCACGGGATCCATCGGGACAAGTTGCCTTGACGTCATTCGCCAGCATCCGGAGCGGTTGCGCGCGACGGGTCTGGTGGCTCATCGAAGTGTGGAGCGACTCTGTCAGCAGGTGGCTGAGTTTCGCCCGACATGGGCGGTGATTGGTGCGGAAGACATTTCGGTTCCACCAATGGCCTGTAAAGGGATTGCTGAGACCGCCTGGCACCAGGGCCTCGAAGCTGTCGCCGCGATGATCCAGCGATCAGACATCGACACGGTGGTGTCAGCGATGGTTGGAGCCGCCGGGCTGCCTGCGACCTGGGCTGCGGTTGATGCGGGAAAACGGGTCGCTTTGGCGAACAAGGAGTCGTTGGTTGTCGC
Source organism: uncultured Chitinophaga sp. (assembly GCA_964517865.1). Taxonomy (GTDB): domain Bacteria; phylum Planctomycetota; class Planctomycetia; order Planctomycetales; family Planctomycetaceae; genus SXXK01. The sequence goes on from CAZFDW010000258.1 coordinate 509, forward strand.
GGGTTCACTGATTATGGAGCGTGCCGGTCAGACCGGAGCGACCGTGATCCCGGTGGATAGTGAGCATAGTGCGATTTTTCAGTGCCTTCAGGCGGGACGACGCCATGATTTAGAGCGAATTGTGCTCACAGCCAGCGGCGGACCGTTCCGCGGTTATACGAGGGAACAGCTCAAATCCGTCACGCCGGAGATGGCCCTGAAGCATCCGACATGGAACATGGGGCCGAAAATCTCGATCGATTCTGCGACAATGATGAATAAGGCGCTGGAAATCATTGAAGCTCGGTGGCTGTTTGGGCTTCCGGCTGACAAAATCAGCGTCATCATTCATCCGCAGTCATGGATTCATTCTTTGGTTGAGTTTCGGGACGGATCTGTGATTTCACAGAATTCTCCACCGGACATGCGGTTGCCAATCCAGTATGCTTTGTTATTTCCGGATCGCCCGGCAGGCCCGGCACGCAGGACCGACTGGACTCAACGGCAAACGTTAGAATTAATCCCACCCGATCTGGACGCCTTTCCGGCGTTGAGGTTGGGATTTGAAGTTGCAGAAAAGGGCGGTACCAGTGGTGCCGTCCTGAATGCCGCAAATGAAGTGGCAGTGGCCCGGTTCCTGAATCGGGAATTACCGTTTCATCAGATCACCTGTGTCGTTAACGATGTTTTGAAGCACCATGAATTCGACGCCCGGCCATCGCTTGAGCAATTGTTCAAGGTCGATCGCCTGGCTCGGGAGGAAGCAGCTCGGTGGAAGACCTGGCATTTCAATTAGTCGCCGCAGTTGATTTTGGCGGCCTGTTTACAAAATTCCTGAACGTTCTCTCTGTGGCCCTGGGCCTGGGACTCGTGATCTTCTTTCACGAACTCGGCCATTTTGCCGTCGCCAAATGGTGCAACGTACATGTCGAGCGCTTCAGCATCGGTATTGGTCCGATCCTGTGGAGTCGTCAAAAGGGTGAGACGGAATACGCGCTGTCGGCACTGCCGTTCGGAGGCTACGTCAAAATGCTCGGGCAGGACGACATGGACCCGAACCAGATGACAAGCAGTGAGATTGCCGAAAATCCGCGATCGTATTCTGCGAAGTCGGTTCCGCAACGGATGGCGATTATTTCGGCCGGTGTCATCATGAACATCGTCACAGGCTTTTTGTTCTTCACGATTTGCTACTGGTATGGCGTCAACGAACCATCGCCGGTCGTAGGGAATGTGGTGCCGGGATTTCCTGCATGGACTGCAGGGATGAAAGATGGCGATCGGATAGAATTCATCAATGGCGAAGAGATTCGCAGCTTCGGTGATGTTTTTCAATCGGTCGTGCTTTCGACGGGCGATGTTCGGCTTCAGGGAAAACATCTGGACGGTTCAGCGTTTGATCTGACGCTCACTCCGGATCGCGGCTCTTCCGGGCGATCAGTGGGCCTGCAGTCGGCACCGACGAACACGCTCAGTGCAGACCTGATTAATGCCGACGATATCGCCATGGCAGGTTTTCCTGCAATGCGTGCAAAGCTTATAAGCGGCGGTGCAGATGAACCTCCGCCCGTAACTCCAGCGACACCGAATGGTGCGATGGAAGCTGAAAAGTCCGACAAGCCCGCAGTTCCTGCCACGCCATTTCGTCCCGGTGACAGACTCATCGCATTGCAGGGAGAACCTGTTAAAACGTTCGTCGATCGAGATGGTCTCACCGCAAAGTATGCGTCAGAGGATCTGATTTATACGTTCGAAAGAACGACGAAGAGTGATGATAAGTCAGTGCCGGACAGAACGGCGGAAGTCAGGATTACCGTGCCGCCGGATAATGTGCGATCCATCGGGTTGTGGATGGCAATGGGTCCGGTGCGCGCAATTCGCACTGGCTCGATTGCAGAAAAGGCTGGACTGAAGGTCGGGGACATCATTCTGTCGGTGGATGAGATGGCAATGGGAACCGATTATGATCCCGTCCGTCTGCCGTCATACTTCTCCGATCATGCCGACAAAGTCGTACGTGTCAAAGTCAGCCGTCAAGCGGCCGCTGCGCCTGAACAGCATGAACTCCAAATGGTTCCGACCGACGATCCAGGCTGGATTGAGACTCCGTTTTTCCAGACCAGTCCACTGTCGATTCCAGCGATCGGAGCCGCGTTTCAGATATTCCCGATTATCGCGAAGGTCGTGCCTGGTTCTGAAGCCGAGAAGATCGGAGTGTTTGCGACGGGACAGAAAATTACCAGAATCGAACTCGTCGAAGCTGAAACGAGCACAGACACAGTCACTTCATCAAACAAAAAGACGCCACCACAACTGATGCTGAACGAACTCAAGGAAAAGCACCCAGGTACCAGGGAAGACATCAATTGGGCCTGGGCATTCAATGAGATTCAATATTCACCGGACCGTCAGATCAGGATTTACTTTGATGATGGAAAATCTGAGAAGGCGGAATTGTTGAAGAGCGTCGAGAAAGTTCCCGACTGGTACATCTGGACACGCGGAATCGTGGGTTGGGATCCTGCCGTTGAATTGCAGAAAGGCGAGTCATTTGCAGAAGCAACGTCGCTCGGTCTGCGCAAAACACGCCAGACAGGCGTCAGCATTTATATGACACTGCGATCGTTGTTTCGTGGCGATCTGCCTGCCGATTCGTTCAGTGGCCCCGTCGGGATTCTGTCTATTGGTTATCGAGTGGCCAGCCAGGGTTTAACTGATTTGCTGTTGTTCCTTGGCTTCCTGAGTATCAATCTGGCGATCCTCAACTTCCTGCCCATTCCAGTGCTGGACGGGGGCCATATGGTCTTTCTGATCTGGGAAGGCATCACACGCCGCAAACCAAGTCCACGTGTCATTGGCTATGCGCATGCAGCCGGATTGTTGTTTATCATTTCCTTATTCATGTTTGTGATGTACATCGACTTGTTTGTGAACAAGTTTGTGAGTATGTCAAACTAACCAACCATGACTGCCGAAACCTTCCCGCAATTCCCGTGGACTCGCCTTCGTCGCAATCGTCGCGCTGCATGGTCACGGAGATTGATTCGCGAGAATCATCTTACGATCGATGATCTGATCTGGCCGGTGTTCGTGGTGGAAGGAACTCACCAGGAAGTGCCGGTCGCGTCAATGCCTGGCGTGACGCGGTATTCGATCGATGTACTCGTCCGCGAAGTTGGCAAAGCAGCCGAACTTGGCATTCCGGCGATCGCGATTTTTCCGGTCACACCGCAGGAAAAGAAGACACCCGACGGCGAAGAATCCGGCAATCCGGAAAATCTGATCTGTCGGGCGATACAGGCGGTGAGGGACGCTCAGATTCCGATTGGACTGATCGCAGACGTCGCGCTCGATCCGTATACGACTCATGGTCAGGACGGACTGGTCCGCAATGATTACGTCGTGAATGACGAAAGCGTGGAAGCACTTTGTCGCCAGGCGGTGAATCAGGCCAACGCTGGCTGTGACATTATCGCGCCTTCGGACATGATGGACGGGCGTGTCCTCGCGATTCGTAAAGCGCTGGATGCAGCCGGGCATCAGAACGTGCAGATTATGGCCTACGCAGCGAAGTATGCGTCCTCGTTTTACGGCCCATTTCGAGACGCAGTCGGTTCTGCCGGGAATCTCGGAGGGGGTGACAAACGCACTTACCAGATGGACCCCGCCAATGCCGACGAAGCCATGCGCGAAGTGGCACTCGATATCAGCGAAGGTGCTGACATGGTGATGGTGAAGCCCGGAATGCCGTACCTGGACATCGTCTGCCGCGTAAAACAATCGTTCGGCGTCCCTACGTTCGCCTACCAGGTCAGTGGTGAATACGCCATGATTTCCGCTGCCGCGAACAACGGCTGGCTGAACCGCGATGCGGCAATTCTCGAAAGTCTGCTCTGCTTCAAACGCGCGGGCGCTGATGGCATTTTGACGTACTTTGCGGTGGACGCGGCAAAACTGCTGTCGTTGCCGCACCACATGTGAGCGTCGGTGGCGTTGCTCGACATGCATTCTCCCGGGTGGTCAAAATGGTGTCGTTCGTGTCAGGTTCCGTCTCCGCTGGTCCCGTCTCCGCTCAGATTACTGAATCCGGATAGGGTTGAAGTGTGAGATTTGAACTGGCAGCCTGAAGTGCCCTGGCAGATGTCGCAATGCAGTGGGGATTGATGTTCGTGGATCGCAAATGCGTTTTGAAGGCAGCGTTCGATCCGGTCCGCGATGATTGCGTTCATGTCAGGATGCAGTCCGAACGGGGCTGTGACCAGCCATTCGACGGCAGAGTGATTCTGAGCGGCTTGAGCCACGAGCGCGGGAATATCTTCGGACCAGTGCCGACCGGGTGACAGGAAATAGGGAAATACGATGATGCGCCTCGCACCACGCTGGACGCAGCGCTCGAAGGCGGTGGCGATCGAGGGTTCCGCCAGTTCCATGTGAGCGGGTTCAACAATTTCATACTTCGAATCAGCGGCAAAGCGTGACGTGGCTTGATGCAGCATCTCGTTGCTTTCCGTCCGCCGCGAGCCGTGATCGACGATGATGACGGCGGTCTGTATGAACTCAGATTTTGTCTGAGCAATTGTCACGATGGCACCGCCACGCTGTCGATGATCATTCGCAGGATCTGGGACGCACGCTGGCGATGACCTTCCCGCAACGCACCTCGGCACACAACTCGATGTGCGAGCACAGGTAGTGCCGTCTCTTTGATATCATCGGGAATGACAAAGTTGCGTTCCGAAATCAGCGCCATTGCCTGCGCAGCACGATACCACGTCAGCGCGCCTCGAGTACTCACGCCGAGCGCCAGTTCACTGTTAGCCCGCGTACGTCCGATGATCTCCAGGATGTACTCGGCGAGCGAGGTATCGACATTCACCATCTGAACACGGCGTTGCAGATCCTGAACCTGAGTCGCCGAGGCGGCGGCGGTCAGCGCATCGACGGGTTGACCGTCACGATGTCGATTCAGGATTTCCAGTTCCGATTTGCGATCCGGATAGCCAATGCTCAGGCACATCATAAATCTGTCCAGTTGATTCTCCGGCAGCGGATAGGTTCCTTCGAATTCAAACGGATTCTGCGTGGCGATGACGAGAAACGGATCGGGAAGCTTGTGAGTCGTGCCTTCGATCGACACCTGCCGTTCGCTCATCGCTTCCAACAGCGCACTTTGTGTTCTGGGGGTTGTACGATTGATTTCGTCCGCGAGAAGCACGTTCGTGAAAATCGGGCCGGCGCGGAATTCAAACTCACCGGTCCCCGGTCGGTAGATGTTGCCCCCCAGAATATCGCTGGGCAGCAGGTCCGGGGTGAACTGCATTCGCGTGAATCCGCAGCCCAGCGTTTTCGCCAGAGCTCGGGCAAGCGATGTTTTCCCTAGTCCCGGAACATCTTCCAGCAGAATGTGGCCACCCGCCAGGAGTGTGACCACGGACAATCGCACAATGGCAGATTTGCCAAGCACCGCTGATTCAATGTTGGCAATGATTTGTCTGACGACTTGCTGACTCACAATTTCCTCGTAGACATCACGGTGTCGTGATTTCAGGGTCACTGGACTGTGTTTCGCCGGACGGGGGCGTTTCTTTTGCAGATTCAGGTTCGGTCGTGGACGACTGTCTGGCATCATCCCAGATTCCGAGGTCATACCGTTTCCAGAATTCGTCGGCTGCCTGATTCTGATCAACCGACGTCTGAATGTAGACAAGGCTCTTCATTTTGCGAATCGCTTCGATTCCGGTGCGAATTCGTTCCGGTGAAAGTACGATCCGCTCCAGGCTCAGACTTGCCAGTGGACTCAAATCCGTGACTGACGTCGCCGCGATATTCAGCCGCTTCAGACGTGACGTTGTTGCCAGCGGAGCGAGATCATTGACCTCGGTGCGTTCAATGTCCAGACTCACAATTCCCGAACCCGACAACGCCGACAGATCGTTGACTTTTGAACCGGTCAGCCACAGCGTATTCAGGGGCATGTCCCGAATGGCGTCCAGATCACTGAACGGCAGATTGAGCACGTTGAAGTGTGTCAGCTTCATGCCTTCCAGAAAACCGAAATCGGTGACTTTGGTGTTCTGGATTTTCAGGACTTTCAAAGGCATTCCTTTCAGCGGCGACAGATCTGAGACGATGGTGTTTTCGATGACCAGGCTTTCGAGTGGCATGCCGATCAGCGGTGACAGATCTGAAACGTAAGTGAAGCCAAGATCCAGAACTCGCAGAGGAAGCCCTTTGAGAGGTTCGACAGACCTCAGCCCGGAACGAAACAGATTTGCTTCAACGACGTCGTTTCCTTCAACGAAAAATTTGGCCATCTCGTTGGTACCCAATTGCTGGCGAAGAGCCTTGGGGTCAGCACGCAGGGTCGTCGTATCGTTCTCCGCGGCGCGACGCGCCTGTTCGGCGGCAGTCAGTTTTGACTGCTGTTCGGGTTCACCGCATCCGACGCACGTCAGAATGCACAGCAATGCGATGTGTGTTCTGATGTTGAACAATCGTTGAGTCATGTGTCCGGGCTCCAATCCCTTGCCAGAGCGGAGAAAAGGTCTCCGCGTTCCCGAAAATCCTGAAACCATCCGTAGCTTGCACAGCCAGGAGAAAGCAGAACGATATCGCCTCGCCGGCTGAACGCAACCGCACTCAGAAATGCCTCTCGAAAGTCAGTTGCAATTCTGATTTGTAGCTCACCCGGTTCGCTCGTCAATAATTGATGAAGATTGGGTGCTGTCTGACCCATAAGGACCACAGCGGCGACGCGCGACTTGATCTCTGCCGCAAACGCGGCAAGATCCTGGCCCTTGTCATATCCACCCGCCAACAGAATAATGCGGCCAGAAAAAACGTGCAGCGCCATCGTCGCGGATTCCGGCGTTGTGGCTATGGAATCGTTCCAGAACTGCCGTCCGGCATGTTCCGCGACGAGCTGCAAACGATGTGGCAACGGCTGAAATGTCTGCAGCGCAGCAGAAAATTGTGTGGGGTTGGCTCCCGCAAGCCATGCGGCACATGCTGCGGCAGCGATGTTGTGTTGATTGTGCCTGCCAGGAAGTTGTGGCGGCACGTTAAATCGAATGGCGTCCTCAAAGACGTGACTTCTCAGGATTAACATTCCGCGTTCGAGAAAAGCGCCATCGTCGCCGTGATCAATCAATCCAAATCGCAATCGGCCTCCGCGAACTCGCCATGGAGTCTGGTTCGCGTGGCTGTCTGGATGTGTGTCATCGGGAATTATGGCCGCATCGTCGGAGGTCTGAGCGTCAAAAATTGCCTGCTTGGCTTTGCGATAATCGGCTTCCGATCCATGCCAGTCCAGATGATTGGGCGAGAAATTTGTCAGCACGGCAATATTCGGGCGGAACTGCTTTTCTCCGAGCAGATGCAACTGAAAGCTGCTCAATTCCAGCACGACGATATCCTGTGGCTGAATCAAATGGACCTGATCCAACAGGCTGATTCCGATATTTCCGCCGAGCCAGATGCGGCCTTCGAAATCAGAATTTGCGTGCAGGAGCAAATGATGAATAAGTGCTGTTGTGGTCGATTTCCCGTTGCTGCCGGTCACGGCGATCACGGACGCAGGACAGTGATGCAGGAACAGTTGTATCTCCGTAGTCACTTCGATCTGCCGCGATCTGGCCAGAGCCACGAGCGGATGGTCAGGCCGCACTGCGGGATTGACCACCAACAACCGGCAATCCGTAAGGACATCGTCCGGGTGGCCATCTAACGCAAATCGAGCGATCGGCAGATCCGACAATATCTTAAGGGAGTCTGCCAGTTCTTCGGCACTGCGCAGATCTGTAACCGTGACGACTGCGCCATGCTGAGCCAGAAATCTGGCGGCGGCGACACCACCCGCGAATCGCCCCAGCCCCATGACGGTTGCGTGCATGCCGTCGTATGCTGTGAGCGAGAGTGGATTCGGCACGATCAATCTTCGTGTTTGAGGACTAATTTGTTGCGTGACGTCGCGGGAGGCTGCGTCAGTCGATTGCTGCTGACACGCTTGACCATACAATAGAGGCCGTGACCCTGTTTTTTCGAGGCTGTGAGACGACTTCCTGATCAGATTTGGTTGTTTCTCCTGACAGCTTCGTGAAGCTGATTCCAGAACTCAAAGAAATCTCCAAAATGCTCACCGGCCTCCGAAAATCCCTGTAGACTGAAAACTGAATGGCGAAATCTGCTTCCAAACTCCCGATCAATCTGGAGGATCTGCTCCGGCAGCGCACTGTTGAGCAGGACAGGATCGAATACAAAGCTGGTTGGAATCCTGATGCCATCATCCGCACGTTGTGCGCGTTCGCCAATGACTTTGAGAATCTCGGTGGCGGCTACATCATTATCGGACAGGACTGCGACGAACACGGTCAGCCGATCTTTCCGCCGGTCGGCGTGGCCGATAACCAATTGGACAAAATCCAGCGGGAACTTCTGCAATACTGCAATCAGATCCAGCCGCCGTACTTTCCCATTCTGAGCATTGAGGAATTCGCAGGCAAGAATCTGATCGTGCTGTGGGCACCGGGTGGCCAGACTCGACCGTACTCGTGTCCCAAAGAAGTGACAGCAAAGCATCGCTCGCAGAACTATTACGATATTGGTTTCGGGTAGAATTACCGATCCACAAAGGATTTCGGCAAACGAAAAGTATTAGTCCCGGCCAGCCCACTGCCACGTCGGGACCAAGTGGGGACCAAGCTGGGACCAAGTTTGAACCAAGTCGGGACCAAGTGAAAATCCTTGAGAAATGCCTGCAAGCGGTCGGGTTGATGGCACTTCTGAATTCCCTGGGCAGAACAAATCGCACCAAGTTTCGGCAACAAGTTCTGGCCCCGCTATTGGAAGCCGGGTGGATCGAAATGACCATTCCGGACAAACCCCGCAGCAGCAAACAAGAGTATCGGCTGACGCCCGCCGGCCGACGCTTCCTGTCCTCACTGAAAACCGAAAACTGAAAACAGACTCCTGATTCCTGTACACTCAACGCTGAACCCTCACTTCATGGCCAAAACGAAACTTGAACTCACATGGATCGGCAAAGACACTCGCCCGA
>CAZFDW010000259.1:0-9532 GCA_964517865.1 uncultured Chitinophaga sp.
AATTCTTTGGGATTTCGAAATTCGGACTTCGGATTTGCGGCTTCGCCGCGCCAGGTACCCGGCTTGGGAGTCGGTCATATGTGATCGAGTTCCGGTGGAGGAATCGTGCTGCCAAAGGCGGAATCTCCATACGGAAGGGGACTTGTCCCCTGGCACATCGGAGAATTTGCCCACCGCATTAACTTCAACTTGGGCGGTGAGCAGGCGGTGGTTTTAAAGTGGGATAGGCTTCCAGCTTGTCATTGCTGCTGAAAAAGCGTGGCGTTTTCTTACGTCGATCCCAGGCTGGAAGCATAGCCCACGTGGAATGCCGACTAAATTCGCAGCCCATGAGCCGGTCCCTCCGGTCCCTCCGGTCCCTCCGGTCCCTCCGGCTTCATGCGGGATCGCTGGATTATGCGGTGAAGGATTCTGCAAACCCGCCGCTGTTCTCCCGCTGTTCCGAATAGTGAAATCCGAAACACGGTTCACAGAGGCCATGGCTCAGGTTGGCCAATGGAGCCGAAACCCACTCCGGAACCCAATCCCACACTTGCTTCTCTCGTACCCGGCGCACTCTTCGGCAATGGCTGCACTGCGTCACGATCTCATCCTCATTCAGATACAGCTCCTCAAGGGCTGCACAGGGTACTCTCGTATGCGCCGTGGCTCGTCGCAACGAGTTCACCACCAGCAAACCTTCCGCCTGTCCAAGCGGAAATGTGGTCATATGAAACTCACGGTATTCGTCAGCGCTGGAGCATTCATAGAGGTGCTCCCACGGTTTCGACTCATGCAGACAACGCTGAAAATTGTGTGTGAAGAAAGGACGAAGCGACGCTGCGATTGCGTCGAGCACACATCGCCCCGGGGCCCAATGTTCGGTAACGCGAGGTTCTCCTCCGTTAAGCCTGGCAAAATTGAACCATTGGTGGTTGATATACGCTAAAGTAAGGTCGGGCCAAAGTCCGTAAATTGTTCCGGAGTCATGATCGAGCCCATCCGTGTCGAAATCCGACAAAAGTGCGATAAATCGATTGTCTTTACCTGGTCCGTCAGTCATTTTCGATTCACCTTCCGAAGACTCCTGATCACACATGCATCGACTCGCTTTGTGGTGAGCCCACAGGCGAATCCGGAATGTCACTACGTGTTGCTTCACCGAGAATCGTCGTACCGAAACAGCGACGCTGGCAAGCATGAGAGAATTATAGGTTACAGAAGCGGCTTGCCGAGCCCATTCCCGTAGGGACTATCCCCTATATCCAACTCGCGGTTGTCAATGTCGCCTTTCGCGGAGCGAAAGACGGCATTTGAAACAATGCCGTCCTCAGTCAGCAAGCGAATCGACGTTGACTGCAGATCGATTCACTGTCCCAAATCCACCACAGCCCTTACAACATCTGCGAGAGACTTCGCGTGCATTTTCGTCATGACTCGTCCCCGATGGTGTTCAACCGTTTTTGAGGCAAGTCCCAGTCTCCCGGCGATCTGTTTGGTACTGAGACCTTCTGCCAGATACTGGATTACCTGTTGTTCTCGAGGCGACAGTGAGGCATAGTACTGCCGGAGGACTGCCATTCTTTGACGAAGAATACGCTGGCTTGCATCCAGCGCAACACAGCCGCGTATCTGGTCCAGCAGAGCTTTATGGTCGATCGGTTTTTCCATGAATTCTGTGGCCCCGCTTTTCAGGCACTGCACGGCAGACCGTACACTCCCTCTTCCGGTCAAAACAATAGCGGGCAATGGGTCCGACTGCTGGATGAGCCAGCCAACCAGTTCTGCGCCACTCGCACCCTGCATCTCAAGATCGACCAGGACGCAACCAGGGTCGGACAGCCGGTCTTCTGACATAAAATGCTCAGCCGATGCGTACGCGCGCGACGAGTAGCCCCAGGACTCAACGAGGATCGTCAGAAGTTTCCGAATCGTTTGGTCATCATCGACAATTCGGACGCATGGAGAGTCGCTTTGCATTGTCAGGCCTCGAAAGAAGGGGAATTAGACCCAGTCCATTTTGCTGTTGGTGATTTGCTCAGCAAGTCCCAACCCTGTTCCCTTGCCTACGGGTTTCGTGGTGAAGAACGATTCGAGTTTCCGAAACGACTCTCAATTCCGTGACTTCCAGGCTTTGTGTCGGAACGGAAAGCAGACCACCGCCAAGCATGGAGTCTCGAACATTGACAGCAAAGTTTAGGAGAATCTGAGAAATCTGACCACGATCTGCCCAGACCCACTTCAAATGAGGATCCAGCAATACGTCCAGTTCGACATCGTCGCCCAGTAAGGCGAGCGGCAGTAAAGAATTTACCAACCCGAAGCGCCAGCGAGGCTGCCTCGCTGGCGCTTCGGGTTAGTGTGGGTATGTTCTTTACCGCCGCTCGCCTAACTGGCCCGGCAATCTGATGGTTTCGCCCACGGAATTCAAGTCAACCGGCTCCGGATTGCGAATTTGTCGGCGACCGAATGTAAGCAATCGCCCGGTGAGATCAGCCGCTCGTTCGCTGTCCGGTGGAAGTTTATCGGCAGTGAGGCCCTGGCCGCGCTTCGCTGCCAATCGCGGGGCGTTGCCCACGCGGTTAAACGATATTATGCCAAACTACTTCTGCCGCGGTGCTTAACCAGTGGTCTGTCAGTCGTCTTTTGATGTATGCCAGTGGCAGGCAACCCATCAACAAATGCGTGACAGAGCGCTGTTTGAATGTCCCGGAGAGTTCCAGACACCATTTTCAACCTCCTCTGTCATTCCGCCCGACATCGACTGACGCAGCCGGGGAAGATCATTCAGGCAGCGCGAAACTTCGCTTTTCATCAACAGGCATTCACGGAGCAGGCCTTCGACATCGCAATCGGCACCGCGATAGTCATGGTTAATACGGCTTGTCACTTTCAGCAATCTGTCAGCCGACAGATATCCAGCCACGCCTTTCAGCGCGTGCGCAATACCGACCAGCATCTCTCCATCCCGCAGGGAGACTCCAAGGTCAATGGCAGTCAGGCGACTTGCCGATTGGTCCGCAAACATGTTGAGCAGTTTATTTGCAAAGTCGACGTCATCACCGCATCGTTCCAGCAGACGATCCCGATCGAAACACTGTTCATCTGCAGAATTTGCACATTCGGACTTCGTGGACCTGTCTGCGGCACATGGCTCATCATCGCTGACGCGACCGGCTGTCGGCAGCCATTGCGTCAAAATTGCGGCCAGGGCGTGGTGATCAATTGGTTTGGTCAGATAGTCATCCATACCGGCGGAAAGGCACATTTCGCGGTCACTGGTCATCGCGTTTGCCGTGAGAGCCACAACTGGCAACCGACCGCCCCGGCGAGCCCAACCGCTGTCACTGACCTCACGACGACGGATGTCTGCCGTGGCGGCAAAGCCATCCAGGACGGGCATCTGACAATCCATCAGGACGAGGTCGAATTTTCGGGATGCAGCCTGCTCCACCGCCTGCTGGCCATTATCAGCCATGATGCAATTCAATCCCAGACGCGTCAGCAATTCACGCACCACAACCTGATTAATGTCATGGTCCTCTGCCACCAGTACGTGATAGTCACTGTCTGGAGACAGGTTCCGTGGTGACTCGGTCGTGGACACGAGCGGTTCCGGCTCACGCGACTGCCCGTGACAACTGGCGTTGATCACCGCATCAAGCAGGCATGACTGCCGCACTGGCTTATGGAGACAAGCCACCAGTTTCCACGCATCGAGTTGCTCGTGCGGAATGACTTCGTCAATGGATGTGAGCATGATCAGCGGGAGGTCCGCGAGTTCGTGCGTCGCACGAATCAGATTGATCAACTCGCAGCCATCCATGTCGGGGATCTGCATATCCAGAATTGCCAGACCGTAGGGACGTCCCTGACGCTGTGCCGTCGTGAGTTTTGCGAGGGCAGTGGGTGCGCGGTCGGAGACGTTGCAGTCGATTCCCCAGCGTCGCAGATACTTGCCCATGATCTCAAGATTGGTTGCCTTGTCATCGACGACCAGGACTCGCAAATGCTGAAATTCGGGCGGTACGATGTTGGAAACCGGACGGCAGGTCGCGTGTTCGACACACACTGTAAACCAGAACGTCGATCCCGCGCCAGGCTGGCTCACAACTCCAATTTCGCCGCCGAACAGTTCCACGAGTTGCCGACACAATGCCAGACCCAAACCGGTACCGCCGAAGCGACGAGTCGTGGATGTATCGACCTGAGAAAACAGCTTGAACAGGCAGTCGCGACGATCGTCAGGGATTCCAATTCCGGTATCAGTCACTTCCAGGCGCAGCTTCAACGACTCAGAAGTCGACTGACACAACTCCGCACGAATGACGATCTGGCCACGTTCTGTAAACTTGATCGCGTTTGTCACCAGATTCAGTACAACCTGACGCAGCTTGTCGTCATCGGCCCTGACCATCGTCGGCAGTTCGGTCGATACGTCGCAGTAAATTTCCAGACCCTTCTTGTAGGCTCCCGGAGCCATGATCTCTGCCACGTCTTCCAGCAGCGTCCGCAGGTCGAATTCGACCGGATCGAGTTCGACTTTCCCGGCCTCAATTTTTGAAAAATCAAGCGTATCGTTGACCAGACTCATCAGGCGGTCGATGGATGTCTGCGCGCCTCGCAAATACCGTTTCTGAGTGTCGGCGAGTTGCGTCGTGCTGAGTAGTTCCAGCATACCGACAATGCCATTCAGCGGCGTACGAATCTCATGACTCATGTTGGTCAGGAACTCGCTTTTGGCGTGATTGGCTCTCTCAGCCTCGTCCTTGGCAACTCGCAGATCAACAGCACGTAGCTCCATGGTCTCGAGATAGTGCGCCTGTGCCTTCCGCAATGCGGCTTTGGCCGTCAGAGTCATTGCCAATTGACGTACTTCCACTCCGTCAAACGGCTTCTTGAGAATCAGGAAACGATCGGTGACACCCAATTGTTCGACGATCTCCCGCCACGAGTAATCCGAATACGCCGTGCAAATGACAACTTCCAGATCGGGATCCACTCTCCACAGGTGCTGAATCGTTTCAATCCCGTTCCAGCCCGGTGGCATGCGGACATCGACAAATGCCATACTGAAGGGCTGCCCGCAGCGCATAGCTTCTTCCACCATTGCCAGAGCCTGTTGCCCCTGCAGCGCCGATTGAACGTCAAACGCGACGTCGTCCCCCCCCGGCCCGGCCTTCGGAGCGGATTCACCAAACAGCTCGGACTCCATTGAAGCCAGATGATCGTCGTCGCGTGTTTTCAGAGTCGCGCGGATATCTTCGTGGATCGACGGATTGTCATCGACCAGCAGAATCCGATACTTTGTTCTCAGTAGTGACACGAGGGGTTCCTGGAAAAATGTGTGAAGTTATTGAACGGTCGTCGGCACGGCAGTGATGACGTTGGGAATTCGAATCCGGAACGTGGCCCCCTGGCCTGCTCCTGCACTTTGCGCAGTGAGGTGTCCACCCGCTTCGCGAATGGCGTTCGCGCAGTAGTGCAGACCAAACCCGTTGCCCTCCGGTTTCGTGGTAAATCCATGTGTGAACAGCCGGCCTCGGACGTCTTCGCTAAATCCTGCACCGGTATCCACAAGTTCAATTTCGATGCCATCGTCTTCCGCCCGGCGAGCGGCGATCGTCAACCGTCGATGATCTGATGGCATCGCCTGCATGGCCTGAATGGCGTTTCGAACCAGGTTGACGAGGATCTGGATCATTTTGCTCTTATTCAGGAACAGTTCCGGCAACGGTTCAATCTCAAGCCTGATCTGTGTCTCGGTCATCCGAATCAGATCACGATTGATTTGCAGCGATTCATCGACCAACCTCGGCAGTTCCACGTCCTGACGGAAATCTGAACGACCGGCAAACACCTGCTGCGCCGAAATGGCATCACGAATGTGGCCCACAATCTCCCGGAGCCGGACAATCTCGGACTGATTGTCGATTCGCTCCTGCTGCAGCGTTTCGCCCAGTCTGAACAGGTAGTCGATCAGTTTTGGACCACGCGGATCTTTGCCAAAGAACTCAGCGGCACGGGGGGCGTGATCGCGGAGCAACGCGGCCGCACGGTCGATGCCTTCGACCTTGGAATTTGTAAGCCGCTCTTCCAGGGTTTCCACGGAACTGTTTGCCGAATTCACGGCGTTCCCGACATTGTGCAGAACCTCCGAAGCGATCTCTGCCATCCCGGCGCGATGGGCTGAATCCAGGACCTTTCTGCGCGTGTCCGCCAGACTCTGCACCATGCTGTCGAATTCGCTGGCCAATGTGCCAATTTCATCGGTCCGCTTAAAGTTCAGTTTCGCTTTGAGATTATCCTGCGTTCCGACCCGTAACGCATGCGTCGCCATGCGCTGCAATGGCCCGACAATTCGCCACTGCAGTACAACCCCGATCGCCAGCAGGGTCAGGATACCCCCGGCGATGCTGCAGCCGGTAGACAAGTAGGCGGAAACCCTTCCCTGCCGCGTCACGTCGCGAGGAAGATTCACCCGGAGCAGTAACGCTGGCTTCCCATAGACGTCCTTCAGTAGCGTGTAGCCATGGAGCATTTTCGCATCCACCACTTCGAAATGCTTTTTGTCGTCCGGGGAAAGACCACCAAGAATGCGCTGAGCCTCAGGGGGCATGTCGGCCTGAGGCACCGTCCAGACGTCAAGAGAGACATGCGTTCTTGCCGCAAGGCCGGAAATCTCCGTCTCGTTGAGGAATCGTCCCATCACAATCGAACCGCGAATCGGACCTTCCCGTTTCGTGGTGATCACTGGCCGAGACGCCAGCAGGATTGCTCCCTGGCTGGTCAGCAGAATCCCCTGCCGTGGATCATCAATGTTCTCATGCGTTGTGATCGGACTCGATTCCTCCTGCAGCTTCGCGAAGAGATCTGGCACATCGATCGCTTCCAGAGTGACCATGTCGTGAGATTGACCCCACACAACCCTGTGTTTCGTGTCAAGGATGCAAATCAGATTTTTGTGGGTGTTGGAAAATGACTCTGCGGTAAGATTCGCTCTTGCGAATGACTCATTTTTGTCTTCAACGTACTGATAGAGGTCATCCCATGAGCCCCAGTCATTGGCCGTGTTGTTGATTTCTTCGAGTTCAGACTTGATTGCATCAAGGCAGCGGTCAACGTTACGCTCTGCACTCTGCAATTCCAGCTCAGCAAAAGCCGGCATCACGACCAGAACCTGCACCGCGTAGGTACTGCACACGAAGGCGATTGAAAGCCCGATCAACAGGAAGGCTGTTTGTTTGCGGAGGGACATAAGACTTCTTTCGGAACATCGATCACGATCTGGATGCTGAAGTGACCTCGCGGCCTCGACACAGCATCGACGACTGCAACCATAGCTCATGTGGAGATTCCGCATCGCGCGGTGATCAAAATGCATCATTGAAGCGATTCAGGGACTCGCGAAACCTGCCGCAGAATTGGTATGACCTGTGTGACACGCCGGAAACAGAACAGAACAAGAAGTGCAGAGCCAGGTGACGATAGCAACCTCGACGTACATGGATGGCCGCCGCGCGACAGAATGTGAGATGCTTTCGTGGATGGAATAAGCCGAACAGAGATCATATCCGCTTCGTGGATCCTGCTGATCGCGACTGTGATGCGTGCCGATGACGGTACGCTGACGCCTGCGCTGGGGGTTTTCCGGAAGGCACGCAGCGAAGCGTCGTATTTCGGCAATCCGACCCAACCGCCGCAATTCCTCTTATGCAATCGTCCGCACCTGGGATTTCCCCGTATCGCTCTCGCCTTTCAGCAATCCGGGACAAACAGAACTGCGGATCGTGGTGCTCAAGGTACTGACGAAGACGTTCCAATCCCACTCGATGCTGAAGGACAAACAGAAACCGACAAAGACGTCAGTAGCGACCTGCCGCCTGATGACGCAACTGAAGAACAACTCACTCTGTTCGGTGACGCATGGCACGAAGCAGGTCCTGTCACCGCTGAGTGTCTCTACACGGGCGAAGTCTTCAACAACACCCGCGGTGGACTCACGACAAAAGGAGCCACACGTTACCGCGGTGATCTGGCCGTCACACTTCGCCTCGATACGGAACAGGCCGACTGGTGGGAGGGCGGAGAGTTCTTCGTCTACTTTCAGCAAAATCATGGGCGCACGCTGACCCGGCAGTTTGTCGGTGACGGGCAATACTACAGCAGTATCGACACGGGGAACGATCAGGATATCACCCAGCTCGCGGAGTATTCTTACCAGCACATGTTTGGTGAAGACCTGGTCTCTGTGAAGGTCGGTCGACAGGATGCGAATGAATACTTTGCCTTCGCTGATCTGGGCGGCGACTTCCTCAATTCGCCGTTTGTGACGCTGGCGAACGTTCCGCTGCCCACGTGGCCCTATCAGACGCTGGGAATTTCCTCACTCTGGCAACCGACCAGCCAACTGCGACTGGGTGGTGGTGTGTATGATCACGGAATGGATCACGGTCAATGGTGGATGACGGCTGCCAATCAAGGTGTGTTCGTCATCGGCCAGGCCGACTTTCAACCTTTTGCGGACGATGAGAACGCTGGCCTGACTCTCATCCGCTGCGGAGGCTGGATCACGACCAGCAATACAGAGGCGATCGACACTGGTTCGGTGTTTGATGACAACTATGGATTCTACACAACTCTGGATCAGATGCTGTGGACCGAATCCGGCGACAACGAACAGGGACTGGGCACTTTCCTACAGTACAGCTGGGCACCGTCCGATCGGAATCAGGTCGATCTGAATTATGGAGCGGGGCTGGTTTACCGTGGCTTGCTGCCTGATCGGGACAGCGATACGCTCGGAGCCGGTTTTACCGTGATTGAATTCAGCCCCGCGCTCCGCGCACTGAACGGGCAGACTTCCGAAAATGCCATGGAGCTGTTCTACAAAGCTCGACTTCGCAGTTGGCTGACGATGCAGCCCGACCTGCAGTACATCGAACGCCCCAGTGGCAACGGACGAGACGCACTGGTCGCAGGCCTTCGCTGTGAAATTGTGTTTTGAGGGGGATCCGGGCATGGTCCCCGGCACTTGATATTGCACGGAGCATTTTACCTGTGCTTCAGTCGCAGGAGCCTGGACAGGCGGAATCGCAATTTATGGCAAGAAGATTACAGGGTAGGAAAATTCAACAACTCCAATGCGACTCATCTTCTTACCTCGTAATTTTCCTGCCTGAACAATACCAGACTATGATTTGTACCCCAGCCCTCAGACCCAATGGCGTGGACTTAGTGAGCGGAATGGCGCTAGCCACCGGTAACTGTTCCTGAAAACAAAGGGGAAACCGGCGGCTAGCGCCGTGCCGCTCACTGAAATACGCTTAAGTCCACGCCATTGGCCCTTAGCCCGGCAGCGGGCCGTTGTTGTGAAAGGCATTGCGGGTGAATCGATCTTGCGTTTGAGCCACGAATGTGGCTACATCTTATCGTCCCTCCGGGACTGAATCACAGTCCGAGAAACCACGTAGATAGTGTCCCACCAATGGTTTCACTGATGAACCCAAAAAATGGAAGACTTCTGAACATAAATGTGGGTAATGACAAGGGC
>CAZFDW010000260.1:0-9488 GCA_964517865.1 uncultured Chitinophaga sp.
CATACCCGGTCCGCCCATACCCGGTCCGCCCATACCCGGTCCGCCCATACCCGGTTGGCCGCCACGCCCGCCCATCCCCGGAAAGCCGCCGCCGCTCATTTCGGGATATCCCGATCCGGCACCAGAGAAGCCACCTTCTTCATCGCCCATCGCGCCTTGAAAACCGCCATTTCCGCCGGGTATTCCTGCCGAAGGTGTCTCCGTCACTGCAAAGCCGGTGAGCACATTTGTCTGAGTCGCCGAGATCGCCGCCAGCATTCGCATACACGCAGTTCGGCTTGCCGGTGGGATCGGCGTCGCATTGTCCAGGAATGCCAGAATGACCGGTTGAATCACGTCTGAATTTGAATCCATGTTTTGCACGAGTCGTTCCACCACAATCTCGCAATTCGTCTCGGCCGGCAACGGCGTCTTCACGGTCCCTGCTACGATTCCAAACACCGATTGCCACGCTTCCTGGGAGTTGTTTGCAATCAGGCCATCCACGACTTTTGAGACCAGCATTCGGTCCTGCAATTGGCCGGCATTCGGTGACCCGTTCGCGCCCTGTCCATCGCCACCTGGAAATCCTCCACCTGGAAATCCTCCACCTGGAAATCCTCCACCCGGAAATCCTCCACCGGGCATCGCACCGGGCATCGCACCGGGCATCGCACCTGGCATCGCACCGGGTGTTGATGCACCGCCCGGCGCTTGTCCGGCGAAACCTTCGATCCGACCGGCAGCACCACCGGCGATCGCGCCGACTGCCGCGCCTTGGGGCATGTATGCGACTGCCGCTTCCAATATCATCGCGGAAACACTGTCGATCGGGTTTCGTTGACCATTCGCAACGTCACTCAGATTTTCATTCTTTGGATTGCCCAGCGAACCCTGCGGAGCAAGTGCAGGAACCGACGACGGACTCGAGCCCGGTGCCGATCCTGGAGCACCTCGCCCCTGCATTGAACCTGCAGGATTTGGAGTTCCCGTTGCTCCAGGGGGTCCACCTGAACCGAAACCTGATGCGCCGGGATATACCCCCCCCTTAGAGGCCGCGCCGGACATTCCAGGATACCCCGATCCGGCACCGTTTGAATTTGTCGGTGCTGGCAACGGAGGTAGATCGAGCAGACTTGTCAGCAACAGCGCGACGCCTGCATCGCGCGGTGCCGATTTCACCTTAAAGTCAATCGCTTCCAGAACCCTTGGATCATGTTCGCGAGCCGCCGACAAAAAATCGGCGTCGGTCCATGCGTCATAGCTCTCGGGCCGCGGTGATTTCAATGCAACCTGTCCGCCTGCATAACCACCACCCGAGTAACCATCGCCGGCGTACGCACCATCAGGTTCGCCGCCAGGGCTTCCCATCGGCATCGAGCCCATGCCTGCCGCACCGGGCATCGATGAACTTCCGCCAGCGCCGGCTCTCATCCCCGGCATGCCCATGGTCATTGCGCCACCACCTGCTTCGCCGCTCGTGCCAGGCGCGCCACTCGTCCCAGTCGCACTTGCCCCCTGGCCATCCGGCGCTGAAGCCGCCCCCGGCGTGGACCCGCCTGGCATGGAAGACATCCCTTGCATCGGCGGTGCGCCAGAAGACGATGAGGCACCTGCCGTCTCGGTTGAGGTCCCGGCGTCTGTGGATGCTGGCTCTTCACTGCCACCGCAGCCAATCAGCGCGACCGTACAGGAAAGGGCAAATCCGGAAAACACACAGCGTCGCAACGGACGAAACTGATTTGACAGGCCCATTTCAAAGACTCCACCAACGCATTGAGCGACAATTTCTGGCAATCCATTGAGCTTTGCGGTCACCGGGGACCGTCTTAGTTCCTCTTAGATTATCACGCATAATCGCCTGCTTGCAAGCTGCTCTTCGCAATTCACTGATTGCTGCACTGAATTTGAGTCGCTGTGGACATCTCGCAATGACCAACGAATTCCCGATGCGGAGCATCGGGGCGGAATGGGTTGAATCGGCATGACAAGCGTTTACGCTGTGTGTCTTTATCTGTCTTTGTCTGAGTTGATCAACCGCGACTGGCGGTGAGGTGAGTTTGATGGACGCGACGATTGTTTTGCTTCCGGGTGATGGTATCGGGCCAGAAATTGTGTCGCAGGGACGGCGAGTTCTGGACGTTATCGCTCAACGGTTCGGCCATGCGTTCACAATGCCGGAGCATTCTATCGGCGGAATTGCCATCGACTCGACTGGAGATCCGCTTCCCGAAGCGACACTTTCTGCCTGCCGAGATTCGACGGCAGTGCTGCTGGGAGCAGTAGGCGGGCCAAAGTGGGATGACCCAAACGCAAAGACTCGGCCAGAAGTCGGCCTCCTGCGAATCCGCAAGGAGCTGGGACTTTTCGCGAATCTTCGTCCAACGAAGACATGGGACGAATTACTGGATGCATCGCCGTTAAAGCGTGAAATCGTGGAGGGCACGGACATCCTGTTTGTCCGCGAACTTACGGGCGGGATTTACTTCGGCGAATCCGGTCGGCGGCCTCATCCGTCCGGCGAAGAAGCCTGGAACACCATGATCTACTCCACAGGCGAGATTGAACGTGTCGTGCGTGTGGCAGCTGAGGCGGCTCGAAAGCGTCGCGGTAAACTGACCATGGTTGACAAAGCCAATGTCCTCGAATCGTCCCGTCTTTGGCGGCAGGTTTCTGAGCGGTTGATCAGGACGGAGTATCCGGATCTCATCTACAACGTCGTGCTGGTTGATGCGATGGCGATGCATTTGATTTCGAAACCGCGTGAGTTTGACGTGGTCGTGACGGAGAATCTGTTCGGTGATATTCTGACAGACGAAGCATCGATGCTGCCCGGTTCACTGGGCTTGCTGCCGTCAGCGTCAATCGGATCCAGCGGACCTGGACTCTTTGAGCCGATTCATGGTTCAGCTCCGGACATTGCCGGTAAGAACGTCGCGAATCCTTTGGCGACGATTCTGGCTGTGGCGATGCTGCTGCGATATTCTATGAGCCTGAATACAGAAGCCGATGCCATCGAAGATTCCGTCAGCCGCGTCTTGAAATCCGGCCTGCGCACCAGGGATATTGCCTGCAACGGGGCATCGGTGAGCACCACTGAGATGGGTGATGCGGTTGTGAAGTCTCTGATAGGATAATCGGCCTGACACTTGTTTCTCCACCGTTCCTGAAGAGGCTCTCCCATGGCACAGTCGCTGACGATTGACGACACGTTCGCGGAAGCATTCCCCATGTCGGCCACGCGCGTCATCATTACGGCGCTGGATGAGGACTTGGTATCGGCAGCGGCGCAGGAGTTCTGTGGCAATGCGTCGAGCGTGATTGGGTGTGACACGGAAGCGGGCGTCGAACGCATACTGTCTGCCGAGGAAACACCGGATGGACGTCCGGGCGTCTCCATCCTGGCGTTTGGATTCAAGTCAAAGTCATTGCAGGCGGCGGTCGTCAGTCGCATCGGACAGAATGTGCTCACCTGCCCCACGACGGCGTGCTATTGCGGGTTATTTTCGGAGTCCAAAGATCAACAGATTCGCGTGGGCGGTCAGTTGCGTTACTTTGGCGACGGGTTTCAGATCAGCAAGAAACTGGGCAGTCGTCGCTTCTGGCGACTGCCGGTGATGGATGGTGAATTCCTGTGTGAAGATTTTTTCGGGACAGTTAAAGGAATCGGCGGCGGCAATCTGATTTTTTGTGGAGTTTCGCAATTGGCGACTCTCAACGCCGCGCGGGCTGCCGCGAACGCCATTCGACAGATTCCCGACGTCATCATGCCGTTTCCGGCTGGAATTGTGCGGAGCGGTTCCAAAGTCGGATCAAAGTATCCGCAACTCAAAGCCAGCACAAACGACAAATTCTGCCCGACACTGGTTGGTCAGACAGAGACATCGCTTGGTGCCTCGGAGAACGCGGTTTACGAAATCGTAATCGATGGCCTGTCGGGCACCGCCGTAGCAAAGGCCATGCAGGCAGGGCTCGATGCCGCGGCAGCAATTCCTGGTTTGATCAGAATCACGGCCGGGAACTATGGCGGGAAACTTGGACCACATCACTTTCATCTGCATCGATTGCAGGACATGATGATGTAGACCGTCCGTATCCCCACTTTGTGATTTCAGATTTGAAATTTGAAATTTCAGATCTGAAACGGCAATTCAATCCAGAAAACCAGAGCGATGCAAACCACACCCGTCCGCATGGAACAGTTTCGTTCTTCCGTCCTGGCTGTGCCGCCGCTCGCACGTGATGAAAACGATCGCATTTGCGCGAAGGAAAACAAACGACTCATACAGCACATCGAAGGTGGTGGGGTTTCGATGCTGCTCTATGGCGGCAATGCGAATCTGTATCACATCCGACCGTCTGAATATGCGTCTCTGCTTGAGATGCTGGAAGCGACCGCCGGAAACGACACGCTGGTGATTCCGGCGGTCGGGCCATCGTATGGATTGATGATGGATCAGGCTGATATTTTGAAGAGTACTCGTTTTCCGACAGCGATGGTTTTACCAACGAAGGCCGTTATGACCGAAGCGGGGCTGATGAACGGCTTCCGGAAATTTGTGGATGCCTTTGGCCGTCCGGCTGTGCTGTATATCAAGGAAGAGGGTTACATCAGCCCGGAAGGCGCGGCCGAACTTGTGCGGGACGGATTGGTTTCGTTCATCAAGTACGCGATCGTCCGCAAGGATCCGTCGGACGACGATTTTCTTGATCGCCTGGTTTCGCTGGTCGATACACCGTTGATCTGCAGCGGCATTGGTGAACAGCCGGCGCTGATTCACATGACGAAGTTTCGATTGAACGGGTACACGTCCGGCTGCGTCTGCGTCAATCCCGCGTTGTCGCAGCAGATGCTCCGGGCAATCACATCGAAGGATTATGATCTGGCGGAAACAATTCGCAAAATCTTTCTGCCGTTGGAAGACCTGCGGAACGAGATTCACCCGATCCGCGTCCTGCACGAAGCCTTGGCACTCTGCGACATCGCAAAGACCGGTCGACATTTCCCGCTGCTCTCCGGCATCACAGAATCAACCGCAGACCGGGTTCGCCGTGCGGCAATGGACTTGTTGGCCGCAGGGTAAGCTGCGAGTCACGGGTCCTTAACCGTTTTTCGAGTGCAGGACAAATCCCAGCACATTGGCAAGGCGGTCGAGCACATCGGATCGCAGGTTCCTCTCGCCAGTCAGGAATTCGTCCAACAGCAATGCAGGAATTTCAGCCCGCTGAGCGATGATCGACAGCGACAACGAACTGCCATGAATTGCTCGCCGGAACTCGCCGTTGAGTGTAGGTTCCGAACGCGCTTCCAGACGCATACGATCTCGCTCGATCAGATCCGGCAATTCAGACGCAATCTGAGCCCGCAGAACTGGCAAGCGTTTCTGCTGTTCAGGAGTCAACTCACGAGTCACTCGACGAACGACGGATTCAGCCATGACAAAGACCTTTCATCGAGGTTCAGGAACTTCATACGCGGTGACAGGAAGTACGGTCATCACATCAATTTCTTCGTTGACAGCAATCAGATAACGACCATCGTCCGTATTTCCCCACGCACAAGGAAGACCTGACGACCGACTCCAGCCTTTGCTGGCAGGATAACAGACAACACGTTCAAAATCGTCCTGCGATACTCCGTGTTCAACATGATGCTCAACGGTTTCATCGACCCAGAGGAAATCTAAAAACGGCATCCTGTCCTGCTTCCCGCGATGGAATTCATTGAAGAAAGCGAATGGTCCGAACCAACTAGAGCGCCGAAAACACTCAGATTGTACTCGTCGTCCCTTTGAAAAGGAATGGAAATACTTCTGCCGCTGTGACGCTCACCCTCATGACGAACCATTAATTCTGTGGTTCGCGGGTGGCGGACTGCCTGCCGCCTGTCAACAACGTGCTGTGTCCCCGATGTCCTGTTCCCGATGTCCTGTTAGCCTGTCTAACAACTGGACCTGACGCCGTTTCGCTCCCTCGCTACTTCAGGGCCTCACGAACGGCGAACCCGAATTCATCAGCGAGTAAAGTGGCGGCCTGTTCGTCCTGGCTGTCTAAAGGCACAGTGACACGTTGCAATTGACCATTGACAAATTGCCATTGTCCATCATTGAAACTTATCCCATTTTCCAAAGGGATCCCCGCTTCCATCGCTTCCATCACTTTCTGCATGGCGTCGGGGGGGGGGGTTAGCAAAGGGGACACTTTCCACGACCTTCACCACGCTGGAACCGTTATATTCCACTCGGATGGATTTTTTCGGAAGGTCGTAGTGGTAAGAGGCATCAATGTATAGGTAGCTCAGCTTGTACATCTCACTCTTGTAAAGCGATGTCTCTACGATACGGTTGTTCTTCCGGGCGGTCACAAAAACGATGTCATAGTTGGGCCGAGTTGCTGGCCAGGGAATGGGACTGTAATAAGCTCGAATACCACTCCACCCGCTCTTTGTTTGAAGCTCCCGCTGGAGTCTCACCTCAAACGCGGTAACGTCCATCGGACGATTGAACAGGCAAAAAACACCAAATCCCAACAGGTAAATAGCACCTAACCCCAGCACGACATTGACGACGGTCAATTCAACCCCAGTTGCCGTTTTGATTTTTCTCAACATTTCGCCGTCCATCCTGATCGCAGTCGAAGCAGTTCGGCGGTCGGTTCCGGTAGCCGCTGGGTCCGGTCCGTCTGGTGCGACCTCGGCGGCGCTTAGGCGGCGAGTCGCGCAGGCTAGCAGCACCCCTGTCGCGAGCCACAACACGCATCCCGGATACGGGACGAAGTGCCCCAGGTTTGCTCCGAGAGCCAACAACCCGACCGAGCCGAAGGCTGATGCCGCCGCCGTGACGGCAATTCGCTTCGCCAGCTTGCTGCGACCAGCCCTCGCTGCGATAAACGTCGCCAGGAATCCAAGGTTGGCGATCATCCCGAGAACGGCGGCTGGCCAATCCTCGTGCCCCATAGGCACCGCAAGGAACTCCAACCACGACGCCTGCCACCCGTACATCGTGTCCCCGCCGTATCGAAACGCTGGGAGAACATTCGCCGCAGCCAGACAAGAAAATGCTGCGACCATCAATCGTCTCTGTGACATCAGTGGCACCCCAAATTAAGAAAACGCCGTAGGACTGGCCAGTGATGGGCCGCCAACAATCATCACAATGATGGCAGAAAAAACCGACCGCATGACTGTCGCCTAACGAATTGCGATCTATGCGGCGGCATGGATGCCGACGCATAGATCGTGCGTTGAACTTTTCCGCTGCGTGAGTGGTATGCTACTTTGCAGAATCAATCGAGTTCACTCGGCGGCCTGCGGACAGTTTATCGAGCGGCCAGCAGCTTGTCACCTGGATTTTGGCGGGTGTGATCATGCGAGTCGGAGCAGACGCAGGGATCGCGCGTCGCCGGCAGCAGCTCAATGCCCGGCCACTCCGCTAAGTTCCGGAACTGTGAGTTTTCGAAGGCTCAGACTTTCCCCCGTCTGCGCCTTCAATTTGATCACAAACGAGCTGCGACGACACTGCGAGCATTATCATACTCAGATCGCGAAGCAGCTCCCGTCCATCTCACTCAGGAGGGCGTGTCCTGAGTTAGATTCGTAGAACCGATCGAAGCTTCGATCCCACAGACCGAACACTGCGACCTGATGTCCGAGCCAGCTCCGGTGAGACCGACCGGAGGGACTTTGCATTCAGCCGTTCAACGCTCCGGTCACATCGACCGCATGGCGTTCGTGCGGCTAAGTTCACCCGGTTTGTGTCTTCATTTCGACGGCGCGTCGGGATGAGATTTGAGCGACGCCATGGATCAGATTGATGCTGCGTCAGCGTGTCGGACCGACGCAGGTAAAGCATCGGAAGATTTGCCCGGTCGATTGTCACGGTTCACCTGTTATGCGCACGCCTTTGTCCGGCCGACATTGATGCGAGTCTGCGGACGGTCAAGTAGCTGAATCACATGGCATGGGGCTTGGCATCGAGCGGAACGAGGGTATGTATTGAGCCGCTGACTGGGCGGCCCGAGGGCCCGGTAAAGCTTCTAAAAAACCTCGTTGACGCGCGAGGTCACAAGGTGCGGCGCGATAGTAGAAACTCTCCCGCTGCATTTGAAAACCGCCAGATTCTCGGCTAAACTCTCCCATCCAGAGGCTGGCACGGCGGGCGGGCGGATTAAAAACCCGATCAATTAACAATTCGCCCAATTCTGATCGTCCGGAGGGAATGCGTCTCATTTAGGGCGCCTTCGATTCCACAATCAAGTATTGGAGTCTCAAACCGTTCCGGTCTTCACATCCCCGGCGGACGACACACCTCCCAGAGGAAGACAGCGATGAAGCACGTGGCCGAATTGACAATCATTGGTTGGCTCGTGGGCCTGCAACTCCTGGCCGCTGCCGAACCCTCGAATTCGCCACTCTTCACGGCCATCCGCGACGGCAACGTCCAGGCCATCGGTACGTTGATTGAAAATGGAGCTGACCTCAACGCCCGAGATGACCGCGGGAACACCCCGCTCCATCTGGCCGCGTTGAATCTAGAGGTTGATACAGTTGCCCGTCTCGTCAAAGCTGGAGCAAACCCGAATGCGACGAACAAATGGGGGGACACTCCGTTGATATATTCCGCCAACAGCTTGGAAAAAGTGGAGTTGCTGGTCCAACACGGAGCAGACATCAACGCCCGAGCTACGAGTGGTGCAACCGTACTTTCAGCAGCTGGTGCATTTCACGATTCGTATCGTGTCGTCCGCTGGCTACTCGATCATGGGGCAAAGCCGGACCCAAATGAATCGATTGAGATTCGCAGCGCGGCGCTCGGTGGCGACGTGAAAACCGTGAAACTTTTGCTGACCAGGCGTGCCCTCGATAGGAGTAATTCATTAGATCCCTTCGATTCGCCGGTGGTGCTGGCGGCCGTTTTTGACAACCAGCCGATTGTCGAGTTGTTGGTCAAGAATCCCGGTGCCGCGGACGCGTCAGGGGAGTCGCTGAACCGTGCTTTTCACTGGGCTGGATTTGGGCAGAAGGCGTCAGTCGCGCGGTTGTTGGTGCTTAGCGGGGCCAGTGTCCAGGCTCCCTTCAGAGCCAAGGATCACCTCGGGCCTCCTCAGATTGACGGAACCCTTCCCTTGCACTGGGCAGCTTACAATGAACAAGATGCCGCTGATCTCGTTGGGTTGCTTCTTCAAAATGGCGCCGACGTGAATGCCGTCAATGACGCTGGCGAAACGGCGTTCGATTGGGGTAACAAGCGGGGGCACCGCCAGATCATCGCGGCGCTGACTGCAGCCGGCGGGAAACCGGGTAACCGCAGGGCCAAGACGAAACCGATTCCCAATCGAGCTGTTCCTGACTCGGATCCGGCACGCCAGCAAGTCATCCGAAAATCAGTGCAGCAAGCGTTAGTTTTGATGGAGCGAAGTTCCGATGCTTTTATCGCAAGCGGTTTGGCTCAAAAGGAGAACTGCGTCTCCTGTCATCATCAGTCGCTGACCGCTATAGCGGCCAACTGGGC
>CAZFDW010000261.1:0-9462 GCA_964517865.1 uncultured Chitinophaga sp.
AACGTCGCTGGATGATTGCGGAAACCGACGCCATTCAGAGGTTTCGCAGTGAGATATCTCACCGCGTGCGGGAACGGATGATTGACTCCACGCGTCAATGGGTCTCGAGCGAGTTCCCTGTTTCGTCGTCGAGGCTGGATTCTGCGGAGGAGCTGATGGAAGTCGTGCAGGATGCAATCCCTCGTACACTGCTCGGTGGATCAGGGGAACTCGACGAAAGCGCCTGGGAAAGTGTGAGTCTGGCACTTTTGTGGCGACTCTTACGGAAACGCATGCAGCGGACGCCGAACGGTTGCCAAGCCAGTCGGCCGCCGGTTCGCCACCGGGATCTGCTTCTCGCCGCCTCCAGCGAAGACAGTGATCAACTCGTGCATGAAGTACTGATTCGGTTCTGTTCCGTATTTCTCGACCAGGGGTATGCCCAGTGGAAGCTGCCGCATCGAGGTGCGGGATTCTTTCGTGCGTTTATCTCACTATTCAGTTCGGGTGGTTTTTTTACGAAGCGCTGGCTGCGGCCTGTCGCCACGGAAGTGCAGCGGATTCACAAGGCTGGTATGACCGCCCTGGACTCGCTGGAGGAATCTTTGTCGCTGCTTGGCATCGCCCCGCACGAAACGGAGAGTTTCGTGCGGGGCTCACTTCTCGCACTTCGCGGCTGGGCGGGCATGATCTGGCAAACGGAAGAGCGTCCGGACCGTGTTTACATCCCGTCGAGACATGGGACGCTGATCGAATTTCTGGCGATTCGTTTGATTCTGGAACGATACGCCCTGCAGTGGTTGTCGCGAGAAACGCTGGATTACAAGGGTTCACTTGACGGCCTTCGCGAATTCATCAGAACGCACCATTCGGAAAAAGACGCCGAGGTGACTGACGAGCAACGTGCGTTTCCGATTTTGCAACTGGCACAGCTGCATGGCTGGACGCCACAGATGATCGCGGATCTTTCGGATTCACAGTGGCAGGAACTTGTCCATGCTGTCGAAAGATTTTCCCCTTTCGAACGGCGGCGCGTGTTCCATCTGGCGTTTGAGCGAAAACTGATGCGGCATGCGTTGGATTCCGTGGCGATTCGCGCGAGCCAGCCGCTGATTTCTCCAAAGAATCCGCAACTTCAGGTAATCACCTGCATTGACGCTCGCGAAGAATCTTTCCGGAGGCATCTCGAGGAAGTGGCACCGGATGTCGAGACGTTTGCAAACGCCGGATTTTTCGGCGTCCCGATGTACTATCGAGGTGCCGGTGAAGCGCACTATACGGCACTGTGTCCGGTTGTTGTGCAACCGAAGTACTGGATGGTTGAAGACGTGGTTTATGCGTTGACAGATTCCGGTCGGCAGCGTGCCCGTGCCAGACGGCTGCTGGGCACGGCGGAACACAGCTTCAATACTGGCACGCGGGGTTCACTCACCGGTGCCTTGCTCACAGCACTGCTGGGTCCACTGTTTACGGCACCTCTGGTCGGACGCATTCTGTTTCCTCGTCTGACGGCAAAGATGCATCGCACTGCACGCGGGTTTGTCGCACCGCCACCGATCACTCGCCTGCGGCTTGAGCGTCCGGAAGGAACACCAGCGGGCCCCGATGATGACGGAATCGGATTCACGCTGTCCGAGATGGTCAATATGGCAGAACGCGCACTCCGCGATATCGGACTGACGTCCGGCTTCGCACCGCTGGTCATCATTCTTGGGCATGGTTCCGACTGCCTGAATAACCCGCACGAATCGGCGTATCACTGCGGCGCCTGTTCCGGCAGTCGAGGCGGTCCCAATGCCAGAGCGATGGCGGCGATGCTGAATGATCCACGCGTACGTCGGCAATTACTGGCACGCGGTGTGGAGGTCCCTGAAGAGACCCGATTTCTGGGTGGAATGCACCACACCGCGACGGAGGCCGTCACATACTCTGATCTTGAGCTGTTGCCGGCGTCACACATGCGACAACTGCATCTCGCGGTCGATATTTTCGGACGCGTGGCCGAACGCAACGCACACGAACGCTGCCGACGATTTGAAACCGCCCGACTGGATTTTTCTCCTGCCGAAGCTCTGCAGCATGTGGATGATCGCACAGAGGATCTGGCTCAGACGCGACCTGAGTACGGGAATTCGACCAATGCCGTCTGCTTTGTGGGACGACGCAGCCGGATTCGCGGACTGTATCTGGATCGACGCTCGTTTATGATGTCGTACGATGCGAGTCAGGATACAGATACGTCGATGATTCTGGCACGCATTCTGGCAGCCGTGATCCCGGTCTGCGAAGGAATCAATATGCTCTACACGCTGTCGTCGATTGACTCGAGAGGCTGGGGTTGCGGCACCAAGCTGCCGCACAATGTCACGTCGCTGCTGGGCGTCATGGATGGTGCTGCCAGCGATCTGCGACCGGGTTTGCCCTGGCAGGGCGTGGATATCCACGAACCCGTGCGATTATTGTTTATCATCGAATCCACACCGGAAGCCATGTTGCGAATTATGGATCAGGATCCCAACGTTGGTCGTATCTGTCGCAACGAATGGGCGCAGCTGGCTGTGCTTGATTCGAAATCCAGTCGCATCCAGAGATTCGTCAATGGACAGTTCGTCGATTATCAACCGTCAACCACTGAAATTGCGACAGCCGAAAGTTCACTCGACTGGTATCGTGGCTGGCGCGACAACATGCCGTTTGCGCTCATTCAGGGAAAGAATGGAAGTTAATCTTAATGCTGTTCGAATTGACAATGGCGAGCGGCAGGGCGTCAGCCCTCCGTGGCCCGCGAAAAAAAACACGGAGGGCTGACGCCCAGCCGCTCGCCGCTGCATCATTCCTGGCCGCGTGAAGAATAGCTGGTGTGTTGTGCATTCCAAATTTCAAATTTCAGATTTCAAATTTTAAGTCTTTCCTATGCTCGTTCAATTCGCAGGAATCATGGTCGTCATCAGTCCCGCAGCGTTGCTGGCGGTGCTGGGGCTGGCGACGCTGTTTCGCATTCCATTGAGTGAGCGTTCGGTCGCGAGATATGCGCAAGCTTCCAGTGTTATCGGGCTCATCGCGTCGCTTTGCATTCTGGTGTACATGCTGACCATGAATATTCGGAATGTGCCACTGGACATGGGGGACTGGGTGCATTTGGAAAATGAAGTGACCGAAACTGACCATGGCACGGCCCATGTCCACGCTCCTGCCACCGAAGAAATCGGTGACACAGAAACTGCGGAAGATGCACACTCCGAACACTTTCATTTTTTGCTGAAGTTTGTTTTCGACCGACTGAGCGTTCCGTTTGCCATCATGTCCTTTGTGCTGTGCGGGGTCATTGGTGCGTTTGCCTTTCGCTATCTGCATCTGGAAGAAGGTTATTACCGGTTCTTTCTGTATTATTCGATATTTCAACTCGGCATGATCATTTCATCGCTGGCAGGGACGATCGAGACCCTGTTCATGGGCTGGGAACTGGTCGGACTTTCGTCAGCTCTGCTGGTTGCCTTCTTTCATGATCGACCGGCACCCGTCCAGAACGGGTTGCGAGTCTGGTCGGTGTATCGCATCGCGGATGCGGCCTTTCTGGTCGCCGCATTGACGCTGCATCATTTGTCAGGTTCCGGTGACTTCGAAGCGCTGATGGGGAAAGGCAACTGGCCGGATGGACACGCGACGATCACTGAAAATGAGGCTCTGCTGGTCGGTTCACTCCTACTGATTGCCGCTGCCGGCAAGTCTGCGCTGGTTCCGTTTTCCGGCTGGTTGCCGCGTGCGATGGAGGGTCCGACACCGTCGAGCGCGGTATTTTACGGTGCCTTGTCGGTACACCTTGGTGCGTTTCTGCTGTTGCGTGTGAGTCCGGTGCTGGAACTGTCACCGATTCTGTGTGGTATGGTAGTGGCCCTGGGTCTGATTACTATGATTTTTGCCGCGATGGCGGCACGAGTCCAGGCGGACGTGAAAAGCGCGCTGTCGTATGCGTCGTTGATTCAGGTCAGCATCATCGTCGTGGAGATTGGTCTGGGATTGCGTTACATCCCGCTGATCCACATCATTGGTCACGCCTGTGTGCGGACGCTGCAACTGGTGCGCGCTCCGTCGTTGCTGAAAGACTACCACAATCTGGAGAATGCCCTGGGGGACCACCTGCCGGATTCGCGTTCCGTGTGGCGTCGCTGGCTGTCACCGGACATGCGCGCGCGTTTCTATCGCTTTGCGTGGGAACGCGGTTACCTGGATTCGATGCTGGACGATTTCGCCGTCAGGCCTTTCGTCAACATTTTCAAGTGGTCCGACCGTATGGAACGACGCTGGACGATGTTTCTTGCCGGAACCAGCGGAACGGAAACCACGTCTGAGAGTGAACCAAGTGAACCATCATGAACACATTTAGGTCGAGACTATGTACTTTGTCACACTGTGATTTTTGGGTAGGCCGGACCAAGCGAAGCGTAGTTCCGGCAGGCTTAGGACCGAGCCAGAAACAACTGTCTAATTGTCGCCTTTCGCTCTGCGAAAGATGCGTGGCTTTCGCGGAGCGAAAGACGACACTAACTTCCAGAACGGTCCTTAAGGCATTTGCCGGAACGGCGCTCCGCTTGGTCCGGCCTACGAACACTGCCCACTGAAAACTGAAAACTGAAAACTGAAAATGATTCCGGAACTGCACTTTCCCTGGCTGGAATTTTCGATCCTGCTGCCTTTGATCGGAGCTGTCGCGTGCGCGATTCTGCCGAGCCAGCAGGCTGCGCAGCGTGTGGCGATCGTTGTCAGTTCGCTGACATTGCTGTTCACAGCCGGCGAATGGTACGACTTCAGTACCATGAACACGTTTCAGGCGCACGACCATTGGGACATCATTCAACGGATTTTCAGGCACGACTATTTCGTCATTGACGAACTGAGCGCTCCGCTACTGCCGTTGTCGGCGTTGCTCTATCTGATGACGATTGTTTCAACACTGCGGACAAAGCTGGGACGATTTTCGTTTGGAATGACGCTGCTTTCGGAATCCATCGTGCTGGCGACACTCAGTTGCCACAGTCCGTGGATGATCATCACGTTGCTGTCCCTCGCCTGCGTGCCGCCGTGGTTTGAGCTTCGACGACGCGGTGCCTCAACCAGAATCTTCAGTCTGCACATGGGACTCTTCATGGCGCTGCTGGTGCTGGCTGGAGTCTGATCGATGATACCGCCGGACCTAAGAGTGCTGAGTTGCTGCCTGCCACATTGCTGACGATCGCCGTGTTGCTGCGCGCCGGAGTCGTGCCGGTACACTGCTGGATGACGGATCTGTTTGAACATGCATCCTTCGGAACGGCGCTGCTGTTTGTCGCACCCATGACGGGTGCCTACGCGGTAATGCATCTGGTGCTGCCGTTCGGTCCTGAGTGGGCCATGCGTAGTATCGCCGTGCTGTCCCTCATTACTGCCGTTTATGCCGCCGGGATGGCCACCGTGCAGAAAGACGCCCGACGCTTTTTCTGCTATCTGTTTCTCAGCCATGCCTCGCTGGTGCTTTCCGGTCTCGAGATCGTGTCCACCATCGGTTTGACCGGGGCGTTGTGTGTTTGGATTTCGGTCGGTATTTCACTGGGGGGATTTGGTCTGACGCTGCGATCTGTCGAAGCCCGCATCGGGCGTGTGAGCCTGGATCGCTATCACGGAATGTACGAACACACGCCGACGCTGGCCGGCCTGTTTCTGCTCACGGGGCTGGCATCGATCGGCTTTCCTGGAACGCTCGGCTTTATCGGAATGGAATTGCTCATTGAGGGAGCGGTCGGCGTGTTTCCATTTGTCGGATTGGCCGTGCTCATGGCCGCGACGCTCAATGGAATCGCGATCATGAGGGCCTATTTCCGGATCTTCACAGGACGTCGTTTCCAGACAACCGCGATCCTGCGGTCTCGTCCGTCGGAGAGATTTGCAGTGCTGGTGCTCACTTTTCTGGTACTGGGCGGTGGACTGTGGCCCCAACCAGGTGTGGCCTCGCGCCATCAAGCCGCTCAGCATCTGCTTGAGCGCAGAATGAACCCGCAGTTAGTCATTGAGCCGGACGACACGGTGCCGGAAATGATCAACGATCAAGCGGAATTACAACCCCAGGCTGAACCTGAGCCACGGAGCGGCACAGACAGCGCGGCTCCTCCGGACTGATCGCTGCCCCGGTCTTGAATCCCGGTCATTTCAATCTACTGACACAATTACGTTCGATCGCCGAAAAATTTTACATCACAGGTTACAGAAAATGAATAAAGCACCAGAACAGTCCGGCGTGAATCGTCCGACATGGCCACAGGACCTGCTGGCGTCGCTCGTTGTGTTTCTCGTGGCTCTGCCGTTGTGCATGGGTATTGCATTGGCCAGCGGTGCTCCGGTCGCCGCTGGCCTTGTGACGGGCATCGTCGGCGGCTTGCTGGTCGGGACATTTGCAGGCTCGCCACTACAAGTCAGCGGACCCGCGGCCGGCTTGACTGTGATCTGTGGCGAGATCATTCGCCAACACGGCATGAGTGCATTTGGGCTGGCGGTATTGTTTGCCGGTATTTTGCAGCTTGTCGCCGGAATCTTTCGATTCGGCCAGTGGTTTCGCGCTGTCTCACCCGCCGTGATTCATGGGATGTTGTCCGGGATCGGGGTCCTCATTCTCTGTGGTCAGCTTCATGTTCTGGTCGATGAACGTCCTCGCGAAAACGCGATGAAGAACATCGCTGCGATCCCCGAAAGTCTGCTCAAGGGAATCGCAATGCCAACCCTGGACAGTGCCGACATCCGCACATCCCGCATCGATCTGCTCAGTCGTTTCAACGCACTTGGCGGGCGGCAGCGAACGCTCCGAGGGAGCATCGATCGAGCGCTGCTGCGACTGACGGCGCCTGCCGACGAAGGTTCGGTGACCGCAGTTGCTCAGCCCGCGAAATCAATCACCGATACTCTGCAGCCATGGGTCAAGGAGCAACAAAGCATTTCCGATGAACTCAAAACCATCACGAAGTCGGCGAATGAGTCGCCGCTGATTTCGAATGGCGGGCCCACGGCAGAAAAGCTGAAAGAACTGCTGACTGCTGCCGACAGGCACCTTGCAGAAGCGTCTCTGAACATGTCATCCGACAAAGCAGAAACCGTGTCACTCAGCCAAAAAGAGGCCGCCCAGTCTCTCGACGCGCTGACGGCTGGTCTGAAGAGTCATGATTGGGCCGGAAAAATCGGTTTATTGGCAGTCGTCGTGATCTTTGCGTGGCAGTTCATTGCGAAAGGCAAATTGAAGCTGATTCCTGCTCCGCTGCTGGCGATCGTGATTGCGACTCTGGCGGCTCAGTTGTTTAAGATTCCGATTCTCTACGTCGATGTGCCGGACAATCTGCTGAGCGGCCTGACGCTGCCTTCGTTTGCCGTCCTTGCTGAATCGCCGATACGGGTATTGCTTGTTTCCGGAATGGTCCTGGCGATTGTCGCCAGTGCAGAAACTCTCCTGTGCGCGACAGCGGTCGATCAGATGCATCGAGGTCCGCGAACTCAATACGACAGAGAACTGTCTGCGCAGGGCATTGGCAATATTGTGTGTGGCTGTCTGGGAGTCCTGCCCATGACCGGCGTGATCGTTCGCAGTGCGGCGAATGTTCAGGCCGGCGGAAAAACCCGGCTGTCGGCAATTCTCCACGGAGTTTGGCTGCTCTTGTTTTCAGTCGCTCTCGTACCCGTCCTCAGGATGATCCCGACCGCGGCGCTGGCAGGAATTCTGGTCTACACGGGGATTCGTCTGATAGACATCAAGGGAATGATTCATCTTTGGAAAGAGAATCGCATCGAGGCTGCCATCTTCCTGATCACGATGATCGTGATTGTGGCGGAAGATCTGTTGACCGGCGTCGTGACCGGCATCGTGCTCTCAGCCGTGAAACTGCTGGCCCGGTTTTCGCAGTTGGATGTCCATGTGTATAAGGAGGGCTCTATGAATAAGCGTCGAACCATCGTCAAACTCGTGGGAGCGGCCACATTTATTCGGCTGCCGAAACTGGCCTCGCGCCTTGAGAAAGTCGATGCCGGAGCGGACTTGCATATTGATGTCAGTGAAATGGACTACATCGACCGCGCGTGCATGGAACTCCTGCAGAATTGGTCCCGCCAACACGCTGCCACCGGCGGTCAACTGACAATCGACTGGGATTCACTGCACTCCAAATTTCAAACGAATCGTCCCAGACAAGCGGACCAGGCATTGGAAACAGGAATGACAGCGAAGTAGGCTGTGCGAAAGATTAATGCGACGATAATGCTTGAACTTGAGGTAGGCCGGACGCAGGCTGTCCAATGCCCGCAAATATGTTTCCTGACGCACTGCATCTTTCGACTGGACGGCTGCGTCGTAGGCATTTTCATAGCGGACGATCAATGGATCGACGGCTGCGTCGTTTAGCCACGCTGCGAACATGGCTCCGCCAATCGCGACTGCGGCAAAAGGGAATCC
The DNA here is from genome assembly GCA_964517865.1 of uncultured Chitinophaga sp. Classification (GTDB taxonomy): domain Bacteria; phylum Planctomycetota; class Planctomycetia; order Planctomycetales; family Planctomycetaceae; genus SXXK01. The sequence continues at coordinate 8,441 of CAZFDW010000261.1, forward strand.
TGCCCGGAGTTGTGTGTACTCCCTGGAAAAAATCCAGGATTCGGCCCAGCCCCAGGAAAAATGGAAGGCATTGACAGGCTTGAACAGCTCAATTCCCCTGGGGAATTTGCGTTGCTGTGCGTCAGTTGGTTCATCACCGTCTTCCTGGACCTCTGAATTCCGCTGGACCACGCCGTACATTCTGTTACGAGATGACGGAATAACAGCCACAAACTGATTCCACAGTCGGATCAGCGGATTCCTGAACAACGCGAGTCTTCCTGGTCGCGCAATATTCGGAACCGGATCCGCAACGAATCCCAGAAACCCATCCGCACTCAGCAGCAGCGCAGCCACGGCAAGGCAGATGTAGCCCAGCACATCATGCGACAGGCCACTCGTCAAATCCGTCGCGTATCGCTCCCAGGCAACGGCAATCGTGATGACACGTGAGATATTCATCAGGCCGGCAAAGACGATACCGGACGCCAGCAGCAATGCACCGTGGATGATCGATCGTCGCCGCAGACAGATCACCAAAGCCGCCAGAAACAGGATGGTAAACAGTGACTGGACGCCGCTGCACGCCTCCTCGACCAGAAAGCTCTTCCTGCCGGAAACTGCAGCACGTTGCCTTCCCGATAATGCAGCATCCCCAGCCGATGCAGAATGTTGCTCGCGACGGCCGTGGTGACTCGCTGCAGCCAGTTGATCACCTGCAGGTCATACTGCAGAGGCAGGCGCACGACGAGCAGCGGCAGATGAACGGCTATCAGCCCTCCAAGCAATAAACTCTGCCGACGAGAACTCACGACCGGTAACGATTGGCCCGCCGACATTCGCACGCTTTCTCACAAAACTAAGTCAGGGATCGACATCCCTGGGAGTCTGTATACCACTGTTTTTGTGAGCGGCAAGGCTAGCGGTCTGTTGATTGAATCGTTTAACCCCAATACCGTTCAAGAAATGCAAATTGTGACTCCTGCTGTAGTTGTGTTGCAAACACACCAACTTCAGCAAGGAGTCACGACATGGACGAGCAG
>CAZFDW010000262.1:0-9396 GCA_964517865.1 uncultured Chitinophaga sp.
GCACGAGCACCGTTTCACTGAGCACGAGCACGCCAATTGCGTTTGAATGCGAACATTCCAGTAATCCCAACTCAGTTTGAGGTAGCAGCCCTCTGGGAATCAGGATCATCAAAAGTCGAAGGGGAATTTATCAAAACTGCAATTCCACGGCAAACAATCCAGTGTACCGGCAAGCTTACGCATACCGCTCGCCAGGTCAGTTTTACGACAGCAGCAATTCGAGATCTTCCACGGACAGATCCTGCAGCACGCTGCCGGAGTCGTCGCCAGCCAGGATGGCATCTGCCAGTGATCGTTTTTTCTTCTGCAGCTCGGCGATCTTTTCTTCGACCGTATCGCGACAGATCAGACGATAGGCAAAGACGGTGCGAGTTTGTCCCACGCGGTGAGCACGGTCAATGGCCTGTGCCTCAACGGCAGGATTCCACCACGGATCAAGCAGGAACACATAGTCGGCCGCTGTCAGGTTCAGACCCAGACCGCCCGCTTTCAGACTGATCAGGAACACCTGACAGTCGTTGTCTTCCTGAAAGTGTTCGACTCGCGCCTTGCGGTCGCGGGTTTTGCCGTCGAGATATTCGTAAGTGATCCCTTGTTTATCAAGATGCTCACGCACAATGCTGAGCATACTGGTGAACTGCGAAAACACGAGCGCCTTGTGGCCCTCGGAAATCAACTCCTGCAGATGCGGGATCAGGAAATCCAGCTTTGCATAAAGTTCCTGCTCGTCGCCGCGCTTGAGCAACGCCGGATGGCAGGCCGCCTGGCGAAGACGAAGCAGTGCTTCCAGCACATGCATCTTCGATCGCGCAAGTCCCTGTTCCTGCACCAGCCCCAGCAAAGAATCGCGGTAGTGAATCCGCAATTCGTCATACAAGCGACGCTGTTCGTCTTCCATGTCACAGTAAATGGTTTCTTCCAGGCGATCCGGAAGTTCTGCGGCGACCTGTTTCTTGGTACGACGCAGAATAAACGGACGCAGTCCCTTCGCCACCATGTCGCGCGCTTCACGACTGTCGGGATCTGCAATGTGCGATCGAAACGCCGTGCTGCGACCCAGCATGCCGGGGTTAAGGAATTCAAAGATCGACCACAGATCGCCGGCATTGTTCTCAATCGGCGTACCGCTCAACGCCAGTCGGAAGTTTGACTTGAGTAACCGCGACGACCTCGCAATCTGTGACGACGGATTCTTGATCGTCTGCGCTTCGTCGAGCACGACATAGTCGAAGTCAATGTCTTTCAAGACTGCGATGTCACGTCGCACGGTGCCGTAGGTTGTCAGAATCAGGTTGTGCCTGCTGAACTCCGCCCGCATGTTTGCCCGTTCCAGGCCCGTGTATTCCATGACCTTGATGTTGGGAGTAAATCGGGCACATTCGCTCGCCCAGTTGAACATCAGCGAACGTGGTACAACAACAAGTGATGGAGGTGCATCTGGCTTGTCTTCCAACCGACGCAACAACGTCGCCAGAAACTGCACGGTCTTACCGAGACCCATATCATCCGCGAGGCAACCTCCGAAATTGAAGTCGCTCAGGAACTTCATCCACGACAGGCCTTCTCGCTGATAACCTCGAAGTTCACCGTGGAATGATGCTGGTACCTCGACCTGTTCCATGCCGCTGAAGTTGCGGAATCGTTCCCGCATTAATTCAAAGCCTTCGTCGATATCGACATTTTCCTGCGTCGCCAGCAAAGCGTCCAGCAAGGCCGCCTGTGATGTAGAAAATCGCAGACCGTCTTCGGTCGCCGTCCCCAGGCCGGAAATCATGCCGATCTGTTCCAGCCATTCTTCCGGAAGAATGCCGAGTGACCCGTCGTCCAGACGCACTGTCGAATCGCCGCGTTCAAGGGCGCGCAGCAGTTCCGGGAAGGAGACTCCGCGACCTTCAAAATCCACGTCTGTGTGAACATCGAACCAGTCCAGATCCGATGTGACGCGAAACCGCATCCCGCCCGCCTGACGAACTTTGCTGCCGTCCGCAAAGATTGCCCAGCCCGCATCGACCAATTCGCGCACGGCTCGACCCAGATCGCGCCTCGCGATTTCCACGTTGATCGACTGCTTGAGATCACCCAGACGACGACGGAATCCCACCTGACGCAGTTTTTCCCAGCACGTACCTTCGAAGTGACGATCACGAATGATGCAGCGATTGCTTTCTCGTTGCACGACTGCCCACCGTGCACTGCCGCCGGAAACCGGAGTGCCAAGATAATCGAAGATGACTTCCGCACTGAGCGAATCGTTCCGCCAGCGGTTCATCGGCGGCGACGTAATTCTGAGCACCGGTGATGGCTTGACACGAACTTCTTCCAGCTGCAGTTCCTTAGGCAGATCAAGTCGCGGCAGTGACGGGATATCGAGCAGGCGATCGACAAAGTCGTGCTGATCGGCTTCCGGAATATGCAGCGCTCCGCCGTCCGTCAGTGCCTTCATCCATTCCGCCGCACCGAAGTCACGCAGCAGCCCAAGTGAATCGTTGGTGACGACAAAACCGCCAGGCACGACGAGCGGGACGTCAGCCAGTTCCATGACTTCATCATTGCGAATCAGCAGGCCCGCGACTTTCCAGCCTTCGACTTCAGTATCGCGCCGTACGCGAATTGTGAGTTCCCAGGCTTCTGAATCGTCCCAGTTCAGCAACTGCTCACCCGCCTCGTCACTGCCCAGAACGCGCAGACGACCGCTGCGGCACATGTCGGGAAGGACAAGCTGCCCAAGTTCAAATGGCACATAAAATCGATGTGCTGAGGTACGCAGTTCGGCCTGCTGCGTTGTCCAGTTGTTGCGTTCCGGGATCGCTCCTGCAAGGTACGACAGGAATGTTCGGTCGTCTTCGTGTTCGATGTGGTCCAGTTCGCCCGGTCGGACTTTGAGCGGTTTGATCTTCCCCCACTGCCCACCAGCGCGACGCTGACGCTGTGACGCCTGAATCACCAGTTTCCCGGCTTCCTTGCTGGCTTCCAGATCCACTTCGTAAAAAATCTGTCGCTCTTCCGGATCAGATTTTTTGCGGCCATCTGTCGGTCCGTCCATATTGTCTTTAAGTTCGATCAGTCGCGCTTCCCACGGACGCAACGTGCGCTGCACAGGCTGCGCCCTGGGACGAGACTTCCCACGCGGCAGGTTCGCTCCGGCATCCGGATCGGCTCCGGCGTCCAGGTCATCGACAGAGATCGGCTGGTACGCATTCGGCGCCATGAACGGCGTCATCCGACCGGGGCGCATTGACGAACTCACGTAGCCGCCGGAATCCGTAGCCAGAATCGTAGCCCACAGGTGTTTGCAGACTTTGCTCTTGGCAAACTGGTCGCACGTACAAAACAGACTGACGTCATCCGGCTGATAACGAAGCTGCGTTTGATACTCAGCGCCGTCCGTGACCAGTCCAAATACGTTTTCCGAAGTCACGCGAACCAGAGTGATTCGTTCGGCCTCAATGTAGGCCGCACCACGATGTCTCAGATCCGCACGAAAACGGTTTTGCATTAACTCCGCGAGCGTCATATGTCAGGTCTGTCGGTCAATTCACGCGGTGACGATATACGCCGCCGACGTCAGTCTCGGTGGAAATTTAGTCGCTTCTTGCGACGGTAGATACCCCGCTGGAAGCATCGAGCTTCCCGCTTAAGAATTGTAACGAACAAAGCCAGTCCGGAGACATCCTGTCCCACCAGCCCGTTCGTGCCTCTGCGCAGCGGATCGGGAAGGGTAATCGAAACGAACACGTTTCCGCCAGAACAGCCTGGAGAATTCGCGAAGACTGCGTGAATTCCGCCGAGTTTTCTCACGACTTGCTTTGAGAAAGTTGCAAAAAGGCTGTAACCATCAGTCGCGGGCTGGTCCGGAGTGCAGTTGAGTTTCTCTTTTGTTGGCTTTGTTGTATCGTGGGGCACCCTGAATCATTCATTGCGAAAGATTACCTATGCAAAAACTTCAGTGGATGCTGTCGGTTTGCCTTGTCGTGATTTCGGCCATCGGGTGCGAAGACGAACAGGGGATTCCCGCGACGAAAAGTGATTCGCAACGACCGAAATCCGTCGCTTTGTCTGCCGGAGAAGCAATGGCACAGCCAGCCGTCCTGCCGCCCGAGGATACGGTTCTTCCGCCTGATAATGATGCGGTTGAGTTCGTTGCACCGTCGCTGACAGCAGAAGAAATTCGAGCGGGCTGGATCAGTCTGTTTGACGGGCGGTCGTTATTTGGGTGGGACGTGCCGACGGTGACAAACTGGCATGTTGAAGACGGTACCATCGTCGCAGATCGTGGTGAGAAAAGTCTGCTTCTCACGCCATTTCACTTTGATGATTTTGAATTGAGATGCAGTTTTCATGTGGCCGCAGGTGGCAACAGCGGCGTCTTTCTCCGGACGGCACAGAATGCATCCAATCCCGTGAAGGACACTTATGAGCTCAATATCTGCGACAGTCATCCGACGCACAGGACTGGCAGCCTTGTAGGGCGACATATCGCAGAGAACGTTCCCGCCGTGGAAGGTGCCTGGCATGAGTTTCGAGTCCTCTGCAATGGACCTGTGATTCAGGTCTGGCTGGACGAAAAGCAAATCGTGGATTTTACGGATTCGTCCGACGCCGTTCGTCTGACCGGTCGCATTGGTCTACAGATGAACGAAGGGCGATCGGCATTTCGCAACGTCTTCATTCGACCGCTTTCACTGAAACCACTCCTTAACGGGAACGATTTGGCAGGCTGGAACGTCGTGCCTGGTTCCAAAAGCGAATTCAAAGTAGTCGATAGATTGTTGCACGTCTCCAATGGGCCGGGGTTCCTCGAGACAAATGACACGTTCGGAGATTTTGTGCTGAAGGTCGAAGCTCGCATTAACGGTGACGCCCTCAACGGTGGTGTCTTCTTTCGAGCGAAGCAAGGAACGGAAAAAGCACCTTCGCACGGCTACGAGTTGCAGCTTCACAATGCTTTCAAAAACGGCGATCGCACGAAACCACTCGATTCAGGCACCGGTGCAATTTTCCGCCGCGTCGCCGCACGGTACGTTGTGGCGAACGACCTCGAATTTCTGACGGCCGTCCTGGTGGCTCAGGGAGATCGATTTGCCTCCTGGGTCAACGGCTACCAGGTCGTCAACTGGCAGGACACACGCACACCAAACGAAAATCCCCGCGAAGGGCTGCGCCTCGAACCCGGCCACATCAGCCTGCAGGGCCACGACCCGAAAACCGATCTCGATTTCCGATCGATCGAAATTCATCCCCTGCTGCCACCGCAGTAATCCGTTGTCGCGCAGTCAGGCACTTGTTGCACGCCCTGCGATGTCATTTGCAGTCTCGTTCGTCGATGAAATCGATTTCTGCCGCGTTCGTTGAAACATCCCGATGTTCAATCGGCATTGGAACTGACGGCTGATCGCTTGTCGACGGAAGAATTATTGGCGTTGTTCGTTGATGAGACCGTGCGACCTCGCGGCGACGTTGCGAGCGCAAAATACCGCTCCGTCGTTCTCATCCATTGAGACAACGGTTATGATGCAGTCGTTGTGTTTGCTGTACTGTGTATTCGTCAAGGAGCCACTGTAATGCCATCTCCGTTTCCTGGCATGGACCCGTTTCTGGAATCACAGGAATGGGAAGATTTCCATACGACGTTCAACACGATACTGCGAGAACGCCTCGGGCCTTCGCTCGAACCAGACTACCTTGTCCGAGTTGAACGTCGTGTCTACGTCGAAGCTGTCGGCGGAGAACCCGAATCGATGCGACGCGCAGATATCGCAATTGTTGCCGTCGATGCGGGGCCGGCAACTGGACTTCTGTCGCAACACGCCGGAAACATGACGGCGGAATGCGAACTTCCGATGCCGATCGAGCGGCAGGAAACGTATCTGGTGATTCGCGACCGGGAAACAATGCGGGTCGTGACGGTGATTGAACTCCTGTCGCCAGCCAATAAACGCAGCAAGGGCACTGGTCGGCATGAATACATGATCAAACGCCATGAGATTCTGTCCAGTCCCACGCATCTGGTAGAACTCGATCTGCTGCGAGGCGGACTACGATTGCCGGTGATCGGGACACTGCCACCTGGAGACTACTACGCAATCATCAGCCGCGCGAAACGTCGACCAAAGTGCGAAGTTTACGCATGGACGTTGAGCGACAAGCTTCCGGTGATCCCCATTCCGCTGAAACCTGGCGACGCCGATGCTGTGGTTTCACTTCAGGAAGTTTTTGATATCGTCTACCAGCGAGCGCGTTACGACTTGTCCGTCAAATACGGCGCTCCACTTGATCCACCGTTGAATCAGGATGAGCTGCGGTGGGTCAATAAATCACCATCGAATCGCTCGTAAGCGAGTTGCCGCGTCCTGATAATTCAGACTGGCGGAGTCTCATCGTGAATCCCGGCAGCAGCGAAGTTCATCATTACTCTCTTCCGGAGGCCAAGATCGCGCTGTTTCGCAGTCTGTTCCGTGGCCGGGAGGACGTCTATCCTCGACGCTTTGAAAGTCGGACTACCGGGAAATCGGGTTACTCGCCTGCGTGTGGCAACGAATGGGTGCGAGGAATCTGCGAAAAGCCACGGGTGAAATGCGCGACATGCCAGCATCGCCAGTTTCTGCCAGTGACTGACGACATCATTCGCTGGCATCTTTCCGGGAAGGATGCCAGCGGATCTGACTTTACGGCTGGCGTTTATCCGATGCTGCTTGATGAATCGTGCTTCTTTCTGGCGATGGATTTCGACAAGACGCACTGGCAGCAGGATACAACGGCCGTCCTGGAAACCTGCCGCCGCCTGAACGTGCCAACGGCATTGGAACGATCACGGTCGGGCAACGGTGGGCATGTCTGGATCTTCTTCGATGAAGCGATTCCGGCGACGATTGCACGTCGTCTGGGATCTCATGTGTTGACAGAAACGATGGAACATCGACCGGATATCGGGCTGGATTCCTACGACCGCTTCTTTCCCAATCAGGACACGCTGCCACGTGGTGGATTCGGGAATCTGATTGCTCTGCCGCTGCAGAAACAGCCGCGAATGCACGGCAACAGCGAGTTCCTGGATGAACACAGAGCACCGTATCTCGATCAATGGAGATTCCTGTCAGCCATCCGGCGGATGTCACGATCGGCCGTGCAGGAGATTGTGCAGGATGCCGGTCGGCGAGGCCGAATCGTCAACGTTCGCATGGCGATGCCCGATGACGACGCGGAAGAACCGTGGCTGACCGCTCCTTCTCGACGACCTCGCGAACCGGCGATCCAGGGCACATTGCCGAAACGTTTGACTCTGACGCTGGCAGATCAGATCTACATCGAGAAGAAATCTCTTCCGCCGGAACTCCGCAATCGGCTGGTGCGCACGGCTGCGTTTCAGAATCCGGAGTTCTATAAGGCTCAGTCGATGCGATTACCAACATACGACAAGCCTCGGATCATTGCCTGCGCGGAAGAACATTCGCAGCATATCGCTTTGCCGCGCGGCTGCATCGAAGATATCCAGATGCTGCTGAGTGACCTCAAGATTGGCATTGATATTCGAGACGAACGTGTCGCGGGAGCACCGCTGGACGTGACGTTTCAGGGCGAATTGCGACCGGGACAGCAAAAGGCCGTCAACGAAATGCTGCGGCACGAAACCGGCGTCCTTTCGGCCACCACGGCCTTCGGCAAGACGGTTGTCGCGGCATGGCTGATCGCGGCTCGCGGTGTCAATACGCTGGTGCTGGTGCATCGACGGCAGTTGCTGGATCAATGGGTCGAACGTCTGGCCACGTTTCTGGACGTGACCGAGAAAGACATCGGCCGCATCGGTGGAGGCCGGAAGAAGCCGACAGGCCGAATCGATGTCGCCATCATTCAGAGTCTCGTGCGGAAGGGAGTGGTTAACGATTGCGTCGCGGATTACGGACACTTGATTGTGGACGAATGCCACCATCTGTCGGCGCAGAGTTTCGAACTGGTGGCGCGGCGGGCAAAGGCAAGATTCGTGACTGGGTTGTCGGCAACGGTGACTCGCAAGGATGGACATCATCCCATCATCTTCATGCAGTGTGGTCCCGTGCGACATACGGTCGATGCGAAGTCAGAAGCCATTACGCGTCCGTTTCGGCATTCGGTCTTTGTGCGGCCCACGTCATTTCGACCGATCACCGAAGCTGACTCGGACTTGCGGCTGCAGTTTCAGGATCTTTACCGGGAACTCAGCGCCGACGAGAACCGCAACCGCATCATCTGCGACGATGTTGTGCAGTGTGTCAAAGACGGGCGATCGCCACTCGTGCTGACGGAACGCAAAGAGCATCTGTACATGCTCGAAGCATTGCTGAAACCACATCTTTCACACATCGTCGTTCTGCATGGTGGAACAAGTGTCAAAGAGAGCCGGGCAACTCAGGAACAACTGGTCGGCATCCCTGACAGTGAACCGCGTGTATTGCTGGCGACAGGACGCTACATCGGTGAAGGGTTCGACGATTCGCGACTGGATACTTTGTTTCTGACGCTGCCCGTTTCCTGGCGTGGCACGATTGCGCAGTATGTTGGACGACTTCATCGGTTGCACGACGGCAAAACAGAAGTCAGAGTTTACGACTACGCCGATCTGAACGTACCCATGCTGTCCCGGATGTTTGATCGTCGCTGTCAGGGCTACGAAGCTGTCGGCTACACCGTGTTGTTACCCGGAAGTGCAGTCCCCGGCTGGCCAGCCGAGGTTCCGCTGCCTGTTGATCCTCAGTGGAAGAACGACTACGCGGCCAGCATTCGACGACTGGTGCGCGACGGCGTGGATGAACCACTGGCCAAACTCTTCGTGCATGCGGCACGTAAAGTGGAACCAGAAGCCGAGGGCGTCCAGCGTGCCCGCAGCGCGAGTGAGGTATTTTTGTTTCGACGACTGGAAACGCTCACGGAAACGACCGGGCGTTTTCGCATGAACGCTGAGCTTCCCATCGCATTCGATGGCTGGGGAAAGATGGAAGTCGATCTGTTGAACGAGGAGACTCGACTGGTGATCGAACTGGACGGCGGTCAGCACTTCGCCAACGACGACGCCTACCGCCGCGACCGCCGCAAGGATGCCTTACTGCAGGAACACGGCTACTTTGTGCTGCGATTTTTGGTTCAGGATATCGGCGTCAAACTGGATATTGTGCTGGATACGATTTTCCGAGCGTTGGCACATCTGCGAAGACACAGGGGACGTCGCTTATGGAATATCGAACAAATCTAATCAACTTTTGCTGTTTGCATGGAGGTCAAACTATGACTCGGACTCTGTCGTGTCTTCAGTCCCTGGCGATCACTGCTGTTATTTTTGCAGTGCATTCGACGGTCACTTTCGCTGATGAAAAGTTGCAAGCGACAAAGTCCGAAGCGATTTGTGAGGAAATTTATCGCGAGACT
>CAZFDW010000263.1:0-3839 GCA_964517865.1 uncultured Chitinophaga sp.
TAGTGCGTTTGGCGGAGCGGCGTTTGGCGAATTGTTCGACGGCGTGCAGCCAGAGTTCGGCGGATAGATTTAATCTGTCCAGAATCGGCGGAGCGTTCTTCGGTATGGAGCCTCGTGTAAACGCCGCTCAGTTCACACTTCATCGTTCGCTGGGATGGCCATCCGTATCGTTCTGTTGGTTTTCCGGATTTCTGCTGTTTGCCTTTCGGTTGCAAAACCTTGTTACGGGCGATTTTTTTCCCCGGATGACGGGATTTTGATTCCCTCATCCTCTTCTGGTTCTTCCAGCTCAGACTCCGGTTCATCCTCTTCGTCTGCCATCTCCTGGCTGCCGGTAGCAGTCTCGGGCTGCAGTTCTTCGATGCGGTACAGGTGCTTATCCGTGCGAAGGAAGATCGCCTTGCCACTCACAGACAACGACGACAGCGTTTTCCCTCGTAACCTATTCCGTGCCAGAACTTGATATTTGGCATCCGCAGCGACGACTGTGGTTTCACCGGTTTCATTCAAAAAGTACAGCCGGCCAGCGGCAAAGACTGGTGACGCGGAATGATTGCCGCCAACTCGACGACGCCAGTTCAGCTTGCCCGTCGCGGCCTGATAGGAACTGATCACGCCGATGTCACTGATTGTATACAGATCGTCTCCGACAAGAATCGGTGAAGGGTTGAGAGGCACTGCTGTTGTCGACTTCCAGACAACACGTGTGGAAGTAATGTTGCCTTCTCCTTCGGGCCGAATAGCCATCAGCACAGGGTTGTCGTATCCCGTGCAGATGAAAACGAGACCGTGCCCGAAGACAGGGCGTGGCACCAGTGAGTAGCCTTCGTAGCGAACGAACCAAAGCTCCTCCCCGGAAACCGGGTCATAGGCGACGACGCGATTTCCTCCGGGCGCAACAACCTGCTTCTGCCCGCCCACCTCGATCACCAGCGGGGTGGCATAGGAATGAGCTCCTTCACGAGCCGCCTTCCAGCGAATTGCCCCGGTAGCTGTATCGAGTCCGACCACAAACTGAGGTGAAGTGACTCCGGACATTTTTCTGTCGTCATAGAATGACTGGGCATAGCCGTCACACGGGATGATCAGAGTCTCATCGACGACCACCGGACTGCTTCCAGGCCCGTGATGGTGATAGTAAGGAATCTCAGTCCGCCACAGGACTTCGCCGTCCAGATTCAGAGCAATCGTCCCGTGGGAACCGAAATGAACATAACAGCGGTCTCCGACAATCACCGGTGTCGGTGTCGCATGACTGTTCTTCCAGTGGATTCCCCAGAACGATTCCTTCCGAAATGCCTCCGTGTCGAATAATAGTTCGCCGGAAGCCGCATCGAGGCAGAGCACATGCAAAGTCTTATCAGCGTCCACCGCGGTCGTCAGCCAGATTCTGTCCCCGACAATAACCGGTGAAGACAAGCCAAACCCCGGTATCGGCACTTTCCAGGCGATGTTCTTTTTTGACGACCATCGCAAGGGCAGCCCTTCGCACGAACTGATTCCTTGTCCTCCTGTGCCGCGAAACTGAGGCCAGTCAACATCCTCCGCAGATTTCGTCAGTGCTGCGTCAGACACCAAGTCCGCGTGTTGAGCCGATTTTTGGTTAGCACCTCGCAGCCCGGTCCGTGCTGAACCAGACTGATTTTTTTCCTGAGCCGACGAGCCTTCCGTTAAGGCACGCCTTCTTGCTGGCACTTCATCAGCAGCAGAGAGGCCGATCAATCCGACCTTTTCGATACTCGCTGCCGGAATCAGAATCGCTGCTGCCATAAGTGCGAACATCCGTTTTCCGAGTTTGCTGATTGGAACCAAAGATGTCATCGGGTGAATGACGTAGCGCCAGCATCGAGATAAAACAGTGCGGCCGTGATCGTTGTTCATCGTCAGCATTCGGTAAGTTAATCCACCTGGTAATAGAGTGGCAGGTCTATGGTTTCAATGTCATTGAACTGCCGTTCAGAACGCAGTTCCGGATGCTCGTCAAACCGTTCAATAGTCAGATCAACCGACTGACCGGTACGCAGCCTGGACTCCGCCACGACATTTTTATCCAGAATTCCCCACTGCGCGACCAGGATTTCGGCGTCATTCAGAACGCCAGTTTCTACTCTTTCGACCAGAAACCGGTGAACAATCAAAGCTCGGCGGTAAGGTACGATTGTACGGGGATCAGGGACGGCTGTTGTTTCCAGACACTTTGCCCGAATTCGCCAGCGAGGAATCTCTTCTCGCTTTTCCAGCCTCTGCTGAAAAGCACGATAATGACTGGAAACTTCTTCGGGAGTTATTGCACGGTTGTAAAGCGTGATACCTTCCAGAGATCCGGACCACCCTGCCTTTCCTTTTTTTCCGCAGCCAAAAACCAGTGGCTGATCAGACCAGGCACTGAAGTCACCGCCGAAATTTCCCTCGGGCGAAGCCGACGCTCCATCCAGGTAACATTGCAGACCATCTTTCCCGCGTGTAACGACAAGATGCTGCACACGGCCGGGCGATAGGTTTCCTAATGCTGCGGTCGTGTCCGCGGTCACTCGATTCTGAACCAGTTTCAGCCGCAACAACAGCTGATCGTTTAGTTGCGTCAGTTCAAAATTAACCGACTGGTCACTGCCAAAAGTGATCAGGCTGAATGGTCTTCCAGATGTGTTTGTCTGCGGAGTGATTGTTGCTTCAATGGTAAGTTCATTCGTGCCGAAAAATACTTCCCGCAGTTCGCTGCCGGACTGTTCAGCGATAAATGAGCCGCCGGTGCAGTTCATCTCAAAGAATCGTCCAAACCTGGAAGTCCCGTGTGCCTCAACGCGACACGCTCGGGCGGGGCGAGTTCCATCGCCACGAACAACGTTGGCGGCCGCAGCATTGTCCCACAGGAACACAAGCCCCTTGGTCGTTCGGGGCCCTTCTGTCGCGGCAGTCAGTTCCGGTTCGGGCACTTTCATAACTTCCGCAGGCACAGTCGATTTTTCTCCTCCGTGAATCCAAAGGTCCGGATAAAAATCGCCTTTGCTGTTCCGGGTGATTCGAGCCCAGCTGTCGACACTTCGAAAATCCTCACTGAAGCGTCCCGCATAGACTTCAACTTCGGGGCCTCCGCCATCAATCATGTTCAGATCCGTCCTGACCTGATACGGGCCGGTCATGCAGAAGTAGCGGCAATGATTGGACCAGCGAGGATGAAACACCTCATGTGATTCAAAACCGGGAACAGTGTTTATGGGCACTTTCCATCCAACCTGCGATTCGGGCGGATACAGGTAGAGATTTCGATGTGGGCCATCAAAGATCCAGCAGAGTCCACTGTTATCTGGTGCGAGTGACGCCCAGCATCCATACACTCTTTTCGATATCGATCCGAAAAGACAATCTGTTTTCCGTCCGGAGTGAAAAGCGGTTTCGCATAGTTTTGAACTTCATTCAGAATTGGACGTTCTCCGCGGCCATCACGGCTGTCAAATCCCATCAGTTTCAGGAGTTTCCCAGTGACGATCGTGTCCCCGTTGTCCGGACTTTGATCCTGCACCCAGACGACGCGAGTAGGTTCACCGGTCAACTGACCCACATCTTCGACAATATCCGTTTGGGCGGCTGCGATTGATGGCCAAAGAAGAAGGAATGTCAGGCCGAGGCAGGCCAGGATCATGATTCCGCCATGGTGCGAAGATGTCAGGCTGATTCGCTGCGTTCTCATACAGCACTTTGAATCCCGATCAGTGGCTGCCAAAAGGAACCAGATAACCCAGAGGCATTAGAAACATAGGGGAAAGAATTCCTCCGGCAGACTTGTGCATCTGGCACAAAGCTTTGGGAGATCATCAGTTCGCTGGAAAAGGCCGCAAATC
>CAZFDW010000263.1:3939-9370 GCA_964517865.1 uncultured Chitinophaga sp.
AAATCTGCAACTACTATAAGTCGAATGGCACTGTTACTGCAAGATGAGACGTACGGGCTCAGACCAGCGACGGCAAAAGTGAACGACTCAGCATTCTGAAGACTTCCTGATCCGGATACACTGTCTCAGATGTCACGTTCAGTTTTCCTGACTCTACCGAATTCTATGTGGTGCGGTGGAAACCTTGAAGTGAAGCGGATAACTGGAGGTTGTGGAGCCAATTCGGGTGGTAGGACCGATCGTTGAGTCGGTGTGCTGGACTTTGGTGTGGGCGGTCGATGTTGCTTCGAGGAGCGAAGGGACGGAAGTTTTCCAGAAAGCAGAGACCTCGCAAAGGACGATCCGAGGTTACCTGGTGGCCATGAATGCTCGACTGGCATAGAGCGATCTGCAAATTCGGTTCATTGGCCGATCCACCTGATTGCTCGTTCGATAACAGTTCGGATGAGCGTAGCTGGCAGCGTAATCGTCCTTGTGAACAAAAAGCTTCTCAAGATTCTCCTGGACGGGGCCACGCAGGTCGGGGGTTTCACTCCACGTTTTCAGCGAGTCCATACGAGTACCAAAAGTACTTATCGTTCCTGCCAAACACGAATGTGACCGCCCAGATCGGTACATGCAGGGCCATCAGAAACAAGGGTTTTTCCAGCTCATCCACAGTGCCCGTCATGTAGGAAAAGGCGAAGCTGGGACGCAACGTGTAGACGCCGTCACTGGTTCTGATTTGCCTCAACCTGACACCCCGGCAGCTTTTTTGATTCCGGCAAATGCCCATGAAGCTGATATCCGGTTGAAACCGAAGCGGGAAACATTACGGGGTAGTCGCGGATGAGCGGTTCCAGATATTCTCTGACACTTGCCGGGGCATTCCATGTGACGTCATACTGTTCACGAGTCATCGGAATACAGATCTGCCGACATCCCTTTGAGGTCAATTTACCGACTTGACCACGCTTCCGGTCACACGACCGGGTTTGCACTTGAGCGTCCATGCTCGTTCCTCCGTCTTTCAGCAAACGAAGGTTCCTGCACTTAACTCATCCTGTAAACCCGGTTTTCCATATGCACATAGAATCTGGTAGAGTCAGCAGTTTTCAATGTGTGTTTCCGTGAATCAGTTCTCCATCGAATATTGACTCGTTAACACTGAGTTCGGCACGCAACCGGTCGCTTTCCTCAACTGATTATTGAATGAAATGGTCTTCAGTTCTCATCTCTTTCTGTTCTACTTTCTGCCGGTTGCTCTGCTGGTCTACTACGCAGTTCCCAGGCGTGTTCAGTATCTGCTGTTGAGTCTCGTCAGTTATGTGTTTTACGGCTGGGCCAATCCGCTGTTTGTCCCGTTGATGCTGGGTTCTACGCTGACCGACTACGTAAGCGGTCTGATTATTTCCGGCCAATCACCGTCCTTCGGGAAAAATCCTGTCAGCGTGGCGCTCGCCCCGCTGGCCCTCAGAAGCACGCTGCAGAAGACCGCACTGGGCCTCACGGTTGTGCTGAATCTCGGCCTGCTGGCATTCTTCAAGTACTTTAATTTTGGCATCGACACATGGAACTCCACGGTTGCTTCGCTGGGATGGGACCAGGCCGTATGGAGTTCCGTGTTCCGTGTGACCCTGCCGCTTGGAATCAGTTTCTGGACATTCCACGCCATCAGTTACGTTGTCGATGTGTACCGTGGCGACGCGAAAGCCATTCGGAACTATGTTGATTACAGTTGCTACGTGGGCATGTTTCCGCAACTGGTGGCCGGACCAATTGTGCGGTTTCAGGATGTCGCTGACCAGCTGGCTCACCGCACAATCACGAGCGAAAAATTTGCTCGGGGAGTTTCCTTTTTCTGCTTTG
Source organism: uncultured Chitinophaga sp. (assembly GCA_964517865.1). Classification (GTDB taxonomy): domain Bacteria; phylum Planctomycetota; class Planctomycetia; order Planctomycetales; family Planctomycetaceae; genus SXXK01. The sequence continues at coordinate 5,788 of CAZFDW010000263.1, forward strand.
GTCTTGCCAAGAAAGTTCTGCTGGCGAATCCATGCGGCCGCATCGCCGATGCGGCGTTTGGTGCCGAGGGGCTCAGGATGCCTGAAGCCTGGACCGGGGCTGGGGCGTAGAGTTCCAGATCTATTTTGACTTCAGCGGATATTCCGACATGGCCATTGGACTGGCGCTGATGCTGGGCTTTGTGTTCGTAAAAAACTTTGACTCCCCGTACAGAGCTCACTCCATCACTCACTTCTGGCGACGCTGGCATATTTCTCTGTCAACATGGCTGCGAGACTATCTGTATTTTCCGCTCGGAGGTAACCGCAAAGGCCCCGTCCGTACCTACGTCAATCTGATGCTCGTGATGCTGATCGGTGGACTCTGGCACGGTGCCGCCTGGACGTTTGTTGTCTGGGGGGCCCTTCATGGAACTCTGTTATGCCTCGAACGCCGCTTTAGCAGACATCTCGGCGCACTGCGGATTCCCGGCTCGATCAGAACGCTCACGACATTCGTGATCCTGTGTTTAACGTGGGTCTTTTTTCGAGCGACCAGCCTGCAACATGCCGTGCAGTACTGCGGAGCCATGGCAGGACTCCGAGAAGCCGGACCTCAGGCCGATTTGCTCGCAGGGCTCATGTATCAGCCGTATTCTCTTCTGACGCTCCTCGCTGCGGCGGCCATAACATGGCTGTCGCCGCAGACGTGGGACTTTACAAAACAGATGACAGCGACCAGAGCTGCATTCGCAATGAGCCTGCTGTGGCTGAGTATCGTCGTGCTTACCGTCCAGTCGTACAACCCATTCATCTATTTCATGTTCTGAAAGGCGATGAATCGTGAATCACAACTCATCAGATTCCGCCTTGTCTCGGGAAGCTATTGCGCAGCGTGACATCGGAGCGACGACGGTCTCTGCGTCGGTGAAATATGGGATGATTTGTGTGTTTATCCTGACGCTGACCGTGCCTCCCATCGCACAGCTGATCGCTAAAGTCTCAGGGCGTGCTGGTGGAAACGGTCCCGGTGTTTTCGCGTTCGTCGCCCCGATCACTCAGGTGAGGCGGGCGTTTGACGCAGCTGATGGGGAACCATGGGACCGGATCATGTCCGCCAACGACCGATGGAACTCTGCAATTGAGACGTTTGAACGAAATCTGGAAGCACAGTCGCTCCTGACAACAACGCTTCCGGGGCTAATGCGGGACCTGCTGGTACGCATCGGCGGTACGGGAAGTGAAGATGCGGAAATCGGTTGTGGCGGATGGTTACATCTGAGACAGGATATTGACTATCTCACCGGCCCGGGCTTTCTTGAACACGTTCAACAGCAGAATCGAGGCTTGGCGGCTGATCCAAACGTGGACACACAGCACTCCGATTCCAGGGTTGCGATTCAGGAGTTTCACCAACTGCTGCACGAACGGGGAATTCAGCTGATCGTGATGCCCGTGCCGGTTAAAACCGCTGTTTATCCGGAGCATCTATCAAGTCGGTTTACCGGCGGCCGAACGGTACTGGAGAATCCTTCGTTTGCTCAATGGAAACACGATTTGAAGACAACCGGTGTGTTGGTTTTCGATCCTGGTCCGCTGTTTCTGAAGCAAATGGAAAATGGGACGTCGCAGGCGTTGTATCTGAGGACTGACAGTCACTGGAGCCCGTTTGCTGTGAAACTTGTCGCCGAGAGTTTGCAGGAACTGGTCCAGCACTATGCCCCGGCGCCGTTGAGTTCTGAGATCAGATTCGGTTCACAGCTCACGGACATCACGAATCACGGGGACCTCGCCCGGATGCTTCAGCTGTCGTCGGCGATGCCAGACTACCCTCCCGAGACAGTGACCATCCGGCAGCTGATTGACGATACAGCAATCAGGCCGCGACCGGATCCGGGCGATGACGTTTTGATCCTCGGAGACAGCTTTACAAATATCTATTCGGCTCCCCAGCTGAAATGGGGAACCGGTGGTGGTCTCGCAGAACAGCTGAGCCTGCAGTTACAGCGACCTGTTGATCAGCTTGCTATGAACGGTGGAGGGGCAACAGAAGTTCGCGCTGCTCTGGCAAGGGATCTTGCTCAGGGCCGCGACTGGCTGGCGGGCAAGCGAGTTGTGATCTGGCAGTTTGCAGCCCGAGAACTGGCGTCTGGAAACTGGAAACGGATTCCGCTGCCACTTGCCAGTCCGCCCCTCCTGACAAGCGACGACGCACGTCGCGAACTATTGCTGGTTCGAGGCGTAGTTCAGGATATCGCGGGACTTCCTGCTTCTCACAATTTGCCGTATCCGGATGCCATAATCAGTCTGCAGCTTGTGAACGTGACTTGTTCTCAGGAAACGATGCCGACCGAAGTCATCGTGTACCTCTGGGGTCTGAAAGACAGGAAGCGTGTTCCCACTGCCCAGATAACTGCCGATCAGGACGTGACTCTTAATCTGGTGCCATGGGAAGAGGTCCGGGACAGACTTGAGCGATTCAATCGTGTGGAACTGGATGATCCGGATTTTCGTCTGATGGACCTGCCCATCTTCTGGGCGGAACTCGATCAGTAATTCCGGATTCAGCATCGACAGAGAAACTCGCGGCAGCTACAAGAAAGAATACTCAGAACTGCTCCGTCATCTGCTCAGAGGAAACTGGGACGATATGAATTACCTCCCAGGAAAAATACAATGGTTGCTCGCTCTTTTGACCAGCATTGCCTGGGGCACAGGAGTACCGGCCGCTGTCGCAGATGACCAGGTGTCTGATGGTATTCGTGACAAGCGACGGGCGATCATTGCCGAGAAAGTCGCTGCCGCGGAAAAGGTGGAACAACTGGTTCTCCCTGGTAGCGACGGATGGCTCAGGAACAGATACGCTGGACTTCTCCAGCCGAACGACAGCCATCACTGTCAATATCAGTGACGGCACCAAGGCTCAGCAGGTGCATACCGATCGAATGCTGAAGCTGTCGTCGCGGCTGGGAATCGAGATCGTGCTGGGTGGTTCGGGTAACGACAGGTTGACCGGAAGCTCCATCGCGAATGTGCTCAGGGGCTAGATATCAGTAATCGGAGGTCACTCGCGACGGGGCGATTCGTGAGACTCTCAGTATTCCGAGGTCAGTGTTCACGACGCCCCTTCGCGAGACTATCAGTAATCCAAGGTCACTCACTGAATCGCTTCTTGGGAGTGTCGTAGTCGAGAGGCTTTCGAAGCGATTGATTCTCGATCAAGACACGTGTCATGCCCCTCGCCATGTACTCTGAAATGCAGAGACGTTCCCACAATCAGACATTCTGACTGGGGAATCTCCACGCTGCTTTGTAGGGCCGCAATCACTGCTGTGCTGAGTCTGGCGACTCGTTGCGGCAGGTGTTCTATCTCTTACTTCTACGGCGTCGTCAACAGGTTCGGGAAAGGTACCAACTCGCGTCGCCGAGACCGACCACAGTCACCCGATCAGAGTTTTCTTGCCTGCTCCGGTCCGACACGCTGACGCAGCATCAATCTGATCCATGGCGTCGCTCAAATCTCATCCCGACGCGATGTCGAAATGACGACACCAATCGTGTGAACTTAGCCGCACGAACTGCGTGGGTCGATGTGACCGGAGCAG
>CAZFDW010000264.1:0-9352 GCA_964517865.1 uncultured Chitinophaga sp.
CCACAAGCGATAGCTCCCGGGGCAACCGGACAAAAATCTTTCAGCTTTCTGAGGCTGTGATTCACAGAGTGAGATAGAAGGACTCATCGCGCCGAGGTTTCGAATCCCTGCTGTTGTCCCGCCGCTCAACGCCGTGAAGAATTTATACTGGCGAATTTGCAGGTTTCAGAATCGGGTGGGACCAGCGGCTGATAAGCCGCGCCGGCCCACCAGGGCGCGTGGTGGGCCGCATCTGCAGTGTCGAATTCTGAATCCTTCACGGCGTTGCCCGCCGCCCCGTCGGCGGAGCGCTGGGGGGAGTGCCGAACATGGCTGCGATCCTGCACCGACGCCAATAATACCCAGGCGGCGAAGCGGCTGGACAACGGTTAAGCAGCAGCCTTTCCGCGTGACGCAATCAGGCGAGTTGCGATGGATTCGCAGATGGCGGTGCTGTTAATAGCTGTCCGGATCGAGTTCATTGCGGAAGGCTGCCGCATCCGAGCGAAGAAAATTATGGCGCTCTGAATTTACAATTCCTACGAGTCATCGGACGGCCAGGGCTCTGTCAACCATGAAACGAGGAGTTGTGACCTGGAAAAGGGTCAGGAACCAATAGCGCAAAGCACCCTTCGGGCCATTGGACTATTGGTTCCTGCCCCGTGGCTGCCCCCTTTTTCAGGCGTTCGAAGTTTATCGGTAATTGCTCGTCTTGAACCTGAATTCGGCATTTGTGCTGGAGAGAGAAAGGTATCTGCGGCAGCAGATTCAGACGCCGACCGTCCACTGGCCATCCTGGGCTTCGTTTGAGGTGGGGCCTGTGAGTGACAATTTCCTCGTCGTACCACACATTTTTTGCGGTATTAAAGATTTTGGGGTTGGGCAGCTTTTCCGGGTCCGTGTGAGTTCCACGCGATGGCAAGTTCGTTGACTTGTTGCAGACCCAGCCAGAGCGTCTGCGATCCCGGATGGTGTGTGTGCATCTGGATGGTTGTCCTTCGTCGTCCGCGTCGATGCGCTGGCGCGGTTCCGCTAAAATCTAGTGTGGTCGGACTGGAAAGGGACTTCCCGAAAGTCTTTTGATTACCGACGCAGAATCAAAGACCACATTCACAGGGCTCTTCGTCAGCAAATACAGAGACTATCGAATGCGTTTTTACACTGGACGCACTCGAAACGGCACATATCGCAATGTACTTCCCAATGAGGCACAAACGTTGGCTGTGTATGTGAGCAGCTGGGACATTGGACACGCATCCAACCTCTCGGGTACTGGCATTGAGGGCACTGAAATGCGACTCCGATTTCAGAATCGCAGCGGTAACAACGATTCTGTCTTTTTGCGTGCTCACTCCAATCCGGTACTCCCACATGGCTGTGATCACAAAATGCGCACACATAAGTGCATGTGCCATTCCTGACAATGCTGCCATCATCGCGTCGTTCCCAGCCTTCGACTGCCGGCGTATGACAGCCACACACCGTACATTCACGCCAATGCGATTTATCGACAGGTTGCGATGACTTGGGCCACTGCCACGTACCGGGCATTCTTACATAGTTTTGGTTTTGCATTTCGTTGTCGTTCTGTGGCATTGCAGATTCTTTCATCAGTTATTTCGAGATCATGATCACGGCTATTGCCGCAGCCGCCTTGGTCCCTTTTTCATCGACATCGACATTCGCCTGGTGAATCACTTCAGAGATCTTCAGCGATTCACTTCTTGACATTGCCGAGAAATCCGCGTTGTTACTGAAGGCGTCTATCATCCCGATCATCGTCAATGCTTTGGACAGCATCAACTGCGATTGCAGTTTAATCTTTGGCAAGCGCAGCTGTACAGGTCTCTCGTTCAGGTTCTCCAGCCAGTCGTTCAGCCGCTCCAGAATGAATCGATCTTCCAGCTGTTTCAGGCCATTACTGACACTGAACGCTTTCAGTTCAGAAATCTTCAGTTCCTGACGTTCCAGCTCTGATCACGCACACCCTCGTCGGTGACATTGTAAAGACACAGCCTGCCAAAGTTGGAGCGAACTTCTTCACGGATCGGCACCAGTGACAAACCGGATTCTGCACTGACGATGCGCACTCCATAACGCGTTGTTACAAACTGCCAGCTTTGGTCCCGAGCTCCCGGGCCGTGAATATTGTAGAGGCAAAGGCGACCGAAGTTTTTGCGCACTTCTTCGCGAATGGGGACCAGCGAGAATCCGGAATCTGCGTTCACGATGCGAAATCCGAATGGCGTCGGAAAGAAACGCCATGTTTGGTCTTTCTGACCGCCGAAGTCCTCTTTGTACAGGCAGAGACGCCCGAAGTTGCGAGCCTTTTCTTCACGGATCGGGACGAGCCGCAGCCCTGACTCGCAGCTGGTGATTCTGTGGATCCGCGCTCCGGCAGGCAACTCAGGTCCGGTGGGATCTGAGATGTAGGTCGGATCGTCCGGCCTCAGGACGGGGCCATTCAGTTGCGGCAGACTCTCAATGACGTTTGAAACTCCCGCATTGAGGCCGCTGTCCGGATTGGTCGGATCGAGATCCGACAGATCCTGAGCAGCAACTCCGCTGAAAAGGACGAGGACCGAGAGTACGCCGCTGCGAGCAAACTGAGTGAACGTGTTCATGGCCAGAAACTCCTGTCATATTCGAGTGTCATTTTGGTTCCGGAGGTCGTTTGACGTCCGCTGATGTCTTTTAAAGCGAAGGCTCAGCAGTGAACCGGACAGACAATTCGGAAGATTTTCGTTTTGGCGTCGCAGGGATCACCAACCCATGCAAGCAGGCTGTTGATTTAATCGTTTAAGGCAGATAGACTCGACCCTCGCCCACCTCAAGATCCTGATCGTGAACCTTCTTCACACCTCGCAATTGTCGCTGCAGCAGTTCCACAGCTGCTTTCGGCAACATCGTCACCCGATCCTTCTCCCCCTTGCCATCACGCACCGTGATCTGCATTGTGTCAAAATGCACATCCTTCACGCGGAGTCGCAGCACTTCCTTGTGACGCATCCGGGAACCGTACAGCAGGAGAGCCAGCAACAGATCACGTCCCTCCAGTTGCCGCAACATGCAGTTCACTTCCTGCCGACTCAGCACCAGCGGCAAATGCTTTGGACGCTTCGCCTTCACCGCATCAATGAACTCCGACTCGCGCCCCAGAATCCTCTCATAAAAGAATAGCACCGAACTCAACGCCTGGTTTTGAGTATTCGCAGCCACTTTCCCTTCGACTGCCAGTTCCGTCAGGAACTCTTTAAGTTCCGGAGCTCCGAAGTTCTCCAGATTTTCGCTGCCCACATGATTCATGAAACGCACCACCCAGCCGATGTAAGCCGTCTCGGTACTCAATGCGTAATGTCTCAGCCGCAATTCTGCCCGCATCTTTTGAATCCAGGGCGGTTCGTCCTGGTTCACCACGCCAATGAGCTCAGCTTCGTCGGCGGAGTTGACCATATCGCGTTCGCTGTCTGCAAGACGCCCTAAGATCTGCCGAATCTCCAGGAGATCGGGCTCGGCGGTTTCCAGGACCTGATTTCGATAAAACTCAATCGCTCGGACCGCCTGGAGCCGCTGCCATGCGGGAACTTATGGGGCCAAAAGTGTGCGACAGAACTGTTTTACACTCGCCTGCGAAACCAGGAGTGGTACACTGTCCGGCTGACGAAGGAAAACGGCATACCGCCGCAGCCAGCGACCAAATCACACACTATCGTCCTCATGGATTCTTGCCATTTTCAGTACAACCAGAAATCGTTCCACACTCATCGACACACCTTCCCGCAAAAAAAGTAGCCGTCACTCTCTGAGTGACGAATGCCAATTCTCTGGCCATCCACCCAGAGATCATGATCTGACTTTGGGTGTTGTCTGCAATACCCCAAGCTCAGGCAAGCGATCGCTTAAAATGAATTTTGAGTTTTGATAAATCCCCCTTCCACTTTTCAATATCCGAAATCCCGCAGGGGTGTGTTACCCAAAACTGAGTTTCGGATACTGGAATGTTCGGCGAAACGAGGGCAGCAATGGACGATGCCAATCATCCCCCAGCAGCTAGCCGTATTCGGCCAAGGCTCTCGACGTACCAGATCGTATCGCTGTGCCTCTTCGGGTTGCTCGCTGCGGTACTATGGTCATTTGCGATATCGGCAACTTACTTGAATGCGCCCAATGCCCGTAGGCTTGTCGCCGACTTCAACATGCCCATCGATCCGGTATCTCATGCGGTGCTTAAGTGGGGCGGGGCGGCACTACCAGCCATCGGCGCCCTGGGACTGATCTTGGCTTGGTGGACGCGATCACGTTGGGCGTGGCGATTCGTGTTGTTGGCCCTGCCCCTCCTGGCAGGGTCTGCGGTGTACTTCATCAGCTTCTACTGTGTCCGCATCTTGCTCGGAGAACTCAGCGGGCGGTAAGTTAAATGGGGACGATTCGGACCAGCGTTCGCCGAACTCATAAAACTCATAGGCTTTGACTTCGCGAGTGCGGACGGAGAGCGCGGACTATGGGGTTTTCGCTGACAATCAATACTGAAGTTGTGTATCAACGCATTAAAACAGGGATGAAACGCCCATTTCCGCATCGATGTGCTGTTTTGGGTTGGTTGTGAAGACCGCAAATTTGCCGGTTTCATTGTGAGTCGAAATCTCTGACCGGAACTCAGGGCCGTTCGCTGATGTCCTGTTAAGCGAACGCCCGCCAGAGAAGCGGACAATGAATTCGGAAAGATTTGCCGATGGCGTCGCAATTTTTTTTATGGGCTGCATTCGAAGTCACGTTTTAACCGATGCAAAAACGTTGCCCGGTCTCGCGACGCAGGCGAGCGGGACGACTACACCTACTCCGCAAGACCGGCATCCGCTGTCGGACTCAGGACGCGACCGAGGAACAGGATGGCTCCTGTAGCATTGTCGCGGATCAGAAACAGGAACGGATGATCCGCACGAACGACCACCGGTTTCGGCGGCTCCGTCGGATCGAAAGCGGCCGATGTGGGTGCAAGGATCACGGCCGTCGCGGCTGCAGCTTCCGTGCCTTTTTCATCGACGTCCACATTGGCCTGATGAATCACCTCCGAGATTTTCAGCGATTCACGTTTTGACATTGGCGAGAAATCCGCGTCATCGCTGAAGGCTGTCGTCATTCCCATCGACCTCAGCACATCGGCCAGCATCAGCTGGGATTGCAGTTTGAACTTTGGCATATGCAGCTGGACCGGTCGCTCATTCAGTTTCTCCAGCCATCCGTCCAGACGCTCCGGAGTAAATCGGTCTTCCAGCCGTGTGAGGCCATCCCGCTGCTTTGGCAGGAGTATCACCATCGACACGGAGTTCTCTCGATACGGCAGGGAAACAATCTGCGTTTCTGAGTCTTCGGCATAGGCGAATGACTCCTGCTGATACATCGTGGCTGTTTCGACGGACTCGTCTGTAGTCAGATGGAACGGAGATTGCTTCGTCAGCGACTTGTCAAATTCCGACTGCCAGCCGCCGAGGAAGTAGATGGCATTGGTCAGAGCCATGCGATCGTCGGGCTTAAGAATTCCCGGAGGAATCAGATCCACGATCCGACCATGCGTCTGATCCAGAACCCATGTGTTGATCGTGTTTCGGGCCGCTTCTGTCTGGCCAAAATCAAGTGACTCCAGCGGAGCGTGATAGTGTTCCTTCATCAGCGCCAGGAACGACGACTCGAATCGAGCGTCCTCTGCTCCCCACAGTCGATTGGCCGTGCTCATCTGGTAACCATTGCGATCACCTGTGCTGTTCAGCAGATCCATCAGACCAGCAAAGCCGGCATCGACGTCCTGTTCGGGAGTCAGATGCAAAACGTCGGCCATCTGCTGTTTGGTGGTCCCGGACGCTCCGGCGTGGGTCATGGCCAGGGCGGTCGATACGCTGGCTGGCGAGAAGAACAAATTGCCTTCCCGCCTCCGAGCTTGCTGATACAGATCAATGGCAAACCCATTGCTGGATTGTGCCGCTGCCTTGCAGGCGTCCGTGACTTGAATGCTGCTGCGAAGGCGACTGAAGGAATCGGCTGAGGCAAGTCCTGCCTTGCCGTCCGCTGTCTTCACATTCAATACGCCGTCCAGAATCAGCTTTGCCGTCACCAGGGTTCCTGCGTTCAGTTGTCCCGCAGGATTCCCGTCGGGCGTTGAAAGAGCCACGTCCTCGACGGTCATGTAGTTCGGCCGAAAATCCTCGGGCGACTTTTCAATTGGCAGCGCATTTGCCGCAGCAGCTGTGAAGAACGATGCACCTGCAAACAACATCACAAACAATCGTTTCGACAGAAAACCGGTCATCACGAAACTCCCTGATTTGACAGCGGCGACTGAAGTTCAAAACCCGTTTTTGACCACGGATGACACGGAAATACACGGATAAATTGCAATGAGTGTCACTGATTCTTTGGCTCAGCCAGCAAGGCAGTCTCACCCGGACGATGATGAATACTATCGTGACCACCCGCCTTGTACGGTCATGAGGGTGTCGGCACCGGACATGACAGCGTTGGAGGTGGCCGACAGTTTCAGCGTGATTCCCCGTGACGCATCATACAGCCGAATCTCGTTCAGACCACGCGACACTTCACGAAATCGCCAGGTCGGTTGTCCGTCGAAATATTCCACCCAATCGCCGTTTCCTTCGTGAGTCAGGCGCCCTCGGCCATCTGCGGAACGCCATTCCTGCCAGAGCCAGTGTCCGGTTGTGTTGATCTTTGTGACCCCATTCTCAGTAACAACGATGCGACTGCTGGTGAGCTTCACGCTGATACTGCGAGCAGCGTCATACATAAGAACGAAGTCAGGTCCGTGAGCCGTTTCGACGAATCTGTATGCGGGGACTCCGTTCTGCAGTTCTTCCCAGCGGCCTGGCTCCGTGCAGCGAAACAGAGAGATACCGACACGGAACTGGCTTCCGGTTCCTGCCTGAGCAGCGTTCACGGTAAACAGCGAAACAAACAACATTGCGGCGGTGAATAGTTTGCGAGACATGACACGATTCCTTGAAGAATTTGTTTTGGTAAAGGTCCATGCCCTGTTAAGCGAAGGCTCCGCAGAGAACCGGACAATCAATTCAAATGATTTTCGTTTTGCGTCGTGGGGAGCACCGAGCCACCTGCTTCGTCCCACTGTCTCATGCAATTAACTGTTGTCGAGCCGCTCCGTCGGCTGGGATTTGCTCCGAGTGCCGGAAGAGGCTGCGGTTTGGAGACGTCAGTTCCGAATCGGTGTAGTCGCGGATGATTGTTAAAGTAGGTCCTGCCGGAAAGGACTTTCGCCGTAAGGCGAACCGCCATCGGTCGCACATCCACTCCAAGTCGCCGCGTGTCCGTCCGTCCGTTCGACCACGACGCGTCGCTGGTCGCGGCGTGGCCGCGAAGTCCTGCTCGGCAAGCAGGACCTACCGAAATCGGCGACTGCACCCGTACCGGTGGGCTCACGCCGCACCGCTCGCCAAGTCAAGTGCCCGGCGATAAAGTGTGTTACACAAAGCTTCGCCTCAACCACTCTGAAGGTTTATTCATGAAATCACTGTTATCCGCTGCGATGGGCCTCGGTCTCTTTCTGGGGCTGATGATACCACACGCAACACACGCCTCTGATGAGAAAGTTCAGAAGTCGGCAGCTGCCATCACAACGCTCCGTGCAGGTGTGGCGCGTGTCGAAATCACGGATCACGATGCCGGGCCGGTGAATGATCCGTCGTATGTGAAAGTTCTGGCAATTTCCAATGGCGACACGACGGCCATTATCGTGACCGTCGATGCCGTTGCGATCGGTGGAATCGGGCGGATTGGAAATACATATCTTCCCAGCGTGCGTGCGGAACTGCAGAAGCAGGGTATCACTCCCGAGCATGTGCTCATCAACGCGAGCCATTGTCACAGCGTGGTTCGAGGTGATGCCGATCAGTTGACGGTGCAGGCTGTCAAAGAAGCCGTAGCAGCAATGGTTCCGGTTCGCGTTGGCACGGGTCGCGGCCACGAAGATCGCATTATGGAAAACCGACGGCTGAAGATGAAAGACGGCAGCGAAGTGGATATGCGCCGAGCGTACTCCATGCCGAAGGACGAAGACGTCGAAGCAGTCGGTCCCGTTGATCCCGAAATTGGCCTGTTGCGTCTCGATCGCACCGACGGAACGCCGCTTGCCCTGCTCTACAATTTTGCCTGCCACCCGATTCAGGGCGTCCCCGGCGGCGGCAACACGGCCGACTTCCCCGGCTTCGCGTCGAAAGCGATCGAACAGAATCTGGGCGAAAACGTGATGGCCTTTTTTGTGCAGGGCTGTGCGGGAGACATCAATCCGGCAATGTATAAGATTGTCCATCAGATCCACGATGCCGAACACTACGGCAACCAGCTCGGCTTGAGCACTCTGCAGGCCGCGCGCCGGATTCAGCCAGGTGACTCTTCGACGCTGAAGATTGTCAACGAGATCGTCGCCCTGCCCCGTGGAGCGGATCTGGAACGCCGCATGGAATCGATTCAGGTGGAACAAGCGCAGATTGTCAAGTCGCTCAATGGCACCAACATCAACCTGAAGACCTTTCTACCGCTGTATGTGCAACATAAAGTGTCAGAAGATTTTCCGGCCTACTACAGCCAGCGTTATCTGCATGAAAAGGCGAACGGACGCGAAGACCTGAGCAAGCTGGATGCCGAGAACCGTTCCAATCTGGAAGCCTATATCCGGAACATCCATGCGATGGAACAGTTGACGCGGCTGCAGATCAATCTGAATCTGCTGGAGATGCATTTGAAGCAGAATCAGGCAGCCGCGATGCCGACGGTCAACGTCGAAGTCTGCGGTATTCGCATTGGTGATTTCGTCATGGTGACCTTTGGCGGCGAACTGACCGTCGAGATTGGTCTCGCCATCAAGAAGCGTTCGCCAGCCCCGAACACTTTTGTCGCCGGCTACACGAACGGCTACATCTATTACCTGCCGACCGAACAGCAACGCAACAATACCGGCTACGCTCAGGAAGACTGCGACTGCATCGTTGCTGCGGAATGGCAAAGACTGTTCGATGAACGAGTCGACAGCGTTCTGAAGAGACTCGCGGAGAATGATTGAGCCGTGGTAGCCTGGGACGGTCGCAACATTGCGGGGCTATGCGACAATCTCCTATTAAAAAGTAATCGGACCGAAAGTCGGGGGACTGGTTCTTCACCGCCACCTCACTGCCACAACGATTGTTGTTATCCAGTGTCAAAAACCATCGGTAATGAGGTAATGTCGCTCGGGGCAGCGCCGTGAAGGATTTTGATCAATGAAAACATTGGCAGGACATAATCCACGTGATTTGTGGGAATGTGATTCAGTCCCGGAGGGACGACAAGATGTAGCCACGGGCGCGAGCCC
>CAZFDW010000265.1:0-9341 GCA_964517865.1 uncultured Chitinophaga sp.
ATTTGAAATACGAAGCGCGGGGCGTTGCCCACGCGGTTAAGCTTTTGTGCCCTCCTCGACCGCGTGCGGGATATTACGTCTGAAGCCATGCCTCGCCGGAACTTTTCCTTATGACCATCGAACACATCCTTGTCATCCCAACGCCCGTCTTTCATCAGGTCGGGCACTTTCAGGGTTTTTGCAGCGACATTGATCGCTATCTGGCTGTGATTCTGAATCCTCAGCACGCCAGCTACCGGCCTCGGCCCGAAATGGAACAGGATCCAACCTTCAAGCAATTGATTCCGTATTGCGTGTTTCGCTGCAACGGTGAGGTTTTCTACTATCAGCGTGGCACGGCTCAGGGTGAAGCGAGGCTGCATGCCAAGAGATCAGTCGGGGTCGGTGGGCATGTGTCAACGCTGGACATGGACGGCGCACTCACGCCTTATCTGGAAGGCATGAAACGGGAAATCGAGGAAGAAGTGGAGATTGAGGCGGGCTGGCAGGAGAAGTGCGTGGGGCTGATCAATGACGATGAATCGGAAGTCGGGAAAGTTCACCTTGGGATCGTACATATTTTCGATTTAGACAATCCCAAAGTTCGACCCCGTGAAAAGTCGATGATAAATGCAGGATTCGCGCCTCCGTCAAAATTGGTGCGCCAAATTGATGAATTTGAAACGTGGTCCCAGATCTGCCTCAAGTACCTTGCGGAGCTGGAGACTCAATAGAAAACGCGGATTCCTGCCGATGATGCGGGCTTTACTGGCCCCCTGACTGCGACATTCAGTCGAATCGTGAAGGATCACGATGGACTGTGTGGACTCAAAAATATCGACGTACTTCGGCAACAATTGCCGAAGCGATTCAAGGGAGTGAACGATGAAAATGTCATGTGCCGTACTGCTGCCAGCACTGCTCTTGCTTGGTGGCATGTGGTTCTCAGCTTCGGCTCAGGACGAGAAACCGGAAGTCCAGCCCGCGCCAGTGCCGGGGCAGATTTCCGAACCGGAACTGGGAGAAATTCTTGCAACGATCGGTCTGAAGCCAACCAGGACTGAACAGCGTTACGACTTCGCATTCAAGACGAGTTACCGTGGTGAAGAGTGGAAATTTTCAATGTCCGCTGTGCTCAGCCGCAACGGTCAGTCTATGTGGGTGATGGCGTGGCTGGACCAGATTCCGCCAACTGCCGGCGAGGTTCCCCGTACAGCTTTGCTGCGGCTGCTGGCCGCCAACGATCGGATGGGTGAAGGCAAATTCTTCGCTTATATTCCGAACAACAAGCGCTTCGTGTTGCAGCGCGTCGTGGCGAATCGCGATATGAATAACAAAAAAATGATGGAATTGCTCCAGGACCTCGCCGCCAGCGTGGCGGATGAATACCCGACATGGTCCGTTGCCAACTGGACACCAAAAGCTGATCAGCAGGTCGCTGAAGGTGAAGGCAGCGGTCGCGCTGTGCCTGAGAACCCGGCCGCCGCAACGCGGTCTGGTGCCCCCGCCAACGTGAAGACTTCCGAAGCCGCATCCAAGTTCGACGGGAAGTCCGTGAACTAGCTCGCTCAGCGACGAACCACACTCTTTCTACACTCAAGGCCTGACCGTTTAGCAGACGGTGAGGCCTTGTCGAGTTCACCGGCCGAAACCGAAGTGGCGGTCTCTCCCCAAAATCCTCAAAATCAGAAGATTTGATTCTACTCTCTCAATTCCTGGCGATCAAAGGGTGGCGAAATTGTGTGCGGCGTTATAGGCTTAGCACAGAGATTTCGGTGGCTGCAGTTCGAAGCTGAGCATTCGAAGATCAACCACGTCGAGAGAGACAGGGAGAGATCGGCATGGGCGCGGGCCAAGCGGATGACGCAATGCGTCGTCGTTGTCTGGTACTGGATAAGCAACGCCTGGCAGACGTGGACGAAAAGCATGCGCGGGTGCGTACATTGCTGACCGCTGCCGGAGCCGATGCACTGCTGCTGCAGGATCCTGCGAACATCGCCTGGTTCACAGCCGGAGCGGACCCGGCGCGATGCACTGCGGAGGGATGTCAGACCAGTCTGTTTGTGACTGATGACGCGCGGCTGTTTGCCACCAACGCCGTGGATTCCGCACAGTTGTTTGAACGCGAAGCATTCGGCCTGGGATTTCAGTTGAAGCAGCGGGAGTGGTTTCAACCGCATGGTGCGCTGGTTGAGGATCTCTGCCGAGGTCGTAAAGTCGTCAGCGATTCAGGTTTTGAGGGAACTCGCAGCGTGGCGAAGGACGTCGTTCGGCTGCGTCGGCCGCTCACGGATCTGGAAGTGGATCGCATTCGGCGACTGAGTAAGGTGCTGGTTCACGCAGTTGAAATCTCGGCAGGTCATATTCGACGTGGAGTCACTGAAGCGTCTGTGGCCGGGGAACTCAGTCATCGATTGATTCGACGCACAGTGACACCGGTTCGGATTCAGGTGTGTGCCGATGGTCGCAACATTCGCTACCGTCACTGGTCATATGGTGAAGACACAATTGAATCGTACGCGACCGTATCGTGTGTCGCCAAACGCTGGGGCCTGCATGTCGCAGTCAGTCGGACAGTGTGCCTCAATCAGGTTCCGGAAGAGTTGTGGGTCGCACATCAAAAAGCTGTACTGATACATGCGACAGGAATGTACTTCTCGAGAACCGGTCAGCAGTTGAAGGAGATTTGGCCTAAGGTTCGTCGTATCTATGACAAGTGCGGCATGCCGACCGAATGGCAGTTGGCGGATCAGGCAGAAATCATCGGCTACCGAGCGATGGAACATCAGCTCACGCCGGATTCGGAGTACGAACTCCAGGCTCCGACCGCGATGTATTGGCATCCTGGCGTCAATGCCGCGCTCACGGGAGATACGATTCTGGTGATGCCCGGCGGTTGTGAAATCGTGACTCGTTCTGCCGTGTGGCCGCAACTCCGCGTACAGGTGAAACGCCATGACGTTTCCTGCTGTGGCCTGCTGTTGATTCGGGATGAAAAGGCCCACGAAAAAAGCAGCGTTGCCGACGCGGCAAAGACTCCGGCGCTCTTTACGGGACTTAATCTTCCAGATGACGATGCCGATGCCGCGCGCATGGATTCGATCTGGGAACTGGAAATATCTGCGCATCAGTCGGTGCTTGAGGAAAGCGAGACCGCGTATTCGGAGCAATCGGTGCTGGACTGAGCTGCGTCAGTCAAACAGCCCGTGCAGAAACCAATTGCCGGATTGCAGTTCCCGAAAGATCCAGAGCTGGCTTCCGGTATCCACGATCGCCCGATAGTAATCGCGATGGCAGGGCTCCTCGGTCCACCATGCGGTCTGAATGCGTTCGGGGCCGTGCAGCTCGATGATTCGCTTCTGCTGCCCCAGCACAGGGATTCTGTTGGGCGGGCGTTGGTCGCAGTCCTGACCGGCGATCTGTTGCGGAGTCGCGAGTAAGCGCAGTGGTCGTGGAAGTGTGCGTTCGATGTTGCGCATTGCGTCGGGATCAGATTCCGTCAGCCGTTGCAGAATATGTTCGGACTGCGGAGCGCGAGGGGTGGAATCGGCGTTGGCGATGACGGGTTCCAGCAGGATGGAATGTTCCGGTCGCGGGTCGGCCTGAATTCGCATGGTGCTGACTGCCTGCGGCCCCATGCGATTACTCAGCCTTGTGATGAGGGTCGCCAGTTCTTCCTGTGGACGAATGTGTTCCGTCGGACTGAACAGGTCTCGTTGACGCGATACGGGGATCAGCACGGTTTGCACCGCTATCGAAATTGCCGACACGGGTTCAGAGAGCGGCAGTGCGTCCAGACGCAGGCTGAGAACTTCGAACATCAGTTCCGCTGACTGTGTCGGGCGTACCACGCCTGCCGAAAATTGCAATTTCTTCCCGGACGCACAGATCAGATCACAGGTAAGGGCACCGCAAGCGAAGTGGCGACGTTTGATTTGCTCAGCGACGATTTCCACCAGATGCTGCAGCACCTGCCGAATGTCGTCAAAACTATTCGTCGGATATTCGGAACTCCATGCGGCAGCGACAGGATTCGATTCAGGCAGCGGATCGATGAATTCATCGGTCAGCGAAAGCAATTGATGAATTCGATCAACGGCCACCTTCGACAATCTCGAAGGCAGATCTTCACGAGGCAGCGAGAGCATTTGTCCGATCGACCGAATCCCCAGATGCGACAGAATCTGCAGATCCTTGAACGACAAACGGGAAGCGGCAATCGGCAGGCTCGATATTTCCTGTTGCTGCATGTCCGGTGGAATGATCTGAATCGGCAGGTCGTAAATCTGGACAATGTCGGTCGGACGCGATGCTGTGCGACGCGATGCACTGGAACCAGGCGTCCGCGAATTCCGCCGGACTTCCGGACGAGCATGTTCCGTATGCGTTAGTGCCCAGACGGCAGCGATCGTATCTGCGATGGCAATCCGTGCGGTCCAGCCAGCCAGTTTCAGATCGCGCAGCAGCAACTCGGCCAATGCCGCTTCTCCGTCAAAGAGCGGACCGCAACCAGTGATGTCCAGCAACAGACTGTCGGGCAGCGGCATGGAATCCATGCCGACCACCGGCGCATACCGGCGTGTGATTTCGGCAACAACTGCAAGTGTGTGACGATCGGATTCCGGTGCCCATTCGTGAAACGATACGACAGGTGTCGTGGCCACGCTTGCGGCGCGAGGTGGATCGGATTTTCGAGCTGTGGGGCGCGTTCTGGCCTGCGTCGATTGGCGATGCACGGCCTGGGGATTCAAGGGGAGTGGTTGAGCCATATTGCGAGCTTCGGCCAGTGGCATCCCGGGACGCACACCGGCGCTCCACGCATCACGCGAGACGGCGACGACAGCGGGGCCGGTGCTGGCGGTTGGAAACACGGCTCGCAGGTACTTCACATCGGCATCGACATCGGACGCCATGCGTGGTGCTGCGCGATCGGCACTGCCCGGTGCCGTTGTATGCAGCGCCAGCGACGGCGAACATCTGCCTTCAGAACGCAGGCGCTGTTGCAGGTTTTGAATCGGCCAGTTCGGAAATCGAATGCACAGCACCCGTTTCATGATCGACTTCCAGTTGAGCGTATCCGGTATGTTGCAGTCCGTGACGCGAACGCAGTAGTTGAACTTTCAGGCGACGACGTCCAGTGAGATTTGCCAACGCGGGCGAAGCTGCGGTGACGTGCAACCTCAGATCGGCAAACGACGGCTGAAGCAGCGTACAGGCTGGGCGAACAAGTACAATTGTGACGCCACTGCGTTCGACTGCAAGTTGCAAACGCCGCATGACGGCTGATGATGCCAGTTCCAGACACGTCAGCACGACGCGGACGCCCGGACAGCGCGCTGTCTGCTCCAGCGCCCAGAGCGCATCGCTGTGTGTCGCTGAAGCCTGACGCACGAAGCGACTGTGGCTCGTCTTCAATGGTACAGACGCGACACGAGTCGGGCGAATCAGCAACATCCTGGACAATGGGATTCCATGACAGCGTGCGGCATCGGCGTGGAAGTCATGACGTTCATCAACAATCGCCAGACAACCAGACAGCCCAAACATCGGCGCGATCGACTTCAGTGCAATCGATGTGGCACTCAGACCGACGTTGTCAGAAACCCATTCGATGAGCGACGCAGTCGGAAGTCCGCCGTGCGGAAGTAATGTGTCCACAGACGTCAGGCCGGTTGGAATGATTTGCTGAAATGTCGGTGTGCGCCCGGTCGCCAGCAACTGCTGCCGCAGCGATTGAAGAGCTTTTGTTCTGACCGCCGCCACTGACATGGAAACGCGCCCGCTTTGATGTCAGCACTGGACGCAGTAATGCGACGTGCGACTTTATTCAAATGACGGTTTCCCTACCCTGTGTCTTCGTAAACGTCGAGAAAAAGGGTCAGGAACCAATAGCCCGAAGGGTGCTTCGCACGATTGGTTCCGGCCCCCTTTTCTCGACCTTAAACAATCGAAGACAGGAAAAGCGTCTGTCATACCGTTCATCGGCGAGCAGACGGTGCGAGTTTTAAGAAAGTTGCCGTTAACTGTCAATAGTTCCGGACTGCGCCGGGCATACCTGAGCGCGCAACGAAAACGGCTGGTAGTCAGAGACCACCAGCCGCCGGAAGATTCTCCGAAGAAGTCAAAAGACTACTTCTTCTTTGCAGCCTTCTTTGCAGCCTTTTTGGCGACTGGCTTTGCAGCTGTTGCTTTCTTCGCGGCCTTCTTTGCAGCTTTCTTTGCCACAGTACGTTCCTCCATACAAAGTTGAACTTGAGTGGCCGCCCTGCCAAAGCTTACCGGGCTTAAAAACAAACAGGACCACCACAGACCAAAAACATCAGATCATCAAGGTCCCATTGACCAGGATGATGCAGATTCCATTCACCACTGATGACCGTCTTGAAGTCGCTTTCAGGCAAGTCCTTCGCCACGTGCATCCAGTCCCTGGTATCAATGTTCTGATCAGAACTATTTCGATCAGCATTCAGTACTTCGATTTTGAAATCGTTGTTGCTGACAACACTGTTGTGTTAGTCATCTTGAACCACTGATGCTGAAACTTTTGATCACCAAGTGATCGGAATCGTAGGAGATCGAAAGGATAACGCAAGACTGTTCCGCATTTTTCGAGTGATCTCAGAATTTTTTTTTCAGATTCAGTAGAGCGTTTGCAACAACATCATTCACGTATCGAGCAGGCTGATTGACGATGTGACGGCCGGGTCAGAGGTTCGCGCGGCGCGCATCATGAATCATCGTCATACCAGACTGCACGTCGCGCAGACCACCGATCCGATGACCGCGCGACATGCCGACATCGCAGCTGTAAAATCTGTGTCGTGGCTTCGGACATCGCTGCGCAACTGCGATCTGCCATTCCGCTGTGTTTCAAAAACACTGTATTTTTCAAGGCGAGACGCATTCAGCCATTCGTTGAACGATACTTCATGCATTCTCTTTGACACCATCGCGCTGCAGATCAGCAAGGACTGATCGCATGTAGTTCAGACTCTGCACCGCGATGTTTTGCGCGCCAGGACTGTAATCAAAGACCTCCACTGAAACCCATCCGCAGTAGTTCGTTTCGATCAACGCGCGCAGGATCGGATGGTAGTCGGTGGAGCCCATTCCGGGGCCGAGAAGGTTCGAATCGTTGACGTGAAAATGTTTACATTTTTTTTTGTGACGAGCAATTATTTCGGGAATTGGAGACGATTCTGCGCCCAACATGGCCTTCACATCCTGGTGCAGAGCCATCGACGGATGATCCACCATGCGGATAATTTCGATCGCTTCATCACACGTGTTGATAAAGTCTGTCTCCTTCAGAGTCAGCGGTTCAAGACACAACAGGACCTGATTGTCCGCGAAAACTGGTGCCGCCTGGCGGAAGACGTCAGCCGCAAATTCTGCCGCTTGTGCCTTCGAGATTCCCGGCAGCAGGGTGCGTTGCTGTGGCGATCCGAAAACCATGATGTGTCCTCCCAGTTGGCGACAGATGCGGGCCAATAATGCCAGATAATCGGCGGTCGCCTTCCGAACGGCCGGTTCCGGGCTGGTCAGATACAGTCCCGTGGTCTTTGCCAGCAGCCAGTGCAGGCCGATAATTTCCAGTCCATGCTGCTCCGCTTCCTGCTTCATTTCGTGAAAGACTGAAACGGGCACGGATGCCAGGTCAGTCGAAATCGTAAACGGAGCAACTTCGATCCCGGCGTATCCCGCTTCAGCAATCAGCCGACACTGCGTGGCCCAGTCTGTGTTTTCGTACAATTCCTGGCAGATCGCGAACTTCATCGTAGTGACTTTCTGAATCAGTGAATCCGGCGGTGAACTCGCACAGGATTGCAGACCAATCCAGGATTGCAACTCAGCGTGGCACGCCCGGCGGCCCACACCGGCCAATACTGCAGATCGGAAAGCTGAACTGCCAATGTTGGACGGTGGTATTTCAGGTCAGATGCGGTCAACATGGAGGAATCGCATACGGACCGCTGCGCCACGAGGGACTGCTGTTTGAGAACCGGAACGACGAATGAGCCAATTACGAATCAGTTTTTTGCTGTTGGCGGCCATCATCTCGGAAGCGGGCTGGTATCGCTGTCTGGCGGACGAGGTGCCCGCAACTCAGGCGGGCGAAACGATCAGTGCTCTCGATGGTGAACGACAGCCGCTGCTGCACTGGGCTCCGGAAACCGCAGTCGATAATCCCACACCCATGCTGGTATTTCTGCATTCATGGAGCAGTGATTATCAACAGGACAATTCCAAATGGCTCAAAATCTGCGCTGCACACAACTGGATCTGGCTCCATCCGAATTTTCGCGGCGTCAATCAGTCGCCGAAAGCGTGCGGGTCCCGATATGCGCGTCAGGATGTTCTCGCTTCAATCGCCTTCGCCCGCAAACGCTGGAATGTTGATCCGCAGCGAATCTATCTGGCAGGCGTTTCCGGTGGAGGCCACATGGCGCTGCTGATGGCTGGACATCACCCGCAGGAATTCAGCGCCGTTTCTGCCTGGGTCGGGCCCACCGACCTTGCCGAATGGCATCGGTTCCATACAAGGAATGGTGAGCCGCAGAAGTACGCGGTGATGATTGAAAAATCTCTCGGTGGTGCTCCGGGAACGTCCGCTGGCATCGATGCCGACTACCGAGATCGATCGCCCGTGTTCCATCTGCCGCGAGTTGCCGACCTGCCCGTGAGCATCTGGGCAGGCGTTGATGACGGTCACACTGGCTCGGTTCCGATCCGGCATGCGTTGACGGCCTTCAATGCCATTGCAGGTGCTCACCGCGATCCACGGATCTCGGAGACGGAAATGAGTGAACTCAGCACGTTGAAGCGATTAACATCTCCGCTGGCATCCGACCGGAAACGCGATCAGACTCTTGGCAAGGAACTACTGCTCCGACGCAGCAGCGGCGAATCGATGATTACGATCTTCGACGGCGGACACGAAAGCCATCCGGAAGTCGCGCTCGAATGGCTGAGTACAAAACGACGTGCAGTGAAGAGTATTCCGGGGACCTCAGATTAAGAACCGGGAACCCACTGTAACTCCGGCAGCAGCCGCTGGATCTCAGCCTGCAGATCGGCATTTGGTACGACGATCGAGGCCACGGCGGCCTGGGCGCTGCGGCCTTCCGGGCTGCGGACGGATCTGACAGTGATCGTTCGTCGTGTCGAGTTGCCAGTAACAGGTTCAGCGTACGTTGCAGATGACGGATTAACAACTGCCTGGCCCAGGGCCGCGGATCGGCCAGCCAAAGCTCCAGAAAGCTCGCCAGGAGCTCCAGGGGTGCTGAAACAGACCCATTCGTCCAGCAACCGGTCGTCTGCGGCGTCGAAGTACTCTTCAAGCATCGGGCGCGAAGGCCTGA
>CAZFDW010000266.1:0-5491 GCA_964517865.1 uncultured Chitinophaga sp.
ACAAGCGATTGCGGCTGACAAAGTGACTGCCATTGGGCTCGCGCCCGTGGCTACAACATGCCGTCCCATTGGGACTGAATCGCATTCACTCAGCGAGATTTAGTGCTCACTCAACCAAGGTGTTATCGATAGAAGATCCTTCACGGCATTGCCCGGCGGGGAGGACCTACAGGAAACAACCGGTTGCCGCTGTATTGCCTCATGGTCATGGATTTGCGAACTGCCGTTGTCGTTCCCGCCAGATGGGAATCGGCAGCAGACCGGCAAAGAGTGAAATTCCCGCGAGCACGGTAAACGCCATCTGGAAATCGTTGAACCAACCGACAAGCGACGGTCCGGCAGCTCCAACGCCAAATGTCATCATCTGGCTGAATCCAAACCAGGTGCTTCTGGTTTTCGTCGGCACATAATCAGGCAGCAGACTGTTGTAGACGGGCTGGTTCATAAAGTGCACGAAACCGAGCAGACAGCAAGGGAGCAGACGCATTGTGCCGCTGGCTACGGAAATCCACAGGAGCAGCGGCACGTTGGCGAGATACACCAGCGACAGCATCGGCGCCAGGCGACGCGGGGTGGCGAGACTTCCAGACACCCATTGTCCGGCGACCCCACAGCACAACACAAGCGCCGCAAGATATCCTGCGACCGAGTCATGATTTGTCGAAAGGAAATCGAAGCCCTTCACATCGCTCAGATACCGCTTCAGAAAATGCAACACGCCGCCGTAGACAATTCCGGAACATGCCGATGAGATCATCAACAGAATGAACGGTCGGACCTGCAACTGTATGGGTGCAAAGATCCTGGAGCGTTGAAGATCACCGGGACTCTGCTCTGTCGCCCGGACAGCAGCGTTGGCCACCGCGTGGGCACCGAACCTTGCCGCGCCCCAGCGGAATACAAACACCAGCACAGCTGCAATCACGCCGAGTGTCATGAAGAAGTTTCGCCATGTCGCGTCAGGAATCAGGAGTATGAACGCGGCCAGCAGCGGGGCGGTCATCAATCCCAGCGAACCGAAAACACCATGAATTCCCAACGCCTGCGCGCGGTTTTCCGGTGTTGTGATCGAAGTCATCAGCGACAATCCAGCGGGATGATACATGCTGGCAAAGACACCCATGGCGAACAATTGCAGGCTCAGAATCTCAGATGTCGTCGTAAACACGAACGACAGGCAGACAATCGCTGTACCGGCCAGATACAGCGTCAGCACGCGGGAAGATCCCAGTCGATCTGCCAGCATGCCGGTCAAAAAGGCACCGAAGCCAAACGGAATCCGCAACAGTGAACCATACTGTCCGGACTGCTCCATCGAAAGATGAAACTCACCGCAGACAATCTGTTCAACGCTGGAGAACGACTGTTCCGCCAGGTGGACCATCGCGTGCGCGCACGAGATGACAACGACCATCGGCAGATTAGAAGAGCGGTTGTTCAAGCGTAGCTCGAAATCAGCGTTGAAGTTCGGCGGCGAGTTCAGAGGCTTCTTCGGCCATGTCGGCCGGGCTGCGCAGGAATTCCTGCATCGCTTCCTGACTCGCGAAGAGCCAGATGTGCTTTCGGAATACAGCGGCAAATTCAAGCTGACCTGCGACTCGCTGTTCATCCTCGAGCAACGTCATCGCACAGGAACCGTCCAGCATGGGCCAGTACGTGGCAGGCGAAGCGAGGAACTGTGCTTTACGATCGACGCTGGCGAAATAGAGCGTTTGGCCGCGATAGTTGACTTGATTGCGATCCGTGCCTTTCACCAATTCACGTCCGTCCACAGCACTGACAATGCAGAGCCCGTCGAATGCAGGGCCGGAATCTGCAGGTTTTGCGTCCTGGGGTTCCTGTTCGCGACTGATTGTCTTGAAAAACGAATCGGGATCTGTGACGGCGGCGCGGGACTCTGCCGGATTCGCCTGATCAGCGTCCGGGACATCGACGAGCGGATTCTTCGAGGGAGCGACTGAGGGGCGTCTTCCAACGCGAGGTGCTTCTTCCTGTGTGATTGCTTCAAATTCCAGTTCTTTGAGTGCCGCACGTGAAGGTGTGACTGCCTCGGGATCGAGCGACTCTGGCCGAGGGGCGGCGGTCTTCGGGCGCTGCGGTGATTTCTGTGAGCTGACTATCGTTGCCGGTCTGCCCTGGGTCGCATGAACTGCTGTGACAGCGTCCAGCTTCGGGATCAGAGCTTCCGGTGTCTGGAAGCCCGAGATTCTTTCAATGACTGTAAGATCCGGTGAAACGATCAGAATCGCCGGCAAACCTTTGATTCCCAGTTCCTTGACCAGATCCTTGTTTTGGTCGGCATCGACTTTGACCGCGACAAAGTTGCGGGAGATCCGTTCAGCGACGTCAGCGTTTGTAAATGTGTTCTTCTCCATCTTCTTGCAGAACACGCACCAATCGGCCGTGAACTCCATCAACACCGGCTGACCGTTCGCGGCCGCTCGTTGAAGTGAGTCTTCGATGTCGGTCGACCATGGAATTTCGGCTGCCATGCTACTGTTGCAGACAATCATTGCCGCAGTCAGGACAACAACGGTTAGACTTCGGTAGAAGTTTGCGGACATTTCCGTGACTCACAACGTGAAGGCAGGCAGGACAACAGCACTGCCTTGAAAAGGCAGCGCCCCGTATCCGATATCGGTGCACGGGGACTTGCTTCGTTGACGTCAAAATCGGAAAAGCCGAAACACTCTGAAAACAGCCTCGAATGCGGCTGATCTCGTCACTTCATCAGCAGAATCTGCCGGATGGCGATGCGACGGAATTGAATGTCCATCCTACGGTGCGCGATCTTTAACGATCGGATTTGTCAGACGACCGATGCCCGTGATTGTGATCGAGACTTCGTCGCCGTCTTCGAGCGTAAAATTGTCGTCAGGAACGACGCCAGTGCCGGTCATCAGGAATGCACCGTTCGGCAACTCGTTTTCCCGGAACAGCCATGCGACCAATTCTTCCGGAGTGCGTTTCATCTGGCTCAGTTTGGTGCCGTCGGTGGATGCAATCTGCCCGTTGCGACGAATTTCGAGTTGGATATCAATCGATTCCGGCTTCAAGGGACCGTCCGCGAGTAACACGCATGGCCCAAGTCCGGCGCATTGCCGATAGAATTTCGCCTGCGGCAGATAGAGCGGATTCTCGCCTTCAATATCGCGCGCGGACATATCGTTGCCGATCGTATAGCCGACAATCTTAGCATCTTTGCTGATGACGAGTGTGAATTCCGGCTCTGGAACACTCCAGTGACTGTCGCAGCGGACCCGTAGCGGCTGGCCGGGACCGGAAACGCGATGTGGCGTAGCCTTGAAGAAAAGTTCCGGACGGTCTGCTGTGTAAACCTTGTCATAATGCGACGCCGCCGCTTCAGACTCTTCCATTCTCGCGACCTGGCTGCGTTTGTAGGTAACGCCTGCGGCCCAGACTTCCTGCAGATCGATCGGTGCCAGAAACTGCACGGCAGAGAATTCAAGCAGTTTTGTGTCGGGCTTGAGCAGGAAGCGCGCGAGCCCTGCGGGATCGGCTGAGTTTAAAATGTCCATCAAAGAATGACACGCATCGATCTGCGTCAGGTCGAGCGGCTGGACCGTGTTGTCGTGGACAGCCGCCACGAGCTGCGAACCATCATTAAGGCGAATTCGAGCCAGTTTCACGAGTGTGTTCCTGTGGATAAATAAAGTTTTTGGTCCGCCAGCCCTGTGCAATTCCGGCACATGGCGCTCACGGCGATGGTGTCAAAGTCGAACGTCTTGAGCAACACCGTCCAAGTATAACAACCAGACGCCAACACGTCACCGAAAGAGCGGTGAGGCATAATTAGAACGGGACATGCCTGATGCAAGCGGCAGTCATTTGGAGTGCGGCGACTTGTCGCCGCTTTGCCTTTCCAACACGGTATTTTTATCAATCGACGCGGGAAAACAGCGAACATCCCATTTCCATTTCAGGTGAAGTCGGCAGAACTGACGAACGTCTTTCCCAGACCGAAGTTACTGGAAAAAGAAAGCGGTGACGAGTCACCGCACTCCAAAGTCGCTTGATCAGGGCCTATGAACGCCGTTGGCGACGGGCCTGCAGGAATTCGGCAAGGGCCAGTTCCAGCGGTTCATCAGTCGTGACCTGACGAAATGCCGCACCGACGGATTCACAGGCGTACTGGACTGCTCGATTGTGCGCGGACAGTTTCTGCAGGTACGCAGACCGCACTGTTTCCGGGTCGCTGTAAATTTTCTGACCGCTCTCCAGATCTTCAAATAACTTTGGCCCGTCAAACGACAGCAGCTTTTCCGCTGGATCCAGCACCTGAAAAACCACCAGATCGTGAAGACATCCTCGCAGTAACTGCAGGCCATCCGTGATCTGATCAATGGGTGCCAGCATGTCTGAAATTAACACAACAAGGCCGCGTTTGCGAAGTCGCTGAGCCAAATCTTCCATCGCGATGGCAGGTTGCGTGTCTGTGCCTGTCGGTGGCTGTTCCAGCGTGATGAACAATCTGCGTAATTGCCCCGGACGATAACGTGCCGGAACAACAGACTGCACATGTTCATCAAACAATGTCAGTCCCACAGCGTCACCCTGGCGATTGAGCAGCCATGCGAGCGATGCGGCCATCGTGCGTGCGTAGTCGTGTTTTGAATAATCTCCCGAGGCAAATGACATGGAACGGCTGATGTCCAAAGCGATGTAACATCGCAGATTTGTCTCGTCTTCAAACAATCGAATATAGCTGCGATCAGTGCGTGCGTAGAGCTTCCAGTCGAGGAAGCGGGGATCGTCACCCTGGGTGTATGGACGGTATTCAGAAAACTCGACGGAAAATCCGTGCCGAGGGCTTTTGTTCTGACCCGTTCGAAATCCATCCACGACCAGCTTCGCACGCATTTCCAGCGAACGGATCGCCATCACGATGCTGGGATTCATCAAGTCGGCTGTCGCGGTCATCATTTATCCCGTTCGCGTCCCAGGAGTTCATAGTACTTCTGTACGAGTGTATCAAACTCTTCCGGCACGGGGTCGCGGTCGATCGGTACCATCGCACGATCAGAATCGCGTTTTGCCAGTTCCTGACTGATGCGTTGCTGAAGCAACTGCATCTCGCCCAGCAATTGTGATTTTACCAGATCCCATTGAGGCTCTTCGCCGTGCCGCTTGAATTCAGCACGCATCGCTCGGGCCCTGTCACGGACCTGAGCGACTCGATTGCGCAGTTCCGGTTCATCGAGCATTTCTTCGATATCGCGAAGCTGATCGGACCATTCGGTAAACTCGTTGCCCGTCAATGGACGGGAGCCGTTGTCGGCGGCGCGACCACTATTGCTTTCTCGTCCGCCGCCAAGAAGCGATGATGATTGCTGTTGGCCACCCCGTGAACCACCCGGTTGTTGCCCCTCGCCTGGTTGTTTGCCTTCACCCGGTTGTTGATCTTCACCCGGCTGTTGCCCTTCACCCGGATTTTGATCTTCAACACTCGGAGGGCTGACGCCCTGCCGCT
>CAZFDW010000266.1:5591-9318 GCA_964517865.1 uncultured Chitinophaga sp.
GATCTTCAACACTCGGAGGGCTGACGCCCTGCCGCTCGCCTGACTTCGGTTGTTGCCCTTCGCCCGGATTTTGGCCTTCACCCGGCTGCTGCCCTTCACCCGGATTTTGATCTTCAACACTCGGAGGGCTGACGCCCTGCCGCTCGCCTGACTTCGGTTGTTGATTTTCACTGGTGGCATTCTGCACTTCGCTGGCAAGTTTTTCTGTGGCATCCTGCAGCTGCGACTGGGCGCGACGTAATGATTCCACTTCACTGCCGAGGACGGAATCTGCTGCCCGTTCAATCCCTTCCCTCAGTTGATCAATTCCCTTGCGTGCCACCTGTTCGGCCTGCTGCGACTGCGACCACATGCCTCGACTGGTGAGCAACTCAGTGGCCTGCAATGCTTCGTCCGGCTTGGCGTCCTTCAAAACACGAAGCGTGTCGTACAACTTGTTCGACAGCAACGGTTCGCTTCCTTCGGCTTGCTCGACCATCTGTTTTGTTTGTTCGACAACGCGCTCCAGTCGGTCCCGCTGCTCGCCAACATTCTTTTGCAATTGTTCGCGATCGCGATCTGCTCGCAGTGATGGCTGTTTCTTCTGTACATCCCCCGCTGCGTCTGCCGGTTCAATGCCAGCTAATTGGCGAGCGAGCTTTTCCTGCTGCTCACTCAGGTCCCGAGCTTGATCTCTCAGGTCCCGCACGGCCTCATCAAACTTTGACGACGTCTGATTGCGAAACTCTTCCTTTAACTCTTCGAATTGCCGTTCCGCCCGAGTTCCCTCAGAAATTGCTTCGGCAAGTTTGCCTTCGTCCATCGCGCGTGACGCCTGCTGCACATTTTCGCGAGCCTGTTCCATCTGTTGCTGCATCTGAGTCGATTCCGGTTTCTGCGGATCCGCAGCCTGATCCATTCGTTCGCTCAATTCATCGACGTCGCGCAGCATCTCACGCTGTTCATCACGCAGGCGTTTGAGTTCTCGTTCAATTTCTTCACGCTCTTTGTCGGTCGTTGCGGCACGCAGTTCGGACTCAAGCTGCTTCAGTCGTTCATTCACCATCTGCTGTCGGCGAGCCAGCTCTTTCAGACGGTTCAAGACCTGAACCTGTTCACGCTGTTGTGCAGTCTGCTCCTGCTGCTGCTGAGCCTGCTGTGCGGTTTCGTAGCGATTTCGCTGGTTGTCCAGTTCCAGTTGCTGCAACTGCTGCTGCGACGCGCTGTTCCCGCCGCCACCTCCGCCTCCGCCCTGTTGCTGCTGCTGGCGAACCTGAAACTCGGCGGCTCGCATTTTGAGCAGTGTCTGCACGATGGATTGTTCAATTAACATCGCATCAGGAAGGCGTGCTGATTCTGTGCCGTTGCGAACGTCGTCCAACTTTTGTCGAGCGGACGTCATTTCTAACTTCGCCTTCTCAGCCAATGCTGCCGTTTTTGGATCACCGGCAAGCTCCTCCATGGCTGCGTCGAGCTGCTCAATCGCCTGTCCCTGAGATTCTGCGATGACTCCAACGTCTGCTGCAAATGAACCGTCCTTGCGTGTCTCTGCTTCCACGCGAATCGTATTCCATGTAGCGGAGATGATCTCCTTCTGCAACTTCAGAATTCCATCAACTGCACTCCCCTCCTGTTGTTGTTGATTCTGCGGTTGCTGCTGTTGCTGCTGT
Organism: uncultured Chitinophaga sp.; assembly: GCA_964517865.1. Taxonomy (GTDB): domain Bacteria; phylum Planctomycetota; class Planctomycetia; order Planctomycetales; family Planctomycetaceae; genus SXXK01. The sequence continues at coordinate 7,241 of CAZFDW010000266.1, forward strand.
TGGTCGCCCTGCTGCGATTCGCGGAAGATCTCTTCGAATCGTCGTACTTCGGCAAACATGATATCACTGTAACTGCGGCGTTCGCTGCCGTCAGGTGCGATGTCGCTTGCCCAAAAGGAGTATGTGACCAGATCGTCCGGGGCCGCGTTGAGCGGCTCAAGTTCAATCTGATGTGAAATGACCGCGTTGAGCAGTGGCGTCTGAACACCCGCGACTGAACTCTCGGCGGTTGAGTCAGTATTTGCGATGGATGTATTTGCGATGGCAGTGCCCTCATCCTGCGTCAAGGCCACATCTTTCAATTCACCCCCCGACAAAGAATACTGCACTCCAAAACTCACGAGGCCAAAATCATCGGTCGCTTTGGCCTCGACCAGAAACTCCTGTAACGGTGAGACGTTCGTATCTTTGCCGGGAAACGTGGCTTTCACTTGCGGCGGCTGATTGCGACTTACCTTGATGGAGATTTGTTCTTCATCCGCCGGCGTTCGCCCATCCGAGTCCTGTAAATGCAACGTCCATGCATGACTGTCGGTCAACACCATGGTGGTTTCCACGATCGTCGGATCATCGGAGATTGGCACCAGAACAATTGCAGGTCCGTCTTTCGGATGCAGCTCGGCAAGCGCCACGGGCTTGTTGAGTCGAAGCTTCAGGACAACCGTCGAGCCTTCTGTCACAGTCATCCGCATCACATCTTCGATCAATTCCTGAGGTCGGCCCGACCATGTCGGCGGCGTGACAATTGCATCCACCTGCTCCAGTTTCGGCCGCACATAGGTTGCCACCTTGAAATCAGGTGATATCCGTGGCTCAATGGACTGAGCTTCGCCATCGTCGTAGAGCACTCGATAGACGCCGTCACTGGATATTTCTTCCATGCGCGCAGCGAAGACTCCGGCATCGACAGTTTCAGTCATCGCCAATTGACGAGCAATACTCTGAGCATCGATGAATTCCAGTACGGCGCGGGTTGGTACGATGCCTGGAAATCTTGCGACCACAGTGAGCGCCGAGCCGCGTTCGACTTCGGTGTTCCCCGGTTCGATCACCAGTTCCGTCACCAGTGTGGTCTGCTTCTGCTCCAAGCCGGCAGCAGCTCTGCCCGATGGCTTGATCAGATCACGACCATAGCGGCTGGCGGCCATGACGCTTGACACCATCACCACAAACGACAGAAAACTCAACAGTGTCCACTTCGCCAGTTTCCCACCGGGCACAGCGCCGGACCAGTCGCGTTGTCTGGCGAAGTGTTCGGCTTCCTGCAGTGCCATTGCGGAAAGTACAGACGGTCGTGGCGCGGGATGTTGAAAAACCTGCACAGCCGTGAGGACCACGTCGTTCAATTCCGGATGGGACTGTTCAACGAGTCTCGCGGCATCGTTTACGGATGGGGCCTTCGTCAGCAGGCGTGACAATGTCGTGCCGACAATTGTAGCACCCAGCAATACAGGCAATTCCGGCCCGATATATCCGAGCGACAACGGCAACCATAAAGTTACGGCAATCGCCGGCACCAGCAGCAACAGCCAGCAGACAGTCTGTCGTCGAAGAATGCGTAATTTCTGCAACCGGGCAATCACATTGCGCAGGCTTCGCTCCAGAACGGTTCCAGTCATCAATGAACTCCGGACAACGACAGGCGTGAGACACCTGATTGTCGCGGTAACTCCAACGTATTTGCAAGCCGGGGATCTGAAGTTTGTGGGCGATTCGAGACACGCAATGCCCGAATTTGATGAGAACGCCCTGGTCAGTACGGAAATGCTGCAAGATTCTGAAAGACGGATTCGTCCATCAGGTGACAACGGCTGCGATTCAGCGTATTTTAATGCGCGATCGTTGAGATCTCGTGGGCCGATTCTGTTTCCGGCCACGGCTGTTCTGAATTCATAATTTCTGAATGGAGAATGTTTATGGCCCAAACTCCGCCTGCCAAGGCACCCACCGGACCTAAGGTCTCGGGAACCCGCACAATCGTTTCACTGGTTTTCCTCGTCGTCGTACTCGTCGTCTGCGGGATCGAACTTCGAGCTGGACTAGGACAGTTTCTGACTCTGCGTTCGTTCAACAATGTA
>CAZFDW010000267.1:0-6387 GCA_964517865.1 uncultured Chitinophaga sp.
ACGCCAATTGTGTTTGAATGCGAACTCTGAATTACACGCGCCGTGTGATATTGGCAAAAGGGGGCAAAAACCAAGGCGAAACGATGGCTCGTCCCAATATCGACGCGCCACGGATATCACAATACTGACCCGCCTGTGGGCAACGCCGTTAAGGAAAAATGTAGGGTGAGGAATTGAGTTGGCTGAATGCTTGTTTTTGTTTGGCGTTGGCTTTGATGACGATGGGGTTCTGGGCCGATGGTTTGTCTTTTTTGTTGGGTTTGTAGCGAGCGGTCTTGCTGCTTGTGCGAACGTAGTCATCCTGGACGGCGTCGCTCAACTGGCGACTCAGTAAACGGCACTGCCCATGATGCCCTGAAGGTCACCGTAGAGTCCAGTCGTGCTTGAGAAGGCCCGTTCAAGATGCTTGCGGCGTTTTTTCCAGATGGACTTCATGCTGCGTTCCTCAGAATCGAGGTCCGACTGCATCTGTGCGAACGACTCGACAAGGCCGCTCAGATGATGCTGAAACTCGCCACTGCAGAGATAGCTGTAAACGAGATCCGTCTTCTCGTGTCGCCCGTCAGCCGCCTGGCGAGCCTTGGTCACTTCGATCATGCCGGCTCACTCGTGCCAGTTCGGGCGACATTAGCGTTGGCTGAATGATGCCTTCAGAATTGACAAGTTCTGCCTCTCGTAACATTCGCATGGCGACCGTGGTTGTCGTTGTTCCGAGATGGATCCGCCGACAATGAGTTGCAGTTGATCGTGCGTCATGGCCGCCAGTCGCGGGATTAATTCCCGCAGCTTTCGCCGAGCCGTGCTTTCAGTGCGAGTTTGCAACAGGTTGTTTTCCAGCACGACGGCTTTTGCGGCCTTCCAGTCGGCCTCCTGCAGATAGACCGCCGCCAGGGCCGTTGATTCCCCCGGCATCAGCCCGCCTGCCGTAAATGACAGGTTGTATTTCTGTTCCGCCGCCACAGATTTGACCAATTCTTCCCCTATTCCCCCTTATCGTGGCTGACGAGTCTACACAGGCGTGAGCACTTCGGACAGGAAACGGGCAGTCGCGTTTTTGTGGTCAGCTCAGCCATGTGTCGGTCGTGAGGATTAAAATGAGCCGCTAACGCTGACGTTGGCTCTGCGAGGAAATACCCGTGTTTTGTCTGCTGTGGCAAGCTGTGTCGTGAGTCTGTCGCAAGTTCTGTCGCAAGTTCTGTCGCAAGTTCTGTCGCAAGTTCTGTCGCAAGTTTGTCGCAAGTTTGTCGCAAGTTTGTCGCAAGTTTGTCGCAAGTTCTGTCGCAAGTTCTGTCGCAAGTTTGTCGCAAGTTTCTGTGACTTTGTGACTTTACAGGTCTTTTTGGGTCAGGCCGTAGTGCAGGTTGTTTGTTTCGCCGGTGGATTCAACCAGTCCCTTGTCGATCATTACCGACAAATCGCGCTGCAGCGTGCGGCGAGACACGCCTTCGAACAATGCTTCAATGTCGCGAATCGTGATACTGCCGCCTTGAAAGTTCAGATGCTCCAGGATTCGGCTTTGTCGCTGATTCAGCTGATGAGATTTGCTCACGACATCGCAGCGGATCACGGATTCTCCCCGCGTCTTGACTTCGTCAAGTTGTGTCGCCAGTCCCTGAGTGAAGAATTCCAGCCAACTGGTCAGGTCCATGTTCTGTTCGCGGACGCTCTGGATCGCACGATAGAAGGCCTGACGGTCGCGGTCGTAGTATTCGCTGATCGTGAACAGCCGCTTGAAGTCATACCCATCGCGGTACAGGCACAGTGTCGATAGCAGGCGAGAAGTTCGCCCATTTCCATCCACGAACGGATGAATATGAACCAACTCAAACTGCGCAATGCCTGCCATCAGCACTGGATGAATGTCTGTGCCAGCCTGTAACCATGCGACCAAATCCTGCATCAACCCCGGCACGGCTTCCGGAGGTGGAGGCGTGTAGACGGGCTTGCCGGTCTTTCCGCTGACGACGTAGTTCTGCACGAGCCGATACGCGCCAGGCTTTCCTTCGCCGCCGCGCACGCCTTCGACCAGCTTTTGATGGATCGAACGGATCAGCGTTTCCGTGATCGGCAGACCGCTCGACAGGTATTCTGAAACGAGCTGGAATGCATCGCGGTAGTTCAACAGCTCGCGCACGTCATCGGCGTTGGCTTCGGCGACGGATTGACCATCCCAAACAGCCTGTGATTGTTCCAGCGTGAGCTGAGTGCCTTCGATATGCGTCGTATGATGGGCTTCCAGCAGCAGGGCTCGCTGGCTCATCCGCCGCACCCACTCATCCGATAACGTCGCCGCATCCAGAAACCCACGAGCCCGCTCGATCTTCGTCAGATCGCGAGTGATGGCATTTGTGATTGTGAATGTGGGGTTCATGTCGGTGGGTCAGTTTTCAGAACTTGTTCTTGCTGTCTACTTTGTACAGTACCTTGGGCATTCTTGCCCGAGATGCGTCTTGCTTTCGTTCGGCATGCGATGGCGAGTAAAGACGGGCAAGAATGCCCATCGTACGGAATCGCAATAAAGCGTCATCGACACGATTTAATCACGAATGGTTCGCCGACAAGGTCAAAGGCTGCGGCCTCAGGGTGGTCCTCATCCCACTGGTACTGTTCCCATCGCTCTTGCCACACTTTGTCGCTCAGCAGTCCGACGTCGGTAGTATGACCCTCCGCTCCGCGATCAAGGCCTCCTTCGAAATAGATGCCGCCGCGTTCGGTTAAGACGTATCGCCTGTGATATCGATCCCCACCTCTGCGTGGCTTCCAAATGAAGAACTTTACCGAAATATCATTTGTCAGTTTCTCGGATAGCTCGGGAGCGAGATCGCGTTTGAAAACTGCAAGTTTAGATGTCTGTTGTCCATTGGTAAGTCGCGACTCCTTTTCTCGCTCGTCGTACTCACTCGTATGCACTTCGATTCGTCCAAAATGCCGGTCGTGAGCCCGGCATGCAGTGAGTGACTTGAGCAACGACTCTTGCCATTTGCGGCCTTCACTGAAATATGGGTCAATGAAAAGAATCTCGCAACTCACCTGCCCAAGCAGTGCGACACATTCGGCCAACGCCTCAACTGTGCGTGGGACAATTTTTTGAGTTTCAGCGTTCCACCGAGGATCGCCCAGATCAATATCTTGCTTTGAGAGCAACTCTGGAATCTGATCATCTGTTTCATTTGTGAGCACAGCGTGAAATGGCGTGTGGCAATGCTCCGGAACTATTTTCTGTAGCCAGTTCAAGGCAGCGGAATTGACGGAATCGGGTTTTCGCCTGATCACGCCTTTTCTGTCGATCAACTCCTTCCAACGTTCCATCAGCCGGAGAAATCCAACATCGCCGAACTCACTACGTGCACGGCAAAGAGACTGTTCCAGCTGTTTTCTCCAGTCGTTGTCCGGGCACTCGACAATCACGCGTCCTTGAGCAATCCCAAAATCTTTCAAGACAGACCAGAAACCATCTTTCTTGAACACTGCCCCTGGATCAACAGCATATTCGTGAATCATCAGAACAGCTCCTGCGCACGTTCACTGAAGAAGCCTCTTGGCCAGCGATCGATAAATTCGCCGCGTTCGTCGATCTGCAGCCTTTGAAATGTCGTTCCATCGCCAAGGTTTTCGACCCACAGCACGCACACATCGTCTGGCTTAACGGGAGGGATGTGCTCCGGCAACTCATTGTCGGTTGTCTGCCGAATTCGTCGCAAAAGCCGCAATATGAGATGTTCGCTGTGCGTTTCAATTAACGTGGGCCATTTTGGGTCAGCATCGGAACTATTCCAATCGAACGCCTCGAACTCACTCCTTTCCAACTCTTTCCCGGAGATTCGCGCATCCAGCAAGACATCAGCAATCCTTGCGGCGACGGATGGGTGCAGGTGGAGTTCTGGTTGTTCCAGTAGCACCAGCTTGGCATGCTGCAACGCGACAAGCACCGGAATGATCTGAGTAATTCCCTCCCCAACATCCTGCGGATGAAGCTCGCTCGCCCCGCATCGTTTTTCCAAATATGCCCGAGTGAACTTTGGGAAGTGGCTCAGTTTATTGGCATTTTCAAGTTCTGTTTGCAGTTGTGCCATCTTACGCACCAGCACGTCATACTGTTCAGGCGTTAGTTGGTTAAAAGGTATCGGACCTTCAGTACCGAGCTGGAATTTGCCAAAGTCAATCGTAACATCGTCCTGATCGAGCCAATGAGAAGAGGGGCACTGAATGATCTTTTTCAGCTTGATCTCATAACCTGTATTCAGCCAATCTTCGGCCGCGAGATGACTTGAAACAATGTTCAGGTTCTTGTTCTCTTTTAGGATCCAACTCCACGCGGCCAGACCATTGCCCCAGGTCGTCAGTAAGTGGCAGTTGTCTTTTGTCAGATTGCGAGTAACGGTGCTGCGCTTTGGGCCAACGTAGATCAGATTCTTGTCGAGCGACGTTCGTAGCCACTCCACCGGTTTCCGAATGATCCGCTCGACGTCGTCATCAAATTGATGGGAAGCGGCGTTAATGGGTGGTACGGCCAGACGATGTTTGATAAAGGCGCGTCGGGCGTTTTCGCCTTCGTCCGGCGCTCGACGTCGGTAGGAATCTTCGTCATGCGTCGAACAGAATTCTTCTTCCCCGTTCAGGTCTGGCAAACCCGTTGCGTTAGCCTCCAGTGTAACAGCGCAAACCCATTTACCGCGACTCGGCAAATCGATCGAATCACGGTCGAAGACGTAGCTGCGGATGCAATTGATGATCTTGTAGGAGTCATCGAACTCTGTTCGTTCCTCGAACCACAGCCCGACCAATCGGAATGGTTGTCGCCAAATGTAACGGTCTACTTCACTTTCACTTGAATGGAGCGGATTTCGGATCAGTAGAACCATTACAGACGGATATGCCGGCTCATCAATCCACTCGAGTTCTTCTTCACTCAATTCGATAGGCCGAATCGCCGCCAGAAAGTTCGGCAATCTGACTTGCAATAAGTCCTCGCTAGTAACGCAATCCAGTAGCGATTGTTTTTTTTCTTTGTCGCTTGGAAAACGAAAGTATCGCGGTACTTCAAAGACCCGGGTGATCAAGCCTGTCGTACCCTCGAAATAGTTGGCTGGCTGGCACATCCTTTCCAATCGCGACGATTGCTCTTCATATTCAATCCACTCGTCGGACCGTACTTCCGATGTTCCTTGATCATGTGACGCGACTTCGATCCCGTTGACGCGATGCTTCCAACACGGACTCAGGAGGTTCACATAGCCGCAGAGTTGTTTGTCTTCATCATCATGGGAGCCAAAACTACGCGGGAAAAGATAAGCGGTGAAGAATGGAAGATCGTTTGCTTCCATCGCCACGCGATTCACTGTGAACTCACCCAGAGGAGCAAACGGAGCAAAAACCGCGCTGCGGTGCGATACCGACAATGAAAAGCTTAGACTGACAGGCGCATGCTCGTACAGCTGTGGATGCGATTCCTCAAATTCGAACACGGAAAACACTCCGATGCCTGGTTCGTACAAATCTCGTGCCCACTGGGGCGCATTCTGGAAATTGGTTGCACGAATCTCCTCAAGCTGTCGTCTCTCGTCACTGTGAATCCATTCATATCGTTGTCTCGCTGTGAGTGCCAGGCGTGCCGTGAGATTGATTGAATCGGCCGATTTCTCATTTGTCTTATGTACGAGCGTGTTAAACCCACCAAACGAAATCGTGTTCTCTCCATCCAGCTGATGCGTCGGATCACAATTCCCATTCACCAGGATTTCCTTCAAATACAGCAGTGCATGCAATACGGTGCTCTTCCCGGCACTGTTCGTGCCAAACAGCAGCGTGATCGGGCTCAGCGGAATGTGCTGGCGTTTGCCGATGCCTTTGAAATTTTCGATCCAGAGATCGGTGATCATGTGCGGGACTCAAAGGCTTGAAGGAGTTGAATAGCTGAAGTTGCCAGTGGTGGCACGAGAGACGAAGGCTGGGGGATTCTCGTGAGTCGGACAGGAATGTCCAACCTACATGGGAAAGACTACAATGCACCGACTCGCAGGCGGCTCCCGTCGCAGTACCACATTGCTTCAAGACAGTAGGCTCGCTGAGCTGGTAACGTGTTCAAAGATTTCGCTGGCGGACAGGCCATGAACAGCAGTGGTGGACGCAGGCCGTCTTCCGCAAGGTGCTTCCGGAACGAATTCAACAGCTCCGGGCGATCATTGCGTGTCCACGACGAACCTTTCAGGCCGCGTGCGTGCTGCGTTCGAAACACCGGATCGACGAGAATGATGCCGGCAATCGGACCTTGAAACTGCGGTGACCGGCTGAGCGATTCCAGTTTCTCCATCCGCGTGAACCAGCAATTGCCTGTTCGCCAGAACCCGTTCGACTCCGAAACTGCGTTGATTTCCCGCGTCTCACGAC
>CAZFDW010000267.1:6487-9294 GCA_964517865.1 uncultured Chitinophaga sp.
ATACGGATGACCCGGATCGCCGGGAACGGATAAAGCTGTCCCATCGCATCAAGCTCCGTGAAGCCTTCAAGATCTGTAGGTTGGACATTCATGTTCGAAACACATTTGATCGGTGCTGTGATCATGGGGAAGACTCCTTTAAAAAGTGCGAGGATTGAGACGTAGGATGGACATTCTTGTCCGTCGTCTTCTTGTTCGTGAGTCTCGGGCAAGAATGCCCAAGCTACATGGGGGAGAAGGGACATTAGCTGGCGATTGCGGTGTTCATCTTCGTGCCACAGTTCGGGCAGAAGCGATCGTTGACCTTGACCGCCGAGCTGCAGGCGGTGCAGTTGATTGCTGCTGTTTGTTCGAGTGTCGCTGACCAGTCTCCGGTGACTATTTGTTGACGAGGCGACTCCGACTGAAACACGGTCAGCAGTGCCTGAAGAATCAGTCGAGCATCATGCTTGCTGGCGGGGCGTTCTTTGTTCGGGTTTGCCACGCAGCTAAAGCATCCGGTGTCTTCTTCGCATTCGCAGGATGAGACTCGCTCCAATGCCTTTTGCAGCAGTTCCGTCATGTGATCGAATGCAACAAATGTCAGACCGACGCCGTCGTACACAGCGTCGTATAAGAACAGAGCCAGCTCGCCCGTTGGCAGCCTGTCTACCGCAGAGGAAAAATCCTGAGTGTCACAAGGGCCAGAAATCGTCGGGAACAATCCACAGAGCAATCGCTCACAGGCTTCCATTGCCTGAGCGTCGCTGCCGTTGAGGCTGGGCAGGACCGACGCCCAGAATTCTTTGCGGAACAGCAGCATCGTGCCTTCCGTGGGCAATTGATGCGGCGGCATTGCCTGATTGCCGGACCAGCTATTTACGACCTTTCCGCCACGGTCTCGTTCGGTCAGCCCAGCCAGGAATTCGGTGGCGACAATCCGTACCGTTGCCAGGCGAACCTGTGAATAGTCTGCGGCCTGCAGCGTCTGGCGGAGCTGAATCTTCTTCTGAATGTACGGAGTCGTTTCATTGAACGTCCACTCATGTCGCAGGTTCACAACCTTGCGACCTCGAATCACATCCTTCACTCGGAATGCTCGACCACCGTGACGATAGATGGCGTTGCGACAGCTTTCTCGCAGCAGATGGAACGAATCAATATCACCAATACATTCGTCGCCTTCCATCAGTTTGTAGGAACCTTCACCGGCACCACGGATGCTGAGCTCCATGTGCGGTTCGGACCGATAGAACTCGTCGCGATCGAGTTTGCCTTCGGATCGGAGTGTGTGAATCGTCTCAATCTCCGGGCCAAGAGCGTCAAAGTTCAGGCGTTCCGTGCGACCTGCGACTTCCTGCACGGCACATGCGTAGTGCTGACACAACAGTCGCTGATTCGTGAGATTCAGCACCAATGGCTCGTGATCCTTCGAAAACAATTCCTGCGGATGATTCGCATAGTACGTATCGATGGGCGAATCGGCGGGAATGAAGACCGCCGCTCCTTCCCGGCCTCCGCGGGCCGACCGGCCAACTCGCTGCCACAGGCTCATCATGCTGTGCGGCAGGCCGACACAGACAACGACGTCAATTTCGCCAATGTCGATGCCCAGTTCGAGAGCACTCGTGGAAAATACGACACGCACCGAACGATCGCGAAGCCCCGCTTCAATGCCTTCCCGCTCTTTTGAACTCAGGCCGGATCGATAGACTCGAACATGTGACAATTCCTCGTCCTTGCGTGGAATTCGCGACAGCATTCGCTCCGCGGCAACTCGGCTGGGGCAGAATGCCAGCACGGTCAGCCCTTGTTCAGCGAGCTTCAATGCCAGTTTTCGTCCAAAGTCGTAGTAGTGTTCCGGTCCGTTGACCATCCACATCTTCCGATCGCCCTGCTGACTGCCATCGTGAGTCGAATCAATGCACTCAAACGGCAGACCTGTCAGCTTCTGCATATGAGCCTGCGGTTCGCTGACCGTCGCGGACGTGGCGATGAACGTCGGATTCGAACCATAGTGCTGGCAGATCTGTCGCAGGCGATGCAGGATCATGGCGACGTTGGTTCCGAAGATGCCACGGTATTCGTGACACTCATCGATTGCGACCAGTTTCAGATTGCGGAAGAACCGTGCCCAGTGATTCTCATGATGCTGCAGCACCGAGAAGTGGAGCATGTCAGGATTCGTGAGCATCAGTTGCACCTTCTCACGAATCTGCGGTCGTGCTGCTGAATCGACTGAGCCATCGTAGCGTGAGACCAGCAGTGGATTTTCGGCATGGGCTCGATTGATGCACGGAATCGCACTGGCCATTTCACGCAGTTTAATCTGTTGATCGTTTGCGAGAGCCTTCTGCGGATACAAAAACAGCGCAGTCGAATCTGGCTTTTCGCACAGCATATGCAATGCCGGGAGTGAGTAGATCAACGACTTGCCGCTGGACGTTCGTGTCGCAAGGATCGTGTTCTTTCCCGCCAGCACGTTTTCAACAGCGTCGTGTTGATGTGAGTACAGGCCATTTGGAAATCGCTGCCCGAGGTATTCCACAATTTTGGGGCACAGCGAAGAGTCCTGCAACGAGTGAAATCGCCCGGCACGGCCAGCGTGAGTTTCCGGATCATGAACGCCGATTTCCGCAGCCAATTTGCTCATGACACTTTTGCTGGGATTACGAGTATACGAATTCCAGCCTATGGTTGCCCAGCCACGGGATTTTGGGGTGGTCTTTGTCGAGATTTGCCTCACGCAGAATCGGGTTGTGAGACCGGCGATCAAGGTACACAACAATGCGATGACCGGATTCAATTTCGACAGCACCAGACGTCTC
>CAZFDW010000268.1:0-9267 GCA_964517865.1 uncultured Chitinophaga sp.
CACAACAATCCGTACACAATCTGTGGCCGATCACTGCGATGATCGCGACTGTAGCGCCCGAAGGCTGATCATAGCAACCCCCGGATGTTCTCCAGCACTTCCGCACTTTCCAGATCCAGGGCCGCGATCTCGTCCATGATGTCCTGCGGACTGCGATGCACGATTTCTTCGCCGCGGTCGGGGTTCTTCGCGGACAAATCGAATGTCGTCTGGTCGATAGCCGGGGCCAGGCTCTAGTTAGTGCGTGTCGGAAAATGAGTCCGACGTGGAAATCGGTGCGGCTGGGCAGCCAGGAACTCTTCATCACATTTCGCCAGCTGTTTCACCGACTGCTTCACGCCTGGCTTCGGAAGACACAGACACGGCACAAGTTTCGACAACTCTTCCTGGTTCTCCGGCGAATGAAACCCTCGATCAAACGACAGCCTGCGGATACGATTGTGAAAACGGCGCTGCACGATCTTCGTCTGCTCCACAACCACTTGTTTGTCACTTTGGTCGCGAGGCATCACGCAGTGATGAATCACAAAGCCGGCACCGTCTTCAAACACAAACACCTGGCGCCCGAATTGAACTGGTTCGCCCGCTTTGCCTCTCTTGTAAAGCTGAGTGTGAGGCTCAAACATGCTGAACAGCTTGTCAGAGTTTGGCACCAGTTCATCCAGGATGACTCGCCGCTTCTCCGTGTTCTGAACACGCTCGGTTCGTGCGATGTAGGTCTGCAGCGAATCCTCGCCGAACACGTCTTTCTCCGTGGCTGCGGGCATTTGCCGCGTTTCGCAGAGTTCACGCGCTCTTCGCACAATGAGTCCAGTCAGCTTCAGCAGTTTCTGATAAGGCTTCTTCAAATGCGTCTTGTGATTGGGTCCCTTCCTCCCGGCGATGCGATCAATGCCTCGCGATATCCGCCGGACTCTCTCTCACAGATGTTCGTGCTGTCGCCAGCCTGACAGGTTGCGGCTTTCTGCCAGCGGGACGCAGATCGAGATGATCTTTTCGATGCCATCGCGGATGATCGTGCTGTCGGTCGGATAATGGATGCGAGTTTCCATCACAAACGAATCGGCTCGAACTGTTTCAATGGCGTCGATGATTTTCCGACAGGTCCTGCAAACGGTCGTAACCGAAATTACATCCAAGTCGAACACCGGCGAGGACAGCGATGTGCCAGTAACCCATGCCTTCACGTCCGCAGTCGGAGCGCGAGTCGCCGTTGACATCCTGTTGAACGAGATTCACGATCCGATCACGAACTTCCGGTTTGGAGTACACATGCTGCAAAGCTCTGAGTACCGGAATGATCTCATCACGACACTCAAGATTGAGCGGGATCAGATCGATCCGTTGAGTATCCAGTCGTCCCTGCTTTGACTACCCTGTCCGCATCGATTCATTCCTCGAAGATGACGCAACGATTTCCGTTTTTGGCCGTGTTTAAACCAACTGCGTAATTTCTGACTGTTATCTTCGGGGAGTTTTTTCGTTTTCTCACACTGCAAAACAATTGCTCAAACCCATTTTCCGACACGCACTAGCTAGCCGGCGTGCGTCGGGGTCCATCCAGGTGCCAAAGTGTATGATGGTGCTTCTGTGGGGCATCGACCGGCGTGGCGAACGATGTGGCCACGCTGCGGAACAACGGCGTCGGTTTCATGAACAACAGGGAACAGGTTTCAATGGCGAAATACGTACATCGACGCCGTGACAGAATGCCGCGTGGTCGGCGGAGGTGATATCCAGATCGTGACACCCGATGGCTGATGTGAGCGACTGCGTGCCGAAAATCGAAGTCGGCGTGATGATGCGATACGGCTGGTGATGCACGCGGCCTGTTCGCAGTCGGAGCTTTCGATCGGTGGCAAACAGCAGATAACGCTCCACGAGAAAATGTTCGAGCGTGCCTGGCTGGGCCGGCTTCGGTTCAGCGTCCGGCAGGTCGAGTTTCAATTCATACTGAGCGGCGGGGGATTCTTTTCGAAGACCTGCATAAGTGATGCGTGCCGGTGTCGCGTTGTCATGCATGCTACTCACGTTCAGCGACATGGCAGCCAGCTTGTAGGGCAGGTGCCAGAACGTGCGTGCCAGGTTGACGGCGAGTCGATTGTTCGCATCGAGTGAAAAGAACCAGACGCCGGCGACGCCGCGTTCATCGACGACATAGGTGCGCAGGTTGGTTTCCAGAAACCACGAAACGCCTGGTACCGGTGGTGACCACCACGGACGGACTCGCTCCATCGAAAACGGTACGACACCCAGCCATGCACTGCCATCAAATTGCTCAATCCGAAGACCCGCCGGCAGCAACTTCTGCAGGTTTCCCGCTGCGATGCGCCAATGCAAAAACGCGAGTCGCGTCCAGCGCTGATAACCCGCTGTACCGGGATCTGATTTCGTTTCGCGCGAAATCATGAGAACGTTTCCTGAGATCAACGGGAGTCAACGGGGAGGATGGGAAGTCAATGACGACACTGCGGACACAGCATAAGTTTAGCAAAAAAAATCTGATGTGACGATTGAGCCACGAATCTCCAGTGTGGTCTACTACAAAGGTGGATATGCGAAGGCAACGCAGAACAAGGCGGAAGATGCCCAGGTTCTGGTTGAAAAGGCGATGGATCACGGATACGGCAAACTCGACCCGCTTCGCGTAGATGCGAATCTCGCATTGATTCGTGCTCCGCCGGATTTTTCTGAGTAGCTGACAGCAGGGGAAGCGAAGACCCGGAAGGCAGCATTGGAACAGGCATAGTCCGACGGGACCGACGAAGACCGCTGGGACGAAGCGTTCAAACTATCCGCCGAGTTGCCTGCACTGCGTCCTTACGATTCCGCGACTCACATTGAAGCGGCATGGAGAGTGGCAACAACTCCTGACAAGGACGGCGGCTACCCTCAGGCAAAACAGGCTGTCGCATGTGCTTCTGATTCCCGGCTTTAGCCAATGGGTTGAGGGCGAAACCTGCGTCGGGTGATTCAGGGAAAAAGATCCGAGATGTAGAGTAGACGCTCGCCTGAGCCGGCTCGCCAGGTGGCAATTCCCTCCGTGTACGAAGCAGACAGGAATGCATCTCCATCCGGCGCGAATGCGAGGGAAGCGATCGGTCGGCGATGTCCACCCTCAAATTCCCGTACTCTGTTGCTATTCAAATCCCACATCACGGCTTTATCCGCCATGTTGACACCTCCCGCCGTGATAATACCGGAGCAGTCCGGCAGGAACATCGCCTTGTTTCCTTCCAAATGACAGCTGAGTTTTCCATCGAAGGAGAACAACGACGTCTCTGCCCCATAAGTCGCAAGAATCCACTTTCCGTCGGTGGACACCGCAACGTTTTGAACGCCGAATGGGTGCCGGTCATTTCGGTCAAGTTCGAGCGTCTTCACAAGTTTGAATTGTGGATTCTGTTCCGAAACCTCCCAGAGTCTTACGGACGGAGAGAACTGCTTTCCGAAGGCTTCGCCGCTCTGCCCACCGGAGATCAGAAACCGTCCGTCGGGAGAAAATTCGAGTCGAGTGACGGCAGCAAGATGCTTCTTCAAGGTCAGACACGGGTGTTCCGACTCCGACTGCAGATCCCATACAACAATGTTGCCGTCGCGAAGTCCTGCAAGAATGAATCTCCCATTTGGGTCAAACTTTGCGCACTCGATCACACTGGTTTCACCTTTCAGGGCACGCACCACCTTTCCGGCAGTTGTATCCCAAATGGACATGGGGGCCTTCTGCTGGAGCTCGGGGACGACATCGACTCCGGGCATGGCAACTTCGGTTGTGGCCAATTGCTGGAAGTCCTGGCTAAAATCAAGTGCAGTCGTACCTACCCGTCCCGAAGAACGATATGCCCGACCAATCGCACGCTCGGCGTTTGAGAAATCCCAGATCAGGCCTCCCGTATTCTGATTGCAGACTGCAACACGTTTCGTTGAAGGATGAAACGAGATTCGGTGGGGCGCATGATTCTCATACAATTCCGGGGTGAGAAACACCGGACGCACACCAGGATCAAACTCTTCAGGAAACTTGTTCAATACCCCGGAGGAATCCAGGGAGAAAATCCGGTTCAGCTCCTGCGAAGCCATTAGAAAATCGACGTCCTGATGGTGCGACTCAACGGTTGTGACCTCGTCCCCGGACCCGGCGTCCCACACCATGAGTTCGCGTCCTGCCAGAGCGACCACAAGCGACCGGTCCTTCCCGAATTGTGTCGGTACCCAGAGAGGGTTGCTGCGTCCGACATATTCCTGCACGGTGTCTGTCGTTCGCGGATTAATTCGCCTGATCGAATGCTGTTCCTCAATTTCCGGCAGATAGTCGCGGGCTCTCTGGAATCTTGACCAGTGCGTTCCGGCCACCAGCAGCTCTTCGCCGATATCGGTGAACCGCATGGAAGTAATATTCGGAACAAATGGCTGGTCGTTACAGACGAGTTCATTCTTTTGAAGATCCCAGACATGAAGCCTGTTCACCAGGAACGGAGCTTCTTCGTGCGACCATCCAACCTGCGTCGGAAACTTTTCGATAATTGCACCCTGCACAAATGCAAACATCGCATCACCGTCTGAAAACGTGAATCCTCGGGCATACTCGAGCTGTGGTTTCCAGTCAATACCGCGCCAGGACAGTTCACCGATATGGACATCGATTTCTGCAATCAGGCGCTGCGGAGATGTTTCCCACAATTCGACGCGTTCTCCCACCGCCACTGCGACAAACCGACCGGTTCGCGAAACTCCGATCATCTTCAGCTGTTCCGGGAAGTTGAGGCTGGCCACTTCGGAAAAGGATTTCGTGTCGCAGATCTTCAGGACGGGATGCCGGTAGGAACCTACGAATTCGCCACCCTCTGAAAGGCTGCTCTGAATGAACTCGCCGGCTTCAGCCGGAAGCACTGAATGCTCATCGAGGGCTTGCGTGGTTTCGAGATCCCAGGTCCGATAGACTCCGGAATTGAGCGAGAATAACAACTGACGGTTTGCGGGTAGAACTCTGATTCCCTGAATCTCGGAGCGATTCAATCTCACAGCAGAGTCTGTTCGTGACCCTGAAAAGCCACGCCGCATTTCCGCGATATCAAGATACAGTTCCCTGAATGCCGTATGGTCCGTTTCAGGACCGAGTGCTTCAGACAGACGCTGCGCCTCCTCGCGATGGCCTTGAATCCAGTTGATCCCGGCCATCAGCGAATTGAAATACGCTTTTTCGCTTTTAGTCAGATGGTCTGAGTAACCGTCGATCATCATCGTGTAGGCCTTGATCAGGCCGACGCTGGAATAGGTGCTGCGCCCGAAAGGAGCAGGAGGACCGCTGATATATTCATTGCCTTGAATCACAGTCTGTACGGCTTCATGGAAGCCGAACGGAATCTGCGTGTTGAAGAGCTCCGAGTTCAGGCATTCGAGACCGAACTCGATCAGCCGTGCGTATCGTCTCAAATCCCTTTTTCCGGCCTGCGGAGGTGGGATTAACGATGCCCGGTACATTCGGTAAATCGGCCTGTAATCGCATTGTGCCGCAACAACCTGATCGAACCAATAACGAGGACTCGCTGGCGAGAGTCGATCATGTTTTCCCTCTCCGAAGGCTGCCGGCATTTGTGGGCTCGACATGCGAAACAGCATGTAGGGAGCATCGGGAAGCTCGGGGGCAAGTCGAAAGGCACTTAGATAGAGTCGATACGATTTGTGGAGATGCCCGCGATGAATTTTCAACGCTTCCTCCGGGTTTTCGTTGTAAATCTGAATGTATGGCGGCCAGAGGTCACTCAGCGCGTCGGCATCAAGTGCCAGTTGACTGTAGAAATCTCCAAGCAGCATGTCCTTCAGCCATGAATCCGCTGCCGTTTCGTGCTCAAGCAGGACGATGAACTTCCCGATGACAGAGCGATGCGCGGGAGCGAAGAGTGTCTGACCTTCTTCATAATGAATGCGGCGTTCAAGCGGAGTCATCGCAGATGTCATCAGCGATTTGCGAAAATGGTGTGTCATTTCCTCGCGGAGTTCCAGCTGCTGGTCAGCAATCAGGAGCATTCTGTGAATCTGATATTGAATCAATTCCGCATAGATTGAAATATTGTCACACGTCTTCAGGACAACAGCACGGGCTCTTGCTTCGTCGTGGCGTTGTTGCAGGAGCAGTTCCTCAATGAGCATCGCGTGGACCAGAGCATCCGTGCAGCCGAGGTCAAGGATGGCTGAACCATTTTCTGCGTGGCTGACATCGAATTTGTCATGAAAAAACTTCGGAGAGCGGTGTCGTTGATAGCGCGTGATGGACACACGTCGCGCTGATTCGGTCAGGAAAGCTTTGACCATACTGTCCCAGCCAGAACTGTGGTGTCCGACCCGTTCATATTCCGATAGAAACTGGTTTCGATACCAGTTTTCCCGATCCTGTTGAAACGTCGTCTCGTTCTTCGTTGCGTCTGCAGATGCCAGTGATACTGCCGTGTACCCCTCTTCGGTCGGGATTCCTTCGACCAGCGCCGGGTCGAGTCTCATCTCGGCGTCAGATGTGGGCGGAAAGACAACATGCCCCCGCTCATCAACATGTGGTCGGATGATTTCGGCAATTGCGTCCTTCTCCAGATCTTTGGCGGATCGTTGCCATCGCTTCCGTGCAGGACCGCCCGCGACAGTCCCGGGAGCTGTTGAGTCGGAATTCAGTCCCTGCTTCAGCGCATCGCCTTTCTGGGGGAACAGAAGATCCCGTTGGTAGAAAACAAATGCGCCGACGATTACAAGGACAAGCAGGCACACGCCAGCCATCTGCATGTAGTGTCTGCGATTTTCCAGCGAGGTCGCCATGTGTTCTGCTCCTGTTATCAGGGAATTTGCCAGACATTCACCGTTCCGGTGAGAGACGCTGCGACGACATAACGACCATCGGGCGTTACATCGATCGCTGAAACCGGAGTGAACCCCTTTGAAAACCGCTGAATCTCCTGCGACCGATCGACGTCCCACAGGCGAACGATGCCGCTCTGGTGGCCGGATGCGAGAATTCTGCTTTCCGGGACAAAAGAAAATCCCGTGACAGGGTCGTGCTTCGACTCAAGTGTCGCAATCGTTTCACCTGACCTGCGCTTGAGCACAGAAATCTGTCCGCTGGTTGCTGCGAATGCGATCAGATCAGCTCCCGCAGACGATGCGGCAATGTCTATGGCATCCGGAATGGTGAATACGGACTGTTCAGTAGTTGCAGCATCTTTCGCCGCAGCATCGTTCCATCGCCATGATTCGATTGTGCCGGATTCCCGAACAAAAACGGCGAGTGACTCGTCCGGCACGTTGGCAAATCGTCTGATGGGATCCGGCAGCTGCAGGGATGTGACCACCTGATCGTTCCGTGGGTCCCAGACCCTGATCGAACCGTCGTCCGAACTCGCAATCAAATAATCGCCCGACTTGTCCCATGCGACGGATGTGATCCTGCGTTCGAATCCCGGCAGTTGTCTCCAATCCTGCTTTCTGGTCATCAGGCGCTGGACACGGTCATCCGTCAGTTCCCGGACGCCAACTTGATAGATCTTCGAGTTTTGTTCGCCGGTCCCGTATGCAAGATAGTCACCCTGCGGCGAGAATTGCACGGTCGAGATGAGGGCAGGTGAATCCAGGGTGTAATTCGATTGCGGATGCATTAGGTTCCAGAGGAAGATTGTCCCTTCACCTCCTCCAGCCACCCAGTTACCATCAAACGAAATGTCCAGTGAATGAATCGGAGTGGCAGCCGTGAACGAATGGACCAAACCCTCTGCCGGAGGTACCCTGGGAAGATAAAGGATGTGCAGTTGCTTGTCTCTTGTCGCAATCACCGCCATCTCGCCGTTCTCAGCCAGCAGCATTTTCGTGTCACGACGCGGTTGTATTTCAAGGCTCAGTGTTTCGATAAGTTCTCCCGTATGAATATTCCAGAGCGTGACCAGGTTCTCACTGAGCGTAATTGCCCGTCCGGAACCAGCGTCAAATGCCCCGGCAACGCCCTGCGTTCCGAATTCGCGGAGTTTCTCGCCGGTCACAGCATTCCAGGCGTAAATCCGACCGAAGGAAAAGCAGAAAGCTGTTTCTGAATCGTCAGAAATCGCAACAGCCGACGTTGGGTCGTCCAATGGAAATGCTGATTCCTGCCGACCTTCGACAGCGTCCCAGACCCTCACCGGTAATTTTCCGCCGTTATGCTGCCCACCCAGCACAAAACGGTTCAACGTCCGATTTGCTGCAAGTAGGGGCCTCGGGACCATCGGAATCTCAGAGCGCCGATCCTCAGTTGCGGACTGGACGTTCCAGAAGCGAATTGTCTGATCATCACTGGCGGAGACCAGGACGGATTCATCTGATGAAAACACCAGTGAATTTGCCGGCATCGCATGACCGTCAAGACGACGATATTCTTCCTTTCCCATTGACTTCGCTTTGAAGACTCGAATGGAATTATCCCCCGCAGCAAAAGCCACGTAGTTCTCCGAAGGTGAAATTGCCACCGCATGAACATCCGTCGGATAGGCATAGAAACCTGCTTCAGAAACATGGTCAAGCGTCGCTCGAAATCCAAATCGGGCGACAGTGTCGTTTTCGAGGCTGACGTACAACATATAATTGGGTTCGCCGACATAATCGCCGACTTGAACATCCATTGCTTTGATTGCAGAATCGAGCGGTATTACGACGTGGTCGCGATTAGTGACTGGCCACTTCCTCCATTCCGGAGTTCGACCGCTGACTGCGGGTGCCGCTGGCGCCGTGGCTACGGAATTTGGCACCACATCAGATGGGGCCCCAGCGAGAGGTGGTCCAGTAGGGAACATAGCCGTCGGGGCGGCAGGGGTGGAGTTCCGAACGGGCCGGCTGATGATGACTATTGCGACAACCACCAAAGCGGCAGAGGCAGCCAAAAATATGAGTTTCCGACGAGGGAATCTGCGCGACGTGATTTGACCATCGCTTTTCAGTTGCGCCCCGGCGGCTTTCAGGCGGGCATTCAGAAGGTCGCGCTGGCTGAGCAGTCGCTGCAACGTCGAACTTGTCTTAGCCAGCTTCAACTTTAAATCGTCGAGTTGTTCATCCTGCGCCGCCAGCTGTTGTTCAAGCGACGCAGCATCCGACTTTCCTCGGGACTGCGCGGCGGCGCGAGCCAATTCATCCCGTATGTTTTGGGCCTCCGCGACAAGTTTTTCCAGATTCTCACGACGAGTCTCATAGACTGCCAGCCCTCCCTGCACCTGCTGCTGCGTGTTCTGCAGGTCCAGCAGTCGCTGCGGCGCGTGCCGCTGG
>CAZFDW010000269.1:0-9197 GCA_964517865.1 uncultured Chitinophaga sp.
AATGCTCATCACGGCGGAGCGTGATGGCTACTTTGGGTTGCGGGCGAAGCCCGCGTGGGTCCATTCGTGCTTAAGTCGCGATTGACCCTCGCACTTTATTTGTCGATGAACCGGTTTTATCACGGAGCAGTTTCTTTCGGAGTCACTTATTTGAGGCTGGAAGGTACGCACCGACATGGCGAAACTGTGGCACGACTCTGGAGAGTCGTGCTACGGGCTTGAATCCGATGCGATACCTCGTCAAACTGGGGAGCCGTTGCAAAATATTTTCCTGCCTGTTTTTATCTCTCCTGCTGTGCAATCACCGGAACGGCTCAGTTCCCGGTTCATTATGCGGCTTCATTTCGAGGTGCTTCACATGAATCTGCGTGGTTATTTTTTGCCAATGCTGAGTGCGGTGGCGATCATCGTGTTTGCGTCCGGAATCACAGTTGCCGAAGAGATTGCTCGCTGGGATTTCAATCAGGAACCTTTGGGCTGGGAACCAAACAGCGAAGCGGAATTGTCGCTTGAGGAGGGCCATCTGAAAGTCCACTCAAGTGGGAAAGACCCATACTTGACAGCCAGAGTCGATGGTCGCAGCGGCATTCATCGCATTACAATTACCGCGAAATTCAAAGGCAACAGGAACTTTCAGGTTTTCTGGACAACGGAGGCCGAACCCGGCACCACCGAAGAAAAATCCGTGAGTGGCGAACTGCGTGGTTCAGAGCGCGAGGCGCGAAGTCTCAAGCTGTACTTCACCTCGGAATCACCGGTCACTTCGGTTCGGATTGACCCGAGCGACCAGAAGGGCGACATGCTGATTGATTCCATAGAACTCAGCGATGATGACGCGCCGATCCCGATGGCGACGCCGGTCGAAAACATGAAGATTGTCGATGGCTTCGAAGTCGAATTGTTGTATTCGGTGCCCAGCGAACAAATGGGTTCATGGGTGTGCATGACGACGGATCCAAAGGGCCGCTTGATCGTGTCCGACCAGTACGGGAAGCTTTATCGCGTGACTCCGCAAGCGAAAGGATCAGATGAAGCACCGCAGATCGAACCGATCAATGTGGATGTGGGGATGGCGCAGGGTTTGTTGTGTGCCTTTGACAGTCTCTATGTGATGACAAACATCAATGAAGAATCTCGCGTGGGGCTGCATCGAGTTCGCGATACGGACGGCGATGATCAGTACGACACCGCCGAGCATATACGACTGCTCAAGGGCGGAAATGAACATGGGCCGCACGCGATTGTGCTGGCTCCGGACGGCAAGTCACTTTACGTGTGCTGCGGAAACCATACGCCCCCTACAGATTTTTCCGATTCGCGCGTCCCACGCAACTGGGATGAGGACCAGTTGCTGCCACGCATGTGGGATGCCGGTGGACATGCGGTCGGCGTCCTCGCACCGGGTGGCTGGATTGCTCAGGTCAGCCCTGATGGTCAGGACTGGCAATTGGTCGCCAGCGGGTTTCGGAACGAATATGACATTGCATTCAGTCCGGAAGGGGAACTCTTCACATATGACGCCGATATGGAATGGGACGTCGGTTCTCCGTGGTATCGGCCGACGCGCGTGAATCATGTGACCAGCGGCGCTGAATTCGGCTGGCGCTCCGGGACCGGCAAATGGCCAGAGTATTATCCGGACAGTCTGGGCTCTGTCGTGGATATCGGTCAGGGTTCACCGACGGGTATCGCCTTCGGGACGGGTGCCAGATTCCCAGCGAAGTTTCAAAGGTCACTTTTTATCAGCGACTGGAGTTATGGTGTAATTTATGCCGTCCATCTGACCGCCGACGGATCGACTTATGCAGGCGAAGCCCAGCGATTCATTTCCGCTGCTCCGCTGCCAGTCACCGACATGGTGATCAATCCCACTGATCAGGCGATGTACTTCACGATCGGTGGTCGCAAGACTCAGTCGGGACTGTATCGTGTCACCTATCAGGGGGCAGAATCCACGGCAGCGGTCGTTGTTGAAAAAGATGCTGGCAGTGAATTGCGGGACGTGCGACATAAACTGGAATCACTGCATCATGCCGACGCCCCGGAGGCAGTTGCTCAGGCATGGCCGTTTCTTGGGCACGAGGATCGCACGATTCGCTTCGCAGCACGCATCGCGCTGGAACATCAGCCGGTCGCATCGTGGCAGGAAAAAGCTCTCATGGAAAACTCGAGCGCAGATGCAAAACTGACAGCTTTGCTGGCCGTGGCACGCTGTGGCGGGAAGGAGCTGCAGCTGCCTCTGATTCAGTCGCTGAGCCAGCTCAATGCGGAAAAGCTTTCAGAATCTCAGATGCTTTCCGCGTTGCGCGTCATGGGACTTTGCTTCATTCGCATGGGTGAGCCGGACCCACAGATGGCCCGTGATATTTCGGCCATTCTGAATCGCTTCTATCCGGCAAAAAGCTTAGCGGTCAATCGCGAACTTTGCCGTCTGCTCGTTTATCTGAACGACAGCGAAGTGGCGGCAAAGACGCTGGAATTGCTGGCAAAAGCTCCGAGTCAGGAAGAACAGATTCACTATGTTTACTGTCTGCGTGCCCTCAGGGACAAGTGGACGATGCAGCAGCGGAAGGAGTTCTTCCAGTGGTTTGTGACTTCGACAACTCTTCGCGGCGGAAATTCATTTTCAGGGTTTATCAAAAATATTCGTCAGGAAGCAATCGATCGTCTGACCGATGCAGAAAAGGCGGAGCTCAAGGATGTGCTGGAAGCACAACCGACCGGAACGGTCTATTTGGTCGAAGCGGCTTCGCGACCGTTGGTACGTGAATGGAAGGTCGATGACCTGCTGCCCGATGTTGAAGCGGGACTCACGGGACGCAGCTTTGATAACGGACGCAAAATGTTTCAGGTCACCGCCTGTTTCAAGTGCCATCGCTTCGCGGGTAACGGCGGATTCGTCGGTCCGGAACTGACGGCCGTCGCGCGGCGATACAACGCGCGTACTCTGCTGGAGGGCATCATCGAACCCAGTAAGGTAATTTCTGATCAGTATGAATCCAACATCTTTGTGCTGAACAGCGGTAAACAGGTCGTGGGTCGCGTTGTCAATCTGAATAACGATAAGATCATGGTGTGCGAAAACATGCTGGAACCGGGGAACCTCACAAACGTGTCCCGCGATGAGATTGATGAGACGTTGGTCTCAAAAACATCCATGATGCCGAGTGGCCTCATCAACACACTCCATAAGGACGAATTGCTTGACCTTGTTGCCTATCTGCAGTCCGGCGGTGATCCGGATTCCCCCGTTTTTACCGGAGCAACGAAGACCGTAAGTACCCCGAAACCGAAAGAGAAACCGATGTTTACAGACGCTGGTCATACCGTCGATTCGCTGGATGTTGTGAAGCAGAAAATCGCCGACGGTTCTGCCGTCCTGATCGATGTACGAGAAGAGTCTGAATGGAACGAAGGACACCTGGATACTGCATCGCTGGTGCCATTGAGTACATTGAAGGACGCCGCAACGATGGCAACGGCACTCGCAAAAATCCCGAAAGACAAGGCTGTTTACATCCACTGCCGCGCTGGAGGACGAGCCGTTCAGTGTGCGCAAGCCTTGGCTGGCAAAGGCTACGATATTCGACCATTGAAGGCCGGTTTTGATCAACTGGTGGAATCCGGTTTTGAAAAGGCTGTGCCGTGAAAAAGCACAGATCGTGAACCTGCATCGTTGGGACCAAATATACGATGCTGCCTGACGGGATCTATATGTCGTATACGACTTGTAGATTTTTAGACTTCACGCGGTAACAATTGAGAGGATTGGCGAGCGGCATGCGTAAGCTTGCCGGTACGAAAACAACATACCGGAGGGCTCACGCCGCTCCGCTCGCCGGACTCATTTCTGGCCGCGTGAACCAAATACATTGACCGGTCAAGTACTTTTCGGAGAACCGCATCATGCCACCGATCCTGCCATCCCGCCGTGAATTGCTGGCGCGGACAGGCTGCGGTTTCGGTGCGGTGGCTCTTCAGGCGATGCTGGCGCAGACCGCTGTTGCGGAATCCGAAAAACCTGCAGTCCGGGACTCGGTCAGCGAACAGCGTCCGATGTTTGCGCCTCGTGTGAAGAGAATTATTTTTATCTTTATGCAGGGTGGTCCAAGCCACGTCGATTCGTTCGACTACAAGCAGGAGCTCGTCGATCGCGATGGCCAGTCGATCGACTTCACGGGTGTCCGATTCGGAGATTTCGGCAAAGAAACGAAACAGAAGCTGATGAAGCCGCTGTGGCGGTTTTCGAAGTATGGCGAATGCGGTCGGGCAGTCTCGGATCTGTTTCCAAATATTGCTCAGCACGTCGATGATCTCTGTTTTCTGCATGGAATGCACACTGAGGGCGTCGCACATGGGCCAAGCACGTTATTCCTGCACACAGGAGCCACCTCACTGGTGAGGCCATCAATGGGTTCGTGGATTCTGTACGGATTGGGGACAGAGAATCAAAGCCTGCCAGGATTTGTTTCTTTGCAGCCATCCGATGCAAACGGTGGCCCACGCAACTACGCCAATGCATTCCTGCCAGCCGTCTGTCAGGGGACATCGATTGGTCGCACGTTTCAGCCGGCCGAGCAGATGACGATTGATCATATTCGCAATTCGCAATTGTCGACTGAAGAACTGCAGCGACGCTATGATCTGACTCAACGCCTGAATCAGTTTCAGTCCGCTCGACGCAACCATGCCGACGACGAGATCAACGCTGTGATCAGAAACTACGAACTCGCATGGCGGATGCAGGCGCAGGCACCGGAGATTCTGGATCTGTCCGGAGAAACCGCAGCCACTGCAGAATCATACGGTATCGGGGATAAGGAAACCGATCAGTTTGGCCGACAATGCCTGCTGGCAAGGCGACTGTCGGAATCCGGAGTTCGCTTTGTGCAGATCAACTATGCCGATCAATCCTCCAACCCTCGCTGGGATCAGCATGCCAACATGCCCGCACACGCAATTCATGCCAAAGCCATTGACAAACCGGTGGCAGGCTTGCTCGCGGATCTGAAACAGCGTGGACTGCTCGAAGACACTTTAGTCTGGTGGGGTGGCGAATTCGGTCGCACGCCGTTCTCTCAGGGCTCTGACGGACGCGACCACAACCCGAAAGGCTTCACTGTCTTTCTGGCCGGCGGCGGCCTGAAGAAGGGGTTCAGTTGGGGCTGCACGGACGAAATTGGACGGCTTGCAGTCGAGGGCAAAGTCCACATGCATGATCTGCATGCAACGATTCTGCACCTGTTGGGAGTCGATCACGAACAACTGACATTCCGGTACGCCGGACGGAATTTCCGCCCGACGGATGTGTATGGTCGGGTCGTGACGGAGATCATGTCGTAGAAGTCTACTTCTGTGTCCCAGATGGGTTGAAAAAGGTGTCTGGAACTCTCCGGCGTCAGGTTTTCGCAATGTTTTCTGATGCCTCCAAAGTTCCAGACACCTTTTTCAACGCGCAGCTCTTACTCTCGCCGATGGCGTAGAAGCTATCCATGTTACCTGTCCGCCAATGGTATTCATTTCTTCTTGCTGTCTGCATTGTTGCCTCATCTAATGCCGTAGCAGAAGACTCGCTGAACCTGATCCAGCGGGAAAACGCCCGCGAAGGGGCTCGCGACTGGCAACTGACTCGCGTCAGAGTCGCCGAGGGCGGCTGTCGGTCAGCCAGCATTGAAGGGTACTGCTCAAAGCAAAGTGTCAAAGCGGGCGAATCGATTGACATTATGGTTTCAACCAATCCGGCGCGTGCGTTCCGGGTTGAGTTTTTCCGTACTGGCTATTACAGCGGTCGCGGCGCGAGGCTGATGAAGACGATTGATCGAGTCGAGGGAATTACACAGCAGGACCCGACTCCGGGTGAAAAAGATCTGCACGAATGTCGCTGGCAAGCATCGTTGTCTCTGACGATTCCGAACGACTGGCTCAGTGGCGTCTATTTGGGTCGCCTCACCACAATTCCCGACGGCCACGAACCGTACTGGCAAAGTTATGTCATCTTCATTGTGCGTGATGACCGGCCTGCAGATGTCCTGTTTCAGTGCTCGGACAATACCTGGCAGGCGTACAATGTCTGGCCAAGTCACTATTCAGTTTACACACATCCCAAAGGCGGACAAGGGCCCTGGGCAGATGTAAGTTTTGATCGTCCCTACGGTCGCGAATCGCAATACACATCTGTTGTGAACGATCCGTTGACGGTGGGCGCGGGCGAATTCATTCCGTACGAATTCCCGATGACTTACTGGCTGGAACAGCAGGGCTATGACGTCAGCTATGTGTCCAACAGTGATATGTTGACTGCCGATCGCGGCTTGAAGTGCAAAGCCTTTATCAGCATCGGTCACGATGAATACTGGGATCGACGACAGTATGACAGTGTCACGAAGATGCGGGACGAAGGTGTGAATCTGCTCTTTCTGTCCGGCAACAGTGTGTGTTGGGTGACTCCCCTGCGCGCGTCGTCTGATGGCAATGCAAATCGAATCTTTTTTCGTGGGGGCCCGTACGGTGCGGAAAACGACTATGCCGTCGGTCGCGAGAAAGACAACGGGCCGTTCCCTTTTCGGGGCCCGGATGAAGGACTGCTGATGGGGGCACGCAACGTGGAACCAGTGAATGGCGGCGGTGACTGGACAGCAACTAAAACCGATCACTGGATGTTCGACAATACCGGCATGAAAAATGGCGATTCGATCCCGGGGCTGATCGGCTGGGAGTATCATGGTCAGCCAGCGGAGATCCCCGGTCTGGAAGTTGTCGCCGGCGGCACTGCCTGGCAAGGCGGCGTGAATCCACAACAATGGACCGCGACAATTTATCCCGGCCCGGAACACAACTTCGTTTTCAACGCGGCAACCATCTGGTGGGCTCAGGCGCTTGGCGATCCGCCAGGCCACACATTGCCGTGGTCGCATCACAGCCGACCGCATGGTCCCGATGATCGCGTTCAACAGATCACCGGCAATTTGCTGCAGCGGGCAATCGGGAAATAAAATTTCGCGCGGGATCCGGTATTCTATTCCGCTCCCGCCTGAATGCGTTTCTTTGCACGTTCATGCAGTTCGACGGGCACAAACTTCAGCAGTCGTTCGACCACAGCGTCCGGCGTGACACCCTGACTTGCGGCGGCGAAGGTGGTCATGATGCGATGACGCAGTACGGGTTTGGCGACGGCTTTGACATCATCTGTCGTGACATGAAATCGTCCCTGAAGCAGGGCGTAGGCTCGCGCGCCAAGGATCAGATACTGACCGGCACGAGGCCCTGCGCCCCATGTAATCAGTTCCTTCACAAACGGCGGGGCTTCGTTTTCGCCGGGCCGCGTCGCTCGCACAAGATCTCGCGCGTAGACGAAGACGTACTCGGCACAGGGAACGCGGCGGACAACTTCCTGCAAGGCCTGGATCTGGCGTCCGGTCAGAATCGGAGTGAGTTCCGGTTTTTCGGTCCCGGTTGTCTGCTTCAGGATTCGCAGTTCCTCAGCCGCTGTCGGATACTTAACCATAATGTTGAACATGAACCGGTCAAGTTGCGCTTCGGGAAGCGGATACGTACCTTCCTGCTCGATCGGGTTTTGAGTGGCCAATGTGAAAAACGGGTCCGGGAGATCGTACGTATGCGAACCGACGGTACAGTGTCGTTCCTGCATGGCTTCCAGCAGAGCGGCTTGAGTCTTCGGCGGCGTGCGGTTGATTTCGTCGGCCAACAATACGTTGGTAAAAAGAGGTCCCTGAATGAACTGAAACACGCGACGACCGGTTTCAGGATCATCCTGCAACACATCTGTACCCGTAATGTCGGAGGGCATCAAGTCAGGTGTAAACTGAATTCGCCGAAACGACAGTTGCAGAATGCCGGCAATCGTGCTGCACAGCAATGTCTTGGCCAGACCGGGAACACCGACCAGCAGGCAATGGCCGCGACAAAACATCGCGATTAACAATTGATCGACGACTTCGTCCTGGCCGATGACGACCTTGCTGATTTCCTGCCGCATCCGCTGGTAGGCAGTCGTTAATCCACGAATTGCCTGTTCTTCGAGCGCCGTGGGTGCAACCTGGGAACGATCGTTGGTATTCTGTTGATCAAATTCAGACATGGCAGGGCGGTGATAGTCCTGGAATAGAATCGGTTGTGAAACGCAGTCTGAGAATTTGAACGCAGAGTCGCATGAAATGCGAGCGGCCTGCCCAAAGATTTATAACGGCAGACAGGAAGTGGGAGCGAAAGATGAACGACGTCAAATATCTGATCTTCGATATTGAAACAGTGGGTGATGGCGATCTGATCCGGAAAGTTCGTTTTCCAGATGAAAATCTGACGCCGCGCGAAGCTGTCGATCGCTATCGTCGACAACTACTGGAAGAGACGGGCAAGGATGTCCTGCCGCTCACGTTCGTGCTGCCGGTTTCCGTTGCCATTGCCAAAGTGGCGGCCGACTATCGTCTACTGGAACTGATCGTGCTCGACAGCCCTGAATTCCGACCACAGGAAATTGTCCGCCGCTTCTGGCAGGGATGGCAGCATTATCAGCGACCGACTTTGGTAACATTTAATGGTCGCGGCTACGATGTGCCTGTCATGGAAGTTTCCGCCTTTCGATTCGGACTGAGTATTCCGGCATGGTTCAACGTCGATTCCCGCGCGTTCGAGCAGTCTCGCAATCGCTACAATCACGACGCACATCTGGATCTGCAGGATCTGCTCACCAACTTTGGTTCGTTTCGCATGCATGGTGGCCTGAATCTGCTCGCGAACCTGATCGACAAACCTGGCAAGGCCGGTATTGATGGCTCGCAGGTACAGGATCTGTACAACGAAGGCCATGTCGATCGCATCAATGACTACTGCCGCTGCGATGTGCTGGACACGTACTTCGTGTTTCTCAGAAGCCGCGTGCTGCTGGGGAAACTCACGCTGCAGGAAGAACACACATTGACAGAGATGACACGCGATCTGCTTTCTGAGCAGGCCGAAAATCATCCGGCGTATGAACACTATCTGAAGACATGGGATTTTCGCGTGCAGCAAAAAATGGACGTGATGCAATCGATCGGCGTGCCGGTTGTGGAGGAAGTCGCGAACGATTCATTAACAGAGGTCATTGCGGAACAGGCTTGACTGATATTATTTTTCCGGTCCCGGAAAAGGGGTCAGGAACCAATAGCCAAATGGCCCAAAGGGTGCTCCGCACTATT
>CAZFDW010000270.1:0-9185 GCA_964517865.1 uncultured Chitinophaga sp.
CCGGAGGCCGTCTTCTTTCATCGGATTCGGGATCGCCACATCGACTTCGTCGATGCGACGGAGCGTCTCTGGGTCGAGGATCAGGCCGTCTGCGGCAAGGCTTTCATTCAGGTGAGCGACGGTGGTGGCACCGATGATTGTTGAGGCGACGAAATCGTGCTGTTTGCTCCACGCGACGCACATCGCGGTGAGTGTGATACCCAGATCGTCGGCAATGATTTTCAGGCGATTGACGGTTTCGGAAACTCGATCGTTGAGGAATCGATCGGCGAGTTTCTGCTGGCGTTCACCCAGCTTGCGGTATTCGGTGAAGCGGGCACCCGGCGGATCTCCGTGGATGTATTTTCCGGTGAGGACTCCACCGCCCAGCGGCGAGAACGGCAGCAGGCCAATGTTTTCGCGGCGGCAGACCTGAGCCAGTTCACTTTCACAACGGCGATTGATCAGACTGAAATTGTTCTGCACAGTATCGTAGCGACAGAGGCCGTACTTTTCGGCGGCAGTCAGACTCTTCATCAGCCCCCAGCAAGTTTCATTGCTGCTTCCGATGACTCGGATTTTACCCTGTTTCACCAGTTCCGTCAGCGGTTCAAGGACATCTTCGTAGCGGGCTCCGTGATCCGGCCAGTGGGTCTGATACAGATCAATGTAGTCTGTCTGCAGGCGTCGCAGACTGGCCTCAACGGCGCGCATGATCTGCAATCGGTCGAGTGCCGAATGCCCATGTCTCACCGGCGGCACGAACCAACCGTGAGCGGGGCCGGTAATCTTGGTAGCGACGATCACCGATTCGCGAGGCTTCGTCTTCAGCCATCGACCGACAATTTCTTCGGTGCGTCCGAAGAGCGCGGCTGTCGGCGGTACGGGATACATTTCTGCTGCATCATAGAAATCAATCCCGGCCTCGTAGGCGCGGTCCATGATTTCGAACGAGAGTTTTTCATCGCATTGAGTCCCGAAGGTCATCGTGCCCATGCAGATGTTGGTGACCGTGAGCGGACTGTTTCCGAGACGTCGGCGGTTCATGGAGTGAGGAATCCTTTAAGGGTCGTGTTCACAGCATTTCTTCGCTTCGTTTAACCGCGTGCCCAGCGGGCCGCGATTTCAAAGCCATGCCACTGAGCGCGGCCCGATGGGCACGCGGTTAAACGATGCTTCACGGTCAATCACATCACGCCATGATCTCGCTGATCACACGGCCCTGGGGTACGACTTCGTGCGGTCGTCCGAGGGAATCGAGAATCTGCGTCGTGGAGTGCACGCCGAGCAGACGATAAATCGTTGCCATCACGTCGCCGGGGCTGACGGGTGATTCAGCAGGCACGGAACCTGTGCGGTCGCTGGCTCCGTAAACGAAACCCTGGCGAATTCCGGCTCCGGCCAGCATGATCGTGTAGCAGGAGTTCCAGTGGTCTCGACCTGCACTGGCGTTGATTCTGGGGCTGCGCCCAAAGTCGCCAAGCACACAGACGAGAGTGCGTTCCAGCAGACCACGATCGTCCAGATCCTGCAACAGGCTGCTGCAGGCGGCATCGAATTCCGGCAGGAGGATCTTCTTCAGCTTGTTGAAGTTGTCACCGTGAGTATCCCAGGTCGCGTTCGCATCCGGAGCCCATGACAGCGTGACGAAACGCGTTCCGGCTTCAACGAGTCGCCGTGCCAGCAGAGTACTCTGGCCATAGATGTTGCGACCGTAACGCGCCCGCATCTCGGGCGTTTCCCGATTCAGATCAAACGCCTGTTGAGCGGCATCAGAAGTCAGCAGTTCAAACGCTCGAGACTGAAAATCATCGATCGCAGTCAGCGACGGTTCATTGCGGATCTTCAGGCCACGCCCAAGGTCCGACAGCAATCGTGAGCGATCATTCATGCGTTGCGGTGTCACCGGCGTCGGCAGTGCGAGGTTATCGACGTGAAAGTCTGTGGCATCGGGATTGTTGAGGACCCAGAATGGATCAAATGTCGGCCCCATGAAGCCGCCAAGAAATCCAGGCTGCAGAGGTCCGCCCGCGCCTTCTTTGGTCTTGTAGGGCAGAGAGATGTAAGGCAGAGTGCGATTGGCAGCCGGTCGCAGTTTCGCCATCACCGAACCCGGCGAAGGATGATCCGACGGCTTCGCACCACCGCCCTGCTCGCCTCGATCATGCCCCGTCAGCGCAGCGTAAACAGCGGCGGCGTGCGAATTATTGACGCTGTGATGCATGGACCGAATCAACGTCGTGCGATGCATCTGCTGCGCGAGACGCGGCAAATGTTCAGAAACCGGAACTCCCGGAAGACTGCTGGCGATCGGATCGAATTCACCGCGCACTTCCGACGGTGCTTCCGGCTTCATGTCCCACATGTCCAGATGACTGGGACCGCCGTTCAGAAACAATACGATACAGTGATCAGCCCTGGCAACAAGCGAATCACGATTCGCCGCGTGCACAGACCGAGCACTCAACAAACCCGGCAAGCCAGCCGCACCGACCTGCAGCATTCGGCGTCGGCTGACTTCGGAAATGAGCTTCGAGAATTTCGCTGATTGCATTCAATGACCCCTCGGCTGTGACAATCTGTACCGTTCGATACCATTACAGATACAAACTGAGGTCGCCGTTGTCCACCGCTATGTGAGATGCTGTTTGACCGCCTTACCTTTTTCCCACCTGAATTTGCGGCGAAATCCGTTTGGTGAGCTGACAGCCGCTGAGCGGACTCCGTTAGCCGTTATCGACTGCGGCGAAGCTTTGCGGCATCTCGCATTGCCGCGGTCTGTCGTCCAGGTGATCGGAGAGAAAGGCTTTGGAAAGACGACTCATCTGCTGGCGCTCGCCGCTCACTTTGCCGACAATACCTACGTCCATATTCCCGAGGGACAACGCGCGGCGATTCCTGTGACAGGCGAACCGCTGTTGATCGACGAAGCCCAACGCCTGACCCTGCCGCAGCGCTGGCAGACGTTTCGTTCGGATCGCAGATTGATCCTGGGGACTCATACGGATTTTGAGAGGGCACTGCGCCGGGCGGGCCGACCGATCCTGACAATTGCCGCGAATCAATTCACAAACGAGCTGCGTGTGCATACGCTGCTGAATGCGAGGATTCAGTCCGCGCGGCGTGATGGCGGACCGATTCCGTCGATCACGCTGTCCACTGTCTCCAAACTGCTCGCGCAGTTTGGTTCAGATGTTCGCAGTATTGAACATTCGATGTACGACACTTTCCAACAGCTCAGGAACATTCAGGATGTCTAAATGCGATCTTCGAATTGAATTCGACCGCAAGGAGCGCAGGTACGTCGGCGGCGAAACTGTCACGGGTCGGGTTTATATCCGTGTGAACGAATCCGTCAGGAGCAGTGGGATCACATTGACGCACCAATGGAGGACTCACGGTCGGGGCAATGTGGCATCCGGAACCAAAGAGACTGTTGAATTGGAAGCTGCCAGATCGTATTCGCCGGGCGAAGAGCATGAGATATCGTTTTCACTGCTCTCACCAGCCCATCCGGTGACCTATCATGGCACGATGATCAATGTGGACCACTATGTGTCGGTTCAGATGAATGTTCCGTGGGCGTTCAATCCGAAGGCGGAAGAAGACTATGTGCTTGTGCCAGGCGAACCTCCGGCACATTTTGTCGGAAGCAGAAATGCGATTATTGCCCTGACGCCGCCGGCAGGTACATCCTCGATCGTTGGCAAAGTCGTTCTGGGCCTCATCGTCGCGGTCGTTTTGCTGGTGGTGGCTGCCTTTGCGCTGTTCCTGCTTCCCGTCATCCTGCTCATCGCAGGATTCGTCTGGTTTCGCAAAAAGGCGCTGGCTGGTCGCCTGGGCGAAGTGACCCTTTCGATCCCACATGCCGTCGTGGCCCCCGGCGAACAATGGACCGCACGGATCCAGTTTCAGCCTCGAAAGCTGTTTCGCATCAACAGCATCGGATTGACACTGCTGGGAAAGGAATCCGCCACGTCCGGCAGCGGAACAAAATCAACCACCCACACTCACAAAATTCTGGAACAGAAGACTGTCGTTCGATCCAATGACATGCTGACGGCAGGCGAACTGGTGTCGGAAGAATTCACTTTTGCGTTCCCGACCACGGACGCCTTCAGCCTCGAGTTGTCGGACAACAAGATTCAATGGACGGCCACCGTGCGGATTGACATCCCTTCGTTTCCCGATTGGTCTAAGACACAGCCTCTCCAGGTCGTGCCGGAAACGTTTCTCAGGAATCTGACAGACGCACCGCTGATGTCTTCCTCCGACAGCAATGCATCTTTTATAAGCAAGCCTCACAATTCGCTCGCACCACCAGTCTCAGCGTCTGGATCGCTTGAATCCGAAGACGAAGAGTCGCCCGAATCGGTGGCTCAGGAAATGTTGTCCGACTTGCTCCAGGTGGTTGAGACCATTCAAGCTTCACCACGCCATGGAAACGATCGCACAGAGATTGTCTCCAACGCAGCCGATCAGATCTTCGAAGCAGCCGTCTTAATCGACCGTGTCACCTCGCTGATGGCCGCACCGGTCAAAGATCCTCGGTACGAATACGGAAAGTCAGTGACTGGCACAATCGACGGCACCGATCAGGCAATTCAGATCATCACACTCGAATCACAGAACAACGAGATCGACGACCTTCGCCGCGGAGATATCTGGCAAACTCGCCTCATGCTGATCGACTGGGACAGCCTGTACAACAGAATCAACGCACGGCAGATCGATGAGAATGCGAGTTAGGACCGTGATAGAAATAAGTGGGGCACGATTCCATCGTGCCGAGCACGTTAAAAACGTGCTCCACGTCCGGAATACGACAGTTATTTCTGCGCCGGTCCTTTGCGAAACAACCGGCTGACCGACAGCGAAACGTCGGCAACGGATTTCGAATGGATGAGTTCATGTTCGCCGAATGTTTGCACGCTGCGATAACGCCCTTCCGCCGGGTCGAGATGAACAATGATGACGATCTCGCCATTCAACAATTGTATCTGACGATCCGTCTCAGCAGAAAACAGACCCGCGTCGAACATTGCATCGAACTGCGCGACCGAGAATCGGGCGGGTAACCGTGTGCCTGGCTGAGGCTGAGTAGCGGCTTGATCAATTGCGGCAAGTGACACGGCTGGCTTCCAATGGACAGTGAGTCCGAGACAACTTCAATTTCAATCACGCTGCGTCTGGGTCAGCCCCAGGATTTCGTCAACTGGCATTGAGAGACCACTGAGCAACAGCGGCGTCAGAATCTCGCCAGATGCGGCTGTCGTTACCGTTGCAAAACGACCATCGGATTGGGGATCGCGGTAGATTTCGATCGTCAAATTCATCAAGTTAACAATCCAGTATTCGCGGATGCCTGCTTCGGCATAAATCGGTCCTTTGACGTCGCGATCGTACGCCAGGGACGAATCCGCAACTTCAATCAGCAGCAGCACATCCTGAGCATTTGGGCGACGTGATGCATACAAGTCGTTGCAGAAATTAAGGATCGCAACGTCGGGTTCGGGTTCACTGTCTGACAGCAAAACCGGGTTTTGAATACTGAGCATCGCGCTGTCGGGAATACGCTTTGACAACAGACGCGTTAAGATATTGACCGTAGCAGCGTGAGGGTTTTCAATCGGCATTTTTCTGACGATCTCCCCTCGAATCAATTCGATCGGCTCATCTTCAGCGAAGATTCCTCGATCAATCATGTCGTGATATTGTTCAATCGTAAACCGATGCCGAACGATTTCGCTCGACGGCGTCAGCGCTTTCTGAGGTGAGATCGGTGTTGAGGGCGGTATTGTTTTCTGCGGTGATTTCACTGTTGCAGGCGCAATCGTGCCCAGCGGTGAAGTCGAATCCGGTGGTGAAATTACGGATGCCATGAAAATTCTCCAGGACGTTGACGAACGGAGGGAATTCGTAACCGTTCACGACATTTCGAGAATGACAGTTTGAACCACAGATGGACACGGATGAACCCAGATAGACTGTTGATTTCTATCTGTGTCAATTTGTGTTTATCTGTGGTTGCTTGCGAAGCTTTTGTTCTGAGGCGTGAACGGATAGAGGAATTCTAACCCAATACGCTGTTGTTTGCACACCGTATTTATGTTTGCACACCGTATTTCGCAGGCACATTCCATTCCCTCAATTCTCCACCGTCGTTTCGTACTTCACACCTTCCGGGACGTTCACCGGAACCGCGACTGTTGTCCCGAATTCTCCTTCGGTCTTGCTCATGGAATCCACAGCCACGAAGGCAGTGAAGGTGCTCATCAGGCTGTGTTCGAGAGCGGTCTGCGTCACCGACTGACGCAGTTCTGCAGCCTGATCAGGTGATCGTGAGTACTGCGTCATCAGATCCATGATCTTCAGCCTCGCCCACACAGACGCGATTCCCTTGTGTTCCTTTGTCGCATCCACGGCATCGACGGCAACTGTAAAGGAGGCGGGCTGCATTCCCTGACGTCCGCCGACTTTCACGGAACTCGGTTCACCGGTGAACCGGCCTGTGACGACAACCGGACGGCCGACAATCAGATCGGGCAGGATCTGAGGATACACGTCGGTCACGTTCATGTCGCCCCAGTTGATCGACAGATCTGTCATCGCCGGATGGCTGATGCGTTCGTTGAATCGATTCATGATTTCCACCGGATCATCGTTCAGACTCAGATAGGCCACAGCACCGCGTCCGATCATCGCCATGCGATCCATCAGAAATCGATTGGGCGACTGACCGACACCGAAACTGAAGATTCGAGAATCACCGAGCTTGTCAGACAACGCATTCAGAATATCGTGATCGTTGCCGATGTAACCGTCCGTCATGAATGACACCAGACGGAAGCGACCTTCGTCGTGAGGAAAATCCAATGCCGCCTTCAGCCCCTGAATCATTTCAGTACCGCCTTGCCCATTGAGCGAATTCAGGTACGTCAGCCCCTTCTGGATATTCTGCGGAGTCGCGATGACAGGAGCTGCACCCAGCTGAGACGCCGTGGAACTGAAGTTGATGATCTGAAATGTATCTCGTGGTGTAAGTGACTGCACGGCATGAGCGATTGCCGCGCGAGCCTGGTCAATCGGGCGACCATTCATGCTGCCCGAACAGTCCAGTACGAACACCATTTCCATTGGACTCCGCTGAACCTTCTTCAGTTCCGCCGGTGGATACAACATCATGGTGAAGTACTGACCGTGGTCATCTTTGTGCGTCATCATGGCCGTCTTGATCTTGTCTCCGGCAACCTGATATCGCAGCACGAAATCTTTGTTTGGAATGGATGCCAGTACCAGTCACCTTGACAAGGATATTTGGGTATTTTACACTACTTATCGTCCATTACGTCAGTTTTACTGTTCAGGAGTTTAGTTATGCCACGAGTGAATCGGCGGGAGATATTTGCAGATGCTGAGATTCAGGCGTTTCATGTGATCAATCGTTGTGTGCGGAGGACGTTTCTGTGCGGTTCGGACGAGAAATCGGGCTGGGATTTCTCGCATCGCAAGGAATGGATTCGCGATCAACTGGAGCTATTGGCGGGGATTTTTGCGGTGGATGTGATGGGGTTTGCCGTGCTGAGCAATCATATGCATGTGGTCGTGCGGACTCGACCGGATGTAGTCGCGACGTGGTCGGATGACGAGATTGCCCTGCGATGGTGGAACTTGTTTCCACAGCGGCGGCTGAAAAATGGTTCAGCAGCGGAACCGACAGAATTCGAACTTAATCACATTCGCAATGATGCCTCCGGCCTGAAGGAGAAGCGACGACGGTTGTCGAACGTATCGTGGTTTATGAAGTGTCTTTCCGAGCCGATCGCGAAACGCGGGAATCGTGAAGAAAATGTGACCGGGCATTTTTGGGAAGCGCGTTACAAAATTCAGCCGCTTCTGGATGAAATGGCGATTGCAGCGTGCATGGCGTATGTGGATTTGAATCCGATTCGAGCGGGCATCGCTTCAACTCCGGAGACGAGCGACTTTACGAGTGTGCAGGAACGGATCGCCGACAGAGTCGGCGGGTTTTCAGTTTTCGGTGTTCAGTGTTCAGAAGAACCGGGATCGAATGCTGCGATCGCGGCTGATCTTCAGGACGAAAGAATTGAGCATGGGGAGAAGGCGGGCTGGCTTGCTCCGGTGGCCCTTGATCCTCCGCGTCAGAAAGTTCGTGAGCAGCAGCCGATTCGTCGAGCGAGCAACAAGGGCTGTCTGCCGATGACGCTGGATCAGTATTTGAAGTTGCTCGACTGGACAGGACGTCAGCTTCGCAAAGACAAGGCTGGCAGGATTCCGTCAGAATTTGCACCGATTCTCGAACGCCTCGACTGTAGCGCAGAATCATGGCTGGATCTGGTGAAGAATTTCCGCAAACGCTTCCGCACCGAAGCAGGTCGTGCTGCATCGTTGCAGAGTGTGAGTTCTCTTCGACGCTCTCGCCGCCATGCGAATTCGTCAGCGTGACGTGATTTTAGGCGTCATGGTCGTGCTGTGTCTCGTGAACTCAGAAGACATCATAGTGCCATGATCGGCGATAACTCGCTGCCTGATTATCCGTCGCTGCGAGCCTGCGGTGATGTCCCATCGATTGCGAATCCTGTGGTAACCGTGTCGCCTGAACTCACAAATTTCCCCTCGACAGGAGAAAAACGAAACTCTTACAACGCTTCACTATCCCCCCCCCCCAAGCCCCCCCCCCCCAAGGGCCACGAAAACGCGTTTTGTAGCGTGTCGGGAGGTAACTGGAAAAGAAGTGGAATGTCACTCGCTCATGTTGCTGCGTCGCCGGGTTGTAAAAGACGGTGTTCTGATACGCCACGAGAGCCAGTCGTTCCAGTGAATTTTTAAGATGGATGGCACCGTGGTTTTACGGAACCACCGTCGTCAGATTCTGTGAATCGCGACGAGTTGACTCAAACGCTTGCGGGGCTTTCTGACGCTCATCCCGAAATTTTGCTGATGCGGTTTGTCGATGAGATGACTCAACTGGAAATCGCTGCCGCTCTGGACTTACCGCTGGGAACCGTCAAGTCCCGCCTGCCCCACGCGCTGCTCACGATCCGACAATCGGCTGAGACACTGGAACGCCTCGCCGGCGAAGGATGAAGTCCGCAGACAATTTTGAATTCCGACCGGCTGCTACTCGCCGTTTCGGACATTGGTCATCAATCGATGAAGCTGGTAATGTTCGCGGCTCAGGCTCT
>CAZFDW010000271.1:0-9171 GCA_964517865.1 uncultured Chitinophaga sp.
ACAGAAACTTACGACGCGCACTTAATTTGTCGATGAACCCTAACTTCTTGTTCACGAACTCCTGAATTCCCATCCTGGAAAGTTCGCGCCCGTAGCCTGAATGTTTGATGCCACCAAACGGCACGTCTGCGGCGGTCCAGGTCGGGTGGTTGATAAATACCATGCCGGTGTCGATGCGACTGGCTATGCGTTTGCCTCGAGCAATGTCCCTGGTGAACACCGACCCACCTAAGCCAAAGTCCGAATCATTGGCAAGTGCTATTGCCTCGTCTTCGTTCTTGACACGGAAGAACAGCGCGACCGGCCCGAAGAATTCCTGGCGGAAGGCAGGATTGTCGGGTGTGACGTTTGTGAGAATGGTCGGCTGCATAAATGAACCCGTGCGATCGATCCGCTTGCCACCCATGACTAAAGTCGCGCCGTGGGCCACGGCCTCGTCGACCTGGGCGACCAGTTGCACCAGGGCCGCTTCCGTGGATAAAGGTCCCAGCGTCGTCGATTTGTCCATTGGGTCTCCAGGTATGAGAAGCGCCATGGCTGCCTGGAATTTTTCAAGAAAGCGATCCGCTAATTCTTCGAGAATGATCAATCGCTTTGCCGCAATACAACACTGGCCCGTGTTGTTCATTTTCGCCCACACCGCCCACGCGACCGACTTGTCGAGATCGGCATCGTCCAGCACGATGAAGGCATCGCTGCCACCAAGTTCCATTGTTGATTTCTTCAGGTTTTGTCCAGCCCGTGCGGCAACGCTCTTCCCTGCATCCGCACTGCCGGTCAATGCGACCCCTTTGATTCGAGGGTCGTCAATTACCCGGTTCACCTGTTCGTACGAAATGATCAGGTTGCTATAGGCCCCAGCAGGGGCACCAGCTTCCAGCCAAAGTTTTTCAAAGGCGATGGCGCATTGCTGTACACATCCTGAATGCTTCACCATTACGACGTTGCCGGCCATCAGATTGGGCGCAACGAAGCGCGCAAGCTGGTAATAGGGAAAATTCCACGGTTGTACTCCAAAGAGCACACCAATGGGAGAACTTACGACCTCCGCTTCGCCGGAGGCTGGTGCAAGATGTTCAGAAGCCAGAAAGCATTCAGCGTTCTTTGCGTAATAGTCGAGTATTTCCGCGCTCAGAAGTACCTCACCACGTGCCTCCTCAATGAGCTTGCCCATTTCCAGGGTCGCCAGGCGCGCAAAGTCATCCGTACGTTCGCGCATGATAGCGGCAGCTCGGCCAACCACTGCTGCTCGCTGGGAGAAAGTTTTAAGTCGCCAGGATTCAAAGCACGCATGAGCAGCAACGATTGCGGCCCCGAGCTCATTTTCAGTTACATCCCTGAATGTCTTCAAGAGCTTCCCATCGTAAGGATTGATGCTTTCATAAGCCATAACTCTGATCTCCTTCCAGGTGTTTGCGGAAACGTATGACAATAAAAGATCTGACGCTGCACATCACCAGTTACGGTGCTTTGCAATGCCGACTTAGCTGGTCTCTCGGGCAAGTGACCGAACTGACATCTGCAAAGTCATCCGAATGAATCGTCGTTCCTTGTGGCTCGGAACAGTTCGAACTTGCAGCATTGCGCGCATGGCTGTGAACTCAACCAGCATTTGACGATTCGGCAGCGACGCGCACGATCAGCTTGCCGAAGTTTTTACCTTCCAGCAGGCCGATGAAAGCTTGCGGAGCATTTTCAAGTCCCTCAACGACATCCTCACGGAACTTCACTTTTCCTTCCTGCACCCATATGCTCATCTGTTTGAAAAACTCACGGTAGCGATCTCCATAGTCATCGAAAATGATGAAGCCTTTCATGGTGAGACGTTTGGTGAGAATTGTGCGGGTCAGCAAGGTCAGTCGGTCCGGGCCTTTAGGAGGAGCCGTATCGTTGTAGTGTGAGATCAACCCACAAACCGGAATGCGAGCCTTCACATTCAGTAAAGGAACTACGGCATCAAAGACCATGCCACCGACGCTTTCAAAATAGACGTCAATGCCACCGTGACACGCAGCGGCCAGCTGAGCCGGAAAATCCTCGGCGCGATGATCAATGCAGGCGTCAAAGCCGAGCACCTTTGTGACGTAGTCGCACTTTTCCCTTCCGCCGGCGATGCCAATGGCTCGGCATCCGTTGAGTTTCGCAATTTGTCCCACGACAGATCCCACGGCTCCACTGGCGGCTGCCACGACCACCGTCTCGCCCAGTTTTGGCTTTCCGATATCAAGCAATCCCATGTACGCTGTGAAGCCAGGCATGCCGAGCACTCCCAGAGCCAGCGACGGTTGTGACATTTCCGGATCAAGTTTTGTGAGCCCCGTGCCGTCTGAAACAGCATGACTTTGCCAGCCCGATTGCCCCAGCACCAGATCGCCTTCGTGCCAGGCGGGATGGCTCGACACTTCGACCCGCGACACCGTCCCGCCGACAATTACCTGACCAACTTCGACAGGCGCCGCATAAGAGGGTGCATCGCTGAGTCGACCTCGCATATAAGGATCCAGCGACAAATAGAGCGTACGCAGCAATATCTGCCCATTTTCAGGCGCTGAGGCGGTGAGTTCTTCCAGTCGAAAGTTTTCGACGATGGGCCTGCCGATTGGGCGGGAGTTCAAAACAATCCGCTGATTGATCTGAGACTCCACTGGAGCCTTTCGTGCAGCTTGAAGTACCGAAGCGTCGCGATGTTTCATAATATAACTTCCTGAAGAAAACCGTGAGATCGCCAATAAAAAAAGGCCGACGCGGTGCCATCCTGTTGGATGACGCTGCGTCGGCCTACCTGGTAACTCGCTGAACGGAACACCGCATCGCGATTTATTGAGTCGTCCGAAAGTCACGTCGCGTGAACGACGATTGTCAATTCAAGTTCAAGTGGCGTGACACAGAGGTTTATACCGTGCAGATCCGGAAATGCAATACCACTCGCCAGGTTGGCTGTCATAATCAAGCAGACTTGAGCGATTATGGCAAAGTATATTATTTCGTCGAACTCTGGTCCGTCTTTGTGGCATCGCTGGTTGGTGGCGTGTCTATCTCGGGTGAAGGGGCCGAACTCGGCCCGCATGCTCCACTCATTCAGGTCGCAACGCCGAACCGTGGCAG
The DNA here is from genome assembly GCA_964517865.1 of uncultured Chitinophaga sp. GTDB lineage: Bacteria > Planctomycetota > Planctomycetia > Planctomycetales > Planctomycetaceae > SXXK01. Next base: position 3,106 of record CAZFDW010000271.1, read on the forward strand.
GACCCAAGCCTGCAAAATGAACCATAGAACAAGTACGCCAACAGGTATCAGGAATTCCATTGTCTTACTTTCTTGTAGCGGTTTTTGAAAAGTCATGATCTGTTAAATCCCGCTGCAAATCAAGGGTATCACTCCGAATGTCGTAGTCCGATCGGCGTCGGACGGTAAAGAAGCAAACCAACAACTGCAATCACAGCAAACCCGGCCCCGGCACTAAAGGTGGCCGCTGGCCCGAATGCCCGGCTTTGGCTGCCTGTGTTGAATTCAAGTCGTTCGAGTGAGACACGTTCATCAATTTGTTGTTCCCCGAACGGCATGTGGATGGCGCGTCGTGAATCTCTGCAGCAACTTGACACACTCGACCACGGCCACAGGCAGCAGAGAACAAGTTGCGATCACGCCCCAATCCCAGATTGTCGGCGGGACGGTACGGAGTACTTTCTGCAGGAGCGGCAGATAGACCGCGGCGCCCTGAAGAATCAGGCAGATCCCGGTTGCCGCCCAGAGCCAACCGTTCGTAAACAGTCTGTCCGTGAACGCCGAGCGCCGTTGCGAACGAGCATTGAAGGCGTGGAAGACCTGCGTCAGAGCCAGCGTCATGAACGCCATCGTGGTCGCCCGTCGCAAGCCCTCGCCTTCGGTCCCATACCAGTGCATGCCGATGGCAAAGGCGGCGAGTGTAACGCTGGTGAGCAGCAGCCCTTGCCAGACGATCAAGCCGACAAACGGGAGAGACAGCAGCGACTCCTGCGGACCCCGTGGTGGGCGTTTCATCATATCCGGTGCTGACGGCTCCAACGCGAGTGCGAACGCCGGAAAAATGTCGGTGATCAGATTGAGCCACAGAATCTGGAGGGCCACCAGTGGTAGTGGCCAACCAATCATCATCGCGATAAACACAGTGAGGACTTCGGAAAAGTTGCAGGAAAGCAGGTAATGCAGAAACCGGAGAATGTTCCCATAGATAATCCGCCCCTGCTCGACAGCCCCGACGATGCTGGAGAAATTGTCATCGGTGATGACCATGTCGGCGTTTTCCTTGGCGACCTCGGTCCCGTTGATGCCCATCGCAATTCCGATGTCTGCCTGCTTCATTGCCGGGGCGTCGTTCACGCCATCGCCGGTCATGGCGACCACGTGCCCCTGTTGCTGCAGTGCTTCGACAATCCGCAGTTTGTGCTCGGGGGATACGCGGGCAAATACAGCGGCATCGGCCACAGTTCGTTTCCAGCCCTCAGCGTCAAGGTCGGACAGTTCACGACCGTGAACGGTTTTCAAGGTTCGCCCGTCAAGGTCGCGATCCAGCCCCAGTTGCCGCGCGATCTCGGCGGCTGTGATCTGCTGATCGCCGGTAATCATGACAGTGCGAATGCCCGCCTCCCGGCACGTCGTGATCGCAGCCTTTGCTTCGTCACGGAGCGGATCCGTCATCCCCACCAGGCCGACGAAGATCAACTCCCGTTCGAAGTCAGCGTCGCTGTAACTCTCCGGCAATTCACGCCACGCCAGTCCCAGCACTCGCAGCGATGTGCCGGCCAGTGTCTCGTTCATCTCGTCCCAGCGGCGGCGGTCATCTGCAGTGAGAGGCGTCACTTCGCTTGACCGCATTTGTGATCCGGACGCCGCCATCATCGTTGCAGGCGCACCCTTGACGAACGCCATTGCCGGCCCTTTCGGACCGCGATGCACGGTGACCATCCGCTTGCTGGTGCTGTCGAATGGCACTTCACTGAGACGAGGAAAATCAGCGGCCAGAGAGGCCTGGCTCAGGCCAGCCTTTTCCGCGACGACAATCAAGGCCGCCTCTGTGGGATCGCCGAGCACAGTCTCGTGGCCGTCGGTACGGTCCACTTTGGCATCGTTGCACAGCATGCCAATGCGCAGGGCCAGAGCGAGATGCTCGTCAGCGCCGGGGTCTACGGTCTTGTCGCCGTCCCGAAACTGACCGAGCGCCTTGTATCCCGTGCCTGTGACGTCGATGCGACGCTGGTCCAGCACGTAGACGCACGCCGTCATTTCGTTCCTGGTCAGTGTTCCGGTCTTGTCAGTGCAGATGACCGTGGTCGAGCCCAGGGTCTCGACGGCAGGGAGACGACGAACAAGTGCACGCTGTCGGGCCATGCGTTGCATTCCCAGTGCCAGCGTCATGGTGGCTACGGCGGGAAGTCCTTCGGGGACCGCAGCGATTGCGAGAGACAGACCGATCTCCAGCATGTGCCAGAAATCGGTCATGCCACGAAGCCATCCTGCCAACACGATCACGCAGCACAAGCCTAAAACAATCACGATCAGCAGCCGACTCAGCCCGGCCAGCTTTTGTTCCAGTGGAGTCGCACGGATGGCCGCCTCATCGATCAACAGGCCAATCTTTCCGACTTCCGTCTTAGCGCCAGTGTCCGTGACCAGTAGTTGACCTCGTCCCTCGGTGATTGTCGTCCCAAGGAACGCCATATTGATTCTGTCGCCGAGTGCCGCCTCGATATCGTCGATCGGATCCGCGGTTTTCGTGACAGCGTTCGACTCCCCAGTCAGGGCAGACTCTTCAATCTGCAGTCGCACACACTCGACGATCCGGCCATCGGCGGGCACTCGTGCCCCGGCGGCAAGGACAACCAGATCTCCTGGCACCAGTTCGGTCGCCGAAATTTCACTCGCCGTTCCCCCCCGGATCACATGAGCGATCGCGACCGACTGTTTCTGAAGTGCCGACAATGCTCGTTCGGCTTTCCATTCGGTCAGGAAGCCGATCGCTGCATTAATCACGATGACAACGAGAATTGCAACAGCCTCAATCTGATCACCCATTGCAAAGGCGATCGCTGTCGCCGCGACGAGCAGAGCGACGATCAGGCTTCGAAACTGCCCGATGAAGATGGACAAGGTTGATCGCTGTCGCGCATGGGCAAGTGCATTTTCCCCATATTGGGCTAGTCGCCTGGTTGCCTCAGCTGGCGTCAGGCCCTGCGCCGCGTCAGCCTGCAACCGCCCGAAGGCCTGATCAATCGACAATGTGTGCCACGTGGCCAAATTTGCCTCTGGGCTATGCTCATCACGAGATGGACTGGTCGCGGATTGCTTCATTTTCTCACGGGCCGTTTGCACAAACACTTCTCACTTTAATCGAGTTAAATATGCAGTGATCCGACGGGCATTTGTGCCGACGTCGCTCTTGCCCACCCGCGAGACCGAACGCACATCGATGCGGCTGCCTGTCGGCGTCGGGCTGAGGCGCACGACAACGTCATCTTTGAAGCCAAACCACGGAGTTGTGTCGGTGGCTTCGATTCGCAGAGATGTCGGTTCGGAGGCCACAATTTTCCATCCCATCTCTTTTGCCACCTGCAGAGCCTCGGGAAATGCCGCGACTGGCGGACGACTGACAAAGCCCGGCTTCAGGTCCGGGTATCCCTTCTTCTGCTGCTCTGCAATGTCTGGACCGCCGTATGCAGCAGAGTTGTCCGCGCCGGCACGCAGCGGAAGCACGGCGACGAAGAGAGGCGGATTCTCTGTATCGGTCGTGATGTCGTGGATATAGGGCACGCTCGTCAGGTTGTGTTTCCATTTCAGCGTCAACCCAAGGACACCAGATCCGATCACAAGACCGACAATCGCAGGAATCACTCCTTGCGAAAACATCCTGGCTTGCCAGACGCCTAAACCGGCAAGACAAACGACCGATGCCGCCGCGCTGAGATAGCCAGCGGCTTTCACAAAAATGATTCCCGTCTTGAAATGCCACAACCCGAGGCGAAAGCCGGGTCCCGAAACAAAAAGACTCAGCAGACCGGTAACGGCGAGGCCCAGTCCCAACCAGCTCACGTAGTTCATGACAATTCCCCTTCTCGTGCTCAATCCTCAATACACAGGCAACAAAAAAAAGCCGATGTGGCAAAATCCTCTGAAGGATTTCACCACATCGGCTTACTCATTAACCCGCGTGCTGCCAACTGCTGGCACGCGGTTCAGTTCGTCATCCGGAATGAACGTGCCGTTAAAGAATCGTCAAATCAATTCGTCTAACGTGCCTCAAGACGATAGCATCACTGGTGGGCGTAACCAATTCACATTCAGTAGTTCATCTGAAATTGGTCTGAACTGCCGCTACACCCTTTCTTCCAAGTCACTTCTGATTAACTTTCAATTATTTCGGAATCCGCCATTGTCATCTGTCGAGCGCGTGTTAGAGTCGCCCACGAAGCGATGGCTTTGCTTGTCATGCATCGCTGTTGCGATAACGATAGTAAATATCGGACGACTAATTACAGGGCAGCTCGAATCATCTTGATGATGCGTTTCGGGTGGCTGGATAAAAAGTAGGCCGGTGTGTGGGAATACCAAACAGTATTTCCGCACACCGGCCTTTTTTGTTGCGCTCATGTCAGAGCGCGGGAATGCTGGAAGTCGGTGATTGTGCACTGGCAGATGTTCTGCGTGGTGCGTTTGGACAGGTACTGGACTCAGGAATTGAATGAGTACGCGATGCGTCGATTGGTGGATGTTTGTAGTGAAGTGACAGGTCGATTTCGAACAGCGATGACGGGGTTATCCCTCCGTCGAGCCGGAGTTCTGGCGGCAGCAGGAGCCGTCTGCATGTCGTCACAGGCGATTGCACAGGATAAGGCCAAGCCTGAACGTAAACAGGACGTGGAAATCAAGGCCGCCGACGCGGCAATTGCAGCTGACACTGTGATTCCGGAATGCATGGAAATGATATTCCGTATCCAGTTTGCATTTGATCAATTGCGTTGACTTTTCAGAATGACTTCTCCAGAAACCGGGGTTTAACAAGTGAAGAATGTGTCGAAGCTAGCCATTGGTATCGCTGCCTGCGGGGGATTGCTCCTGTCCCTGAACTACAGGACTCCGCACGCCTCTTTGGTGGGCGCTGCGACGCTGGCCGATTCGCAGTCACGGTCGACTGCAGCAACGGAGGATGCACGACCAGTCGTTCTTGCAGTGGCCGACACTGAATCGAATACGACGGAGGTGTTCGCGAGCATGCGTGTCGCACTCGCGACGGCGAAATCACGGGCTCGTGAGCTGACGAGCTACACGGCGATTCTCGAGTTGCGGGAGGAGGTGCGAGGAAAGCTGCGGGGCATGGAGATCATTCAGGTCAAGCTTCGCCAGGAACCGTTTAGTGTTTACATGCGCTGGAACGACAACGGTCAGGAGGCGCTTTTCGTCCGAGGTAAAAATGAAGACCGACTGCTGGCAAAGCCCACGAGTGGCCTCGCTGCAATAAAGCGGCTATGGCGACTCGACCCGGATAGCCGTATGGCTAAACAGTCGTCCCGGTATTCGATCAAAGAATCCGGCATTGAAAACCTGGTGAATCGCGTTTATGCGTTCTATGCCGCACGGGATGATTGGTCTTCAGCTGTGAAATGCAATGTGTCAAAGTCGTCTGAGACGGACAACGAATTGACCGAATACTGCCTTCAATTTCACGACAAGAGTGTCTCGCCCGATTATCTGGAAAGCAGATTATCCTTTGACGAGGCAACAGGCCTTCTGGTTGTCGTTCAGAATTTCGGATGGACCGATAACGAGTCGCCTCGAATTGTCGAACACTACGCCTGGCGTGCGATTGATCAGGCTGCCACGCTGAGTGACGGTGACTTCGATGAGAAGAACTCTGACTACGAATTCGTCGCACGCTGATCACAGACGTCACATGAAGCGGGAATTGAGGGCAATCCAGCATGTCATCGGTTTCCCTTTCGACAATGGCGAAAAAGAACATTGAAGCGATTGCTCTGGTCGAGCAACAGTTGCATGGACGTCGGTCACATGTGGAAAAGTTTGGGGATGGAATTGCGACATTCTTCGGGAGTCTGTGGTTTATCGCCGCTCACACCGTATTCCTCATCATCTGGATCGTGCTGAACAGCGGACTGCTGCCCGGACTCATTGCATTCGACCCATACCCGTTCTCGTTCCTTGGCTTAATCATCGGCATTGAATTCATCTTTCTGACCACGTTTGTGTTGATGAATCAGAATCTGCAATCCAGACGCCAGGAAAAGTGGGGCCACTTGACCCTTCAGGTCTGTCTGCTGGCCG
>CAZFDW010000272.1:0-9134 GCA_964517865.1 uncultured Chitinophaga sp.
TCTGCGATTCATTTTTCTGCCATCAATTTTTCTGCTGCATGTGTTCCTGCGGGAATGACAACGCTGTTCGTATGTCCCGACTTCGTCAATTTCGTGTCCGCTGGGCCGGTGTCTGACGGGCGGGCAGGCAGATCAGGATTGCAGCGAGCAGCGCGAGTGAAAGATGAACTTCGTTGATGAATTCTGATTGCTGATGAAGTGACAGAAAGTCGGGACCGCGCACCTGCCCTGGTGGAGTAATCGCCCGCTGCAGCGGCGAATAGACGGCGACGTAGTCGTATCCGGCAATGGCTACGGACAACACGCAGAGGGTGAATCCTGGGATCAGCTTTTTACGGTGACCTCGAGGTGTCGTGGCGATGGCAAGGCCGGTGGCTGCGGTTGCGGTACTCAGGCAGATCGCTCCGTAAAGGTAGTACAGCGGAAACCGGATCGTTGCGAGGCGATCTTTGTCAATGGAATCGAATTCCGGCGTGCGCTGCTCGGCAATGCTTGTGATCACAAACAACGCGGCACCGCCGATCCATGCGACGAGAAATAAGCGGGCGACGGTCAGAAATAGTGCGTTCAGAATTCGAGTCAGCACGGACACTTGAGACAGACCTTTCAATGCGATCAGAGATCTGAGTTTTCAGCGATGTTTGAAAAGATGGACGGCCAGACCGACAAACGTGGGTTGAACGGCATTCTATCGGATCAGCATCGCGTCGCCATAGCTGTAAAAGCGATAACGGGCTTCAATCGCTTTTCGATAGGCTTCCATCGTCAATTCGTATCCAGCCAGCGCGGCCACAAGGACCAGCAGTGTAGAACCGGGCAAATGAAAATTTGTCAGCAGGCGATCAATTACCTGAAACTGATAACCGGGCCGGATAAACAACCGCGTACGACCTTCCCAGGGTTCTGTCCGCCCACAGGCTGCGTAAGCGGATTCCAAAGTCCTCACGGTCGTCGTACCGACCGCCAGCACACGGTGCCCGGTTGATTTCGTCTCTGATATCGCATGGCACGTACCAGACGAAAGTCGGCACCACTCGTCATGCATTCGATGTTCGGACAGTCGTTCGGTCGTGACCGGTCGAAATGTGCCGATGCCGACGTGAAGCGTGACTTCTGCGGAATTGAGTCCTCGGTCAAGGCACTTCTGCAACAGCTCAGGACTGAAATGCAGTCCGGCCGTGGGAGCGGCGACCGCACCAGGTTGAGAAGCGTAAGTTGTCTGATACCGAATTTGATCGTCCGCATCCGCCAGCTTTCGACCCAGATAGGGCGGCAATGGCAGACCGCCGTATTCTGTCAGGATTTCCAGCGGTGTGCGAAGATCCGAGACCGCAGCCTGCCAGCTTCCGTCATCCAGCTTTTGTTTCAATGTCAGCAGCAGCGTCGCGCCTGATTGCGTGTCAGCGGGCTCAGCCGCTTCAGGTCGCTGCTCGTAGGCACGCACGACCGTAATCGTCTCGCCATGTTGCAATCGACCGCGTGTGTCACACAGGATGATCCATTCGCCAGGGGCAGACTGTTCTACAAACAACCCTTCCCACCGCCCGTGCGTGGCCGTGCGAAAACCAAACAGCCGTGCAGGGAGGACCTGGGTGTTGTTGAACACCAGCAGGTCTCCCGGATCCAGAAACGCCGGGAGCTCACGAATGTGCGCATGCTCAATCGAGCCCTGTTCACGATCCACGACCAGCAATCGCGAATCATCACGCCGCGCGGCGGGGCGTGATGCAATAAGTTGAGGCGGCAGATCAAACTGCCATGTGGAAAGCTGATCGGGATCCGGTGGTGACATGGCGAAGTTTTGCACAGGACGAATTGAACGAGTAACGCAGGCGACGGCGCTCCGCGACTCGCATTTCCTTTTCCCTTTCGTACGCAAACAACGGCACGCCGAGGTAACTATAAGCGACCTGAGACGGCATCACCACGGTGGCACAGGGGAATCTCAGTCGGCGGAGCGACTGAGCTACGTAGGCGAACCTTTCCCGGCGAGCCGTGGTCTTGTGGCATAGGCTTTGCTTTTGCCTTAGCGATCAGTGGCCGGGTTTTCTGATTGCAGATTCCTGCAGGACGCCGAAAAATGTTGCGAGAAACAGAAAATTCACTGGCGGCAGCGTCCGCCATGCGTGAGCGAAACGATCTTCGGACTCGTCGGTCAGGGACCGATACGATGCCGGTATTACAGGCGTTGACGGCCCAACAATCGGGCACTCGTCGCGAAACGATCAATGCACTGGAGAAGGCGAGCTACCCTAACAGACTTCTGGCCAGCAGTTCAGTCACGACAGGCGAGCGGTCGCTGAGTTTCAGTCAGTGGGCGCAAATTGCCTGTGGAATCCGTCAGCGGATGGAAGCGGTTTCGGCGTGCCTGGATCAGGTTTTCATGGGCCGTGCGTTACCAAAATTTCTGCTGCAGAATTCTTCTGTCGTACGACTGCTCGGCACCTTCAAGGATCAGATCGGTGAAGTCACGCGAAAATCGATACCGTGGGGATGGCTGGCATCGACGGACTTATACGTTGCGGCCGATGGCCGGATCGTGGTCATTGATCAGAACCTGTCGTGTCCGACGGGTTTCGAACTTCTCGCCAGACTCATCGACCGCACTCGTGCGGAATCACTCGCTGCGTTCAATGATCTGGCTCGCCGCATGGCTGAATCCGTGACGACCTGCGGTGATAGTTCTGATGCCGCATCCACGGTGGTGCTTGATCCGTGCCGGTACAATCCGACGTTTCGCGAAAACGAATTCCTCGCGCGTGCGATCGGGGCGCAGATTGCCCATGCCAGTGAGTTGGTTGTTACGAAGGACGGCGTAGAGCTGGTGTCCGGCATGAAGCGCACCAGAATCCACACGATCGTACACCGCGTTGATGACGATCTGCTCGACCCCAATTGTTTTCGACCGGATTCGCTGGTCGGGCTGCCGGGACTTTGCAAGGCATGGAAAAATGGTCTCGTGAATCTTGTGAACCCGCTGGGCAGCAGCGCTGCGAACATTCGCAGTTTTGTGCAACTGGTGCCCGCGATGATTCGTGAGTTTCTGGGAGAGGAACCTGCGTTGCAGATCTCCCCTTCACGAGAATGCTCCGTACCCGATGCGATGCGGGAATTGAGCGACAATCCGACGCGGTTCGCCGTGCGGACCAACGACGCGATGCATCCTGCTCGGCCATATTTCGGCGATGCCGCGAAAACAGCTGAAACACTTTCAATGCTCAACGCTGTGCGTTGCAATCCTTCTAAGTTCGTGACCCGTTCTCTGCTTCCGGACTCCGAATTGGGAGGATTTAACCTCCGCGTATTTTCCAACATGGGGAAAGGCTTCTATATGCCTCGCTGTGGCATTGGTCGCCTGTGCCAGTCCGACGGCGGAGCGACTCTTGCAATCAACGATGATGTGTCGGCCTGTTTCATTGGCTGAGCAGTCCATGTCGTCTGCGGATGAACGTGCGCGCCTGATGGTGCTTGTTTTAGGTTCGTAGTTCCGCCTTCAGGCGGCATCGCGGCTGGAGTGGCCAACAATTTCCGGCTAAAGCCGGGACTACGAACGGCAACAAAAAGCCGGCTTGACCTGGTTCAGGTGTTTCATTCACGGCCGCGCACGGTGTAGAATGTCGAGGCAGGAATTTCTGCTCCCGCCATTTCGCACGCCTGATTTCGTATTCCGAATCCTACCGCATGACGCCACGCCGCGCAACAACTCCTGTCGATCGCATTCGATCTGCCTCGCGCCGCCACTTGCTGCAGGTGGGGTACTCCGGGTTGATGGGACTGGGACTGAATTCGCTCATCCCGAGATGCGCTCCGGCTGCTGAATCTTCGCCCGCCGTCGCAGCACCGCGTGCGAAGTCGCTGATCATTGTCTTCTGCACGGGAGCGATCAGCCATCATGACACCTTCGACATGAAGCCGAACGCGCCGAATGAGATTCGGGGTGAGTTCAATCCGATTGCCACTTCTGTCACGGGAACTCAGATTTGTGAACACCTGCCACGTCTTGCCACGCGCGCCCATAAGTATGCGCTGGTGCGCAGCCTGTCGCACACGGACAACAATCATCTGATGTCGACGCATCATGTTCTCACCGGACACATTCAACCAGGAGCATTCTTTGACAAGGTCGCGTCCCGCGATGACTGGCCGTGTTACTCGGCGGGGTGCGAGTACCTTCGGCCGCGAAGCGACGGTATTCCCAGCGGTGTCAACCTGCCGACGTTTCTGATGTCGTCACCCCTGACGTGGCCAGGTCAGCACGCTGGTTTTCTGGGACCGAAATACGATCCATGGCAAATCGTCGGCGATCCCAATAGTTCTGATTTTCGAGTGGACACGTTGACGCTGTCGAAGGAAATAGATGCCACGCGTCTCAATCAGCGTCGAGGATTGTTGCAGGCGCTCGATCAGCAGACTGACGTTGCCTCGGATATCGGTGCGTCTCGGATGACGGAAGATCAGCGACTGGCGTTTACGATGCTTTCCTCCGGGCAACTGTCGCAGGCGTTTGAGCTGAATCGGGAAGCCGATGCCGTCCGGGATCGCTACGGACGTCATACGTTTGGACAGTCGTTACTGCTGGCTCGACGACTTGTGCAGGCGGGTGTCCCGATCGTACAGGCCAATATGGGGCCCGTGCAGAATTGGGACCATCATCAGGCGATCTTTACGACACTCAAAGGACGCATGTTAACGCCGCTCGATCAGTCGGTCTCCGCGCTGCTGGATGATCTGGACGAAAGTGGATTGCTCGACCAGACGATGGTCATGGTGTTGGGTGAATTCGGTCGTACACCAAAGATCAACAAGGATTCCGGCCGCGATCACTGGGGCCCGTGTTTCACAGGCCTGTTCGCCGGTGCCGGAGTGCTTGGCGGTAAAGTTGTTGGCCACTCGGATGACATCGGCGCCTATCCGGCATCCGCTGCATTTTCGCCCGACGACATCGGTGCGACGGTCTATACGGCGCTGGGCATTGATCCACATGCCGTTGTGCATGATCGAATCAATCGCCCTGTGCATCTGAATCAGGGCAAGGTGATTGAAGCGTTGTACGCCGACGTCAGTGTTTGAGGTTGCACCGGAACTTATGGTGTCGATGACGGGTTGTTTCAATCTCGCTGATTGCTGATCGATTGAGCAGCCTCGCCTGATATCAGCGTTCGAATGCCTTGCCTGTTCAGTCTCCGTATTGGTGATCAGTGCGATACGCATCGACACCGGTGAACATGTCGATTGGCTGAATATCCTCGGCAAAACGCTGGTCTTGATGATTAAATCATCAACCGGTACGCAACTTGCGTCACGGAATTACCAGGCGTGCCGATTCATTGGAAGAATGCGGCGCCATTCAGGATGTATTCACGTACAGAAGGACAATGGTTTCATGAGTACTGGTTTTTTGATCGACATGGATGGTGTGATCTATCGAGGTTCTGAACTCATTCCCGGTGCACGGCAATTCATCGTGAAGCTGCTCGATGAAGATGTTCCGTTTCTGTTTCTCACCAACAACAGTCAGCGCAGTCGAAGGGATGTGGAGACGTTGTGGCATTGCTGGAAAAAGCAACTGGTGTTAAGGCTTTCAGTGTCGGAAAACCAAGCCCTGTGATGATGCGTGCGGCTCGCAAAGAACTGGGCCTGGAAGCAGCCGAGACCACGATGATTGGCGACACTATGGACACCGACATTCTGGGAGGCGTACAACTTGGCTATCGCACAATCCTCGTGTTGTCCGGATCCACCAGTCGCGATGATCTGAAGGATTTCGCCTACCGACCGGATCTGGTCGTGGATTCCATTGCGGATCTCCTGGATCCGTCGCCAGCGATTCAAAGTTTCCTGAACGATCTGGACCCGGCCGAATCGCTGCTGGCTGGCTAAGAACCAGACCTTATTCAACTCCGCGTTTTGCCGTTTCGAAATGTCTAACACTGCAAAATGCCGTCGGAGGAGCGACGGGTTCTAAACATCAAAAGACGCCCGGACTCTTTTAGTCCGGGCGCCTTCGTTGAGTGAAAGTGATTGTCATTCACATTCTCATTCAGAGCTTAAATCACTGAATTGAAAAGCCTTTCAGGTGGGTATTCGTTTTGGCGTACTCATCGAGCTTCGCCTTGTAGTCCAGTGTCGGGTTGGTCACTCGAAAACTGCACACCTGATTTCCAGGATCCGTCTGAATGTCGGAAATGCCATCAATTTTTGTCAGATCGCTTCGCACGGAAGCGGCACAGCCACCTCACGTCATATTCGGCACGCTCAGGGACACAAGAACCCCCTCGGCCGTCTTTGAGACAGCAGGAGCAACAGCGGGAGTCTGCGAAACTTCGACAGATACGGGATCCGTCTCAGTTGCACAGCCCGCGATGGATGCCATGACCCCTGCGGTCAACAGCATTGGTACAAACTTCTTCACAGTCATTCTCCAGTAGAAACCAACAACACAAAAAATGGTTGTGAGCCATCATCGTTCAAGGGCTTACTTGAAAAACAATGAACTCTGCCAACCCGACACGCAAATGACGCCGTCAGCGTCGCTTGCGTCTCGAGCCGAAGTCCCGAGCGGATTCTAGGCTGTTATCCCGTTACTGGACAGAGAATGTCTGGAATACGGCACCGCGAAACGGCTATTTCTGGCGTGCAGAGAGCTTTCGAACCTCGTCCGGCGTCAGCGCTCGATCGAAAACCGCGATTTCGTCGAGACGGCCTTCCCAGTTATCGGCATTGTCGCTGCGGCCACCGAAATAGAACTGCTTGAGTTCCTCCGGAGAAACGGGGACCGAATCCTGCTGAATCTCCGGTTCGGCGTTTCCGTTCAGATAAACTCGGATCGTCGTCCCCTCCCGTATCAGCACTACATGATTCCATGTCCAGCGATCAATCGTGGTCTTGCCGATCAAAGCGTGATGAAGGCCGGTGCTGTCGCCATGCTGAAAGATGAGCTTACCAGGCACTGTCGCCGTGCCGCCAATTCCCAGGTGGTCACCATGAGGACTCAGTCCATGATTATTGTCGCGTGACATCATCCAGCCTGCGGTGCTTCGCCCGTCATTCGGCATACCGTTCCATAACCACAATGAAATCGAATAATGATCGTTCAATTCCGGCAGCCGAGCGCTCAGTCTGCCGCCGGCAAAATGCGCCGCGCGATTGGTTTCGGACTTAAGGCAAAAAGCATCCGATCGTGGCCCTGCCAGAAAGAAGACCACGCCCGGCTCATAGACGGCATCGTGGTGATGTGGCGCTGAATCAATGGCGTGGGGGGCTGCCATGTCGTCCATCCGCCACCAGGCAACGGGCTTCATGGTTGCGATCGCTTCAGCAGCCGAGCCCATTGTTTGATGGGCTGGTCGGCGAGTTTTTCCGGTGACTTCTTCCAGCAACTGCAGGTCGGCTTCCGCGATTTTTGGTTCCGCCAGAACCTCCAGTCCGGCAGATCGAGCTGGCCAGGTATTGTAGCCGCCGAGCAGATGTTGTTCCGGAGGAGGAATGTATCCATCGCCGCCGTTGGCCAGTTCAATCACCATCGTCTGTTGCAATGGTGACTGCAGTTTCAACTTCAATCCGGTGAGTGCGTATGTTTCATTCGGAGTCGTCGCGATAGCGATCTCGCCGATTCGTAGCGCCTGCAGCACAACTTCCGTGGATTGCAGCTTATGCAGGATCACCTGTTCGCGGGCGTAAACTTCTTCCGTTGTTGACGGCAGTTTGTCGCCGAGCGTAGCCACAATGCGTTCGGCCCATTCCAGCAGCTGTTTGTTGGGAACACGATAGTGAAGCGGCAGGCGACGCTCAGCCATCGTGAGTTCAGACGTCGCGGAATATGTGACTGAACGCCAGGCATCCAGCGCAATCTTCAGCAGGCCGTCTGTGTATTCCGTAACTGTCGGACTTTGCAGTGGTGCGTCAGCAGGCTGGTTGTAGTCTCGTCGCCAGATATCTCCGCTGCATCCATGCGACATGATGGCGACAAATGGGGCTGCGTTTGCTTCGGACGGAGCTGCAGGATCTGCCGCGATGTGTTCCTGAAAGCCGTTGCAGAAAAGTCCAAAATAATCCGGATGCAGCGCTTCAGGGCCCGAAAAATAGTGCATTGAAAAATTCGACAGGACGGCAATCGGTCGGCCTTCCGGAGACCTGAAAGCGATCATCGACAAGTCGGGATCTTCCGGGCCGGATTCGCCAGTCACGTTGTCGAGATTCGCGCCTGCATGCATGTTGGCTCGCAGGGTCGGATTGCCGAAAGGATCAATCGCGATGCGATCCGGGCGAATGATCCAGCGACGAAGCGCTGTGTAGTCAGAGGCATTGCGCACGGCCCAGCCGACTTCCGCAGGCTCGAGATGAGATTCTGCCAGAGCGATGGCTTCCGCGAGGCGGTCACGGAGAAAGACGACATAGTTCTCATCCATCTCAGTGCCCAGACACGCCATTGACGAAGGCGCCGTGTGAGTGTGTGTGGCAGAGATCAGCATCCGGTCCGGGCGAATCTTCGTGCGCTGTGCAGCGAGGTGTTTGGCGTCGTCCAGAGTGACGCGACCGATCATGCAGCTATCGACCACAACGATCGCAACGCGCTCGGTTCCATTGTCAAGCACAATCGATCTGGCGTACAGCGGCGCAACCGCTTTATCAGCAGAGCGGCTGGTCATGGCGCCGTTGACCAGCACCGGAAACTGGCGAGGCGTGATGTCCACGATCGCCGCCCCGGCCTTCAGTTCTGCTTTTGCGGCGTGCGTGGCAGTGCAGACGGTCGCGACACACAGAGTCAAAATCCATGCGATTTTCATCGATTCTTTCCCGTCAACTATTAGTTTGAAACAGACTGGCGACTGGATGCTCCGCGAGGCCGAAAATGAGTCCGGTGAGCGGAGCGGCGTGAGCCCTCCGATACCTCGTTCTTGTACCGGCAAGCTGACGCATGCCGCTCACCAATTGTGTCACCCATGACCGAGCGGAGTATAGTACCACAGAATTCAATCTGAGTTGCAACTTTGCCGGGTTGGATTATTTCAGCGGGATCGCCGACAATGACGTTACTGGTAACCGCCTCGCGGTCTGTGTTCGAGCGTGCGTTGACAGGAATGCGAGTCGGCGGAGCGACATCGCCTACGTAGCTCAGTCGCTCCGCCGACTGA
>CAZFDW010000273.1:0-9103 GCA_964517865.1 uncultured Chitinophaga sp.
AGCACCGGGGAACGGGACCAGGATCCTGCCCCGTGATCGCCTCCAGCCAGTCACGAATGACGGTTGCATCGATCAGGCCCGTATGTCGCAGCAGTCGCACACGCCGTTGGCTCGATCCCACCTTAACCGCCAGAATGGAAATTGTGATGCGATGCTTGCGCATCAGGCTGACAATGTCCTCACCGGTCAGTATCGAAGGTGGAAGCGTTGTCACTTTCTTTGTGGGCAGAGACTGGACAGGATCTTTCGCCACTTTCATCGACTTCTGAGACTTTGAGTCACGCTGCTTAAGCGATCCTCGTTTTGAGCGATTGGGTTTCAACAACATGACTCTCATGAAATTCTCCAATAAAAAAGAAACGACCGCCCGGTGAAGAGCGGTCGTGGGGAATGAATCTGCCTCGCAACGCACAAGGCTGAAGGATTGAAAGCCTTCTTTCGTTAGGCGCAGGACGGTAGCGGTAAAACCCGATCCACTGGCACAAGCCAATGTTCCAGCAGCCAGATTTGCTCGGCGGCCAGTGCATCAGCCCGTGATGAGAACGGCCCCAAAACGGGACCGTTCACGGGTGACAGATCTGCCGTCCATTGACCGTCTGCTGTGGGTTCGACGTGTGAGCCTCGCTGGATCGACAATCGACCCAGCTCATGAAGGTTCACATCCTCGCCGTACACACAACGAATACCGCCAGTTGGTGCAATGAGAAGTTCCATGACCATAATCGAAGACTCCCTTTTTACTGGGGCCGACGCAGGATGTTGCGGCGGGGACGATCCACCAGCAGGCCGTCCAGTGACGACTGCACACCGGCCAGTTGAGTCACCACGCGCTGACGCAACGTGGCACTGTCACGAAGTTCCTGTGGTTCGACTCCGCCGATCACCTGCTGAGCCCGTGACACCAGTTCATCAAGCTGCTCGCTGGACCGCACATTCAGCGTGCGGAACCGTTCGAAGAATTCGGTGAGATTGGTGACGGCAGAATCACGGAAGACCCGTGGCTTGCCGTCGTCCGCACCGCTCAGACGTTCTGTGATGTGTTCGACCAGTCGAACCAATTCATCCAGAAACGCCTGCTCGGCCAGTTGCACGGCCTCGTCAAACCGTGACTGCACACGACGACATTCCTGCTGATAAAGTTCAGGACTCAACTGACGCAGATAATCCGGTGGCTCTACGGACGGGTAGTCATGTTCGATCGCGAACAACCCGATCAGTGAGACCGGGTAATCGCTGGCATCAAACAAATCACCCAAACGTCGCCGCGCTGCCTGACGAAGTTCGTCGTAATGCAGATCGAGTTCCGTCACAGCCTTGTCAAGTTCACTGCGCAGTTTCAAAACATGCTCATCGAACTCGGTGATGGACTGCTGAGGAATCAGCCGAATGCCGGGTTCTGGATACGGCAGCGACACGGCCTTCCAGTAGGCAACACACCGACCTCGGATGGCTGTCACCGCTTTGAAGGCCGGATGTGACGTATCCAGCAGTTTTTTACCGGCCGAAAGAAACTTGCCTTCGGCTCCAAACGTGTCAGCCGCCTGGTTCTTCTGTGCTGACGTCAGCGTTTTACGAACTCCCATCCATGTGAAACTGAGTCGGGCGGCCGCCATGGTGGTACGCAGCCGATCGCCTAGCGCAACGTCCTGGCGGGCGGTACGAGGTAGATCCAGTAATGTACTCATAAAAAATTCTCCTGATTGCTGATTGAAAACAGAATTGAAAGCAAAAAAATGCCCGCCACAGTGGCGGGCATCGGGGATGTCTAAGAGTTCAAACGTTCGGTGGACTGCCCAGCCGTCATCATCCACCGTGCGGGTTTCAGACACGACAGCCAATCCTGCACTGTCGGGATGCGGCCCAGATCTTCCTTCACATGCTGTTCGCCGATAAACCGAGTGGGAATCACACGGCCGTCGGTGTTGGTCAGAGTGGGACCGAACAGCCGTTCGCAAAGAAAAATCCCTTCGGCATGATGTCGCAGGGCTCGATGACGGAAGTCAGGGAAGAAGGCCTTGCTTTCATCGAACCACTGGTGAAGCGACAGGTAGTCTTCAACGCAGCCACCGTACCTGCTGACGGATGACAACGCATGGTGATAAGGATTCACAGCAGAATTTCCTCCTCGTCATTTTCGTATTCCGTATGACGCCAACAGTGCTCCCGGATGAATTTGCGATCTTTGATGTTGAGCACAAATGTTCCACAGGCTCCGTCGTTGTTTTCCCAGCCACCGGGCAGATACGATTCAGCGAAATCCAGCAGTAGATCGTTGAGCTTGCGTGTCAGTTCAACGGGCTTGTCGTTCTGAAAAGCCAGCGGGTCTTCCAGGATGCCGGAATCGCCGTAGCCGTCGTAGCGGATGGTCACGATGTCCACTCCGAGCTTCACCAACTGCTGGCAGCATTTCCGGAGTGACTGACGGGCCGAGGCTTTCTGTTCCTCTTGTTGTTTTTCCCATTCTGTGAGGAAGTCAGACGATGGATTGGTTTTGGTTTTTGCTTTCGCTTTGGTTTTCGCTTTGGTCATAGAATTGTTCCTGAGTCAAAGTTTCGTGCATAGATTCCGGCAGCACCGCGCTGCCGATTAAAAATCAGTTGTGGGACGGTTCCACTTTTCTGCGTCGCTGAGTTCTGGGACACCCTCCATCTCGCTGGTAAATCCCTAACTGTGATGCCGACAAACACCGACCACTGGCCCATGTTCGTAACCGTTCGACTGATTCACTGGCTGTGATCGCGACCGGCACCACGTTTTGCGCGGCCTCCAGCAATGACACATCCAGCAAGGCTGACAAACGGCAGCAGGCTTTGATCTCTGCACCAGTCCAGTCCGTGTCGTCCGGCATTTGCTGCTGTCGATCGATCCGGAACAGATCCAGATAGATGTTCCAAATGGCGTCTTTCTCTTCCTGCTGAGGCAAGTCCAGAAAGAAAATCCCATCGAAGCGTTCGGACCGCCCGAACTCTGGTGGCAACTTCGATACATCATTGGCCGTACAGACCACGAACACATCCGATTCGTGATCATTGAGCCACGACAAAAACGTCCCGAACATCCGTGCCGACACACCGGAGTCACCACTGCCGTTGACTCCCGAAAAAGCTTTCTCGACTTCATCGATCATCAACACACAGGGTGCCATGGCATCGATCACACGCAATGCCTGACGTGTTCGCTCTTCGGACTGCCCGACAAGTGACCCCATCAGACTGCCCACGTCCAGAATCAGCACTGGCCGATCCACTTCCTTGCCCAGGGCTTTGCAGAACTGCGACTTGCCACAACCTGGCGGTGACAACAGCAAGACACCCCGAGAACGCTGCAGGGAATTCTCCGGATCTCGATGTCGCATGGCACGCTGACAGAAGGATTTCAATGAAGACAGACCACCGAGGCGGCTGAAATCTTCTGTACCACGATGCAGTTCCAGTGAACCGGATTTGCGGAGGATCTGAGTTTTCAGCTCCCACACAGCATCCGGAGTAATTCTACCGTGCCGTACCAGTGACAGGCTGAAAGCATTTTCAGCTTCCAGTCTGGTCAAGCCCGCCGCTGCATCCAGAACTGTCGCCAGTTCCGTGCCAGAAGGCAGCTCTGATGCCTCGGTCGCAATGCCGTGAGCAATGTCCGCTAACTGTTCACGATCCGGGAGTTCATGGTCCAGCACGACAAACAGCTTTTCCAGTTCGACCGGCAGTTGCACCACCGGTGACAGCACAACCACAATCGTCCGGTTCTGTTTACCCGCAATCACCTGCTGTGACAGAGCCTGCACGATTTCAGCTGACTGCAGGAACCTGTGAAAATTCTGCAGCACCAGAATGGCTGTTCCGTCAGAAGTTGCCAGAGAATTAACGGACCTGATCGCAGCCAATGGATCACTCCCATTCGCTTCGATCTTTACTCCGTCAACTAAAAAACCCTGTTCGATATTCCAGGTGGCCAGCCGCCAATGTTCCTGGCGACAAAGCAGTGCAATGGCCATGAGTGCATCCTGATGCTCATGACTTTCAATCCAGAGTCCAGTGAAGCACGCTCGCACGTACTCACTGAACCGTTCGATAAGTGACATCGTGAAGATTCCTTTGACAAAGAGATTTGAAAAGAAAACTCACAGGGCGAGACACGCGAGCGACAGCCCACCGTGTTTGGTCACACCCCATGAGCTGAAAACTGAAAACCGAAAACTGAAAACCCAATGGTTGGCCTCCGTCATTCAGAGCGCAACGAAACACGCGGCCCCTACTGGCCCTGCTGTATTTGCTGTTGTGCTGTGGCCGCCTGATGAAACTCCGCCTTGAGTATTTCATTGGTCTGCTGACCGATGGCCTGTTCAATGAACCTGCTGGCGTCCCGGCATTCGGAACCAGTGAAACCTTTGGTCTCCACCGTGGACTGACCGTTGGGAGCGATGATGATTTCGATAATCCTCAAGCGACACCTCCGACTCTGATCGTCAGTTTGATGGAACCGTCAGTGAGCGGCTGTTCGAAAACAGAGTGCCCCTTCTTGCGAGCTTCGAGTTTGGCCTTTTCGACCGCATACCCTTGGAGGAATCCATCCAGGTGCTTCGGATCACCCCAGCGGCCTTCATAGTTGTCGTAGGCGATCTTCGCCGTGTTGACGTCGCAGACGACTGGATATTTCCACTCCGGTAACCTCACGGCCCAGCCGGTGGCAGAGGTCGTGAACAGTGTGACTTCGCCGAACACAGGTTCCGGTAAACTCAACCGCTGACACGCCGCACGAATGGCGACGGGATCGCGGATCTCGGTTTTGATTTCTACAATATGTGACATGAAACTTTTCTCCTGAAACAAGTGGTTTGGGTATTGAGTTGGAATACTAAAATGGAGGCTCGCCACGATGGCCAGCTTCTTCTTCCGTTGAAGTGTCAGACAAGCGGCGATCGGTGTGATGCTCCAGGGCGGCCGATCGCCACGGTGGTCCCGCTAACAACCGCGGCTGATCGCTGGAAAACTCCTGAATGAGCAATTCCGCAACGGCAGCGTGATCTGGTTCTTGAGTCTGCATCTGCCGGATCACGAAAAAGCAGATCACTAGCGGCAACAGGCAGGCGATCGCCAAACCTGTGTTCTCGATGGCCATGGCAATAATTGGATCCCGATGGCGTTTCTCGGCAATCTGCTGCCGTTCCTGTTCGAGCTGATCACGGCCTGCATACACAACTGCCTGCTGCTGATTGAGCTGTGAGGTCAGTTCACTTTGGGCGGCGATCATTTCCCGACGAGTCTGAGCGTCGTGTTCGACCAGTTCTTTCGCAGCTTCCACGAGTTGGCTGCTTTCCCGGACCACAGCTCCGGACTGGTCGGCCATCCGCTCATTCTGGATGCGCTGCTCAATCATCGTTTGCTGGGCGAACTCCGCCAGTCGCTGATCACGGAAGTCAGGGGCATCACCGCATCCTGCGGTCATCACGAGCAGTGCCACGAACATCGCGATGTGTTGTGGACTTGTTCTTTTCTTCATGGGCATTTCTCCAATGGGTTAAGATTCGGGTCATCAGGTTTTGTAATGCTCGTCTCAGCCGGAACTCTTTGGCCCAGCCGAGAGCAAGCAACACGGCCAGCACACTGCTGGCCGCAACAACAGCGAACGTCATGAGGGGTCTCCAATCAGGTAGGGTGAGTCGTGAGAAGAAAACTCAGGACCGACCATCGGCCCCGAGAAACAACAAAAGAGCCCGCCATCCCCCCGAAGGAAGACGGCGGGCTTTTTGAACGTCAGAAAGGTCAGGCTTACTGACCGGAATCTGTGTTTCCTCGCCATGCTTCGCACTGCGTGCGATAACCGCACGACGGGCACTGCATGGGTGAGGGGGACGGGTAAAAATGGCCGGACTGAATGGCCGACCAGACGGTTTGAAAGATTCGCTTCGTACGATCCAGCTTGCCTTCGTCGAATTGTGTTTCGAGCAACTGGATTTTTGGATCGCGACTCTTTGTCAGCACAGCAAACTGCAGCCGCAATTGTTTACCCGGCATGACTTTGCGGACCAGATCGGCGTACAGCAAGAGCTGATCCGACTGCTCCTCGGCCTGCTGCTGGTCCCATGCCGATCGGGATGTCTTGAAATCTCGGACAATCACCGCGTCGTCAGTTTCCAGCAGCAGATCGACATAGCCGAGCAAGTCAGGAAGTCCAGGGATCAGCACACCCCGGAATTCTTCTTCAATGCCGATGATCCGGCCTTCCGGTTGAATCAGGTCACTGTTCAGGAATTTTTGCAGCATCCGAGCCGACATTTCGTGCAACGAATCGGCGGTTTCCGATTTGCCGAACTCGATGTTGTCTTGGGACCGTTCCTTCCAACTGTCCTGATACACATCCAGCAGCGTGTCGAGGCCTGGAGCAGATTCACCACTCAGTTGCTGCCGGAAGTAAAACTCCACTGCCGAATGAATCGCACTGCCAAAGATCAGGCTGGACGACACACAGTCTTCAGCCAACCCGTCCACGTACCGGAAACGATACTTCAACGGGCAGCTCTGAAACGTGCGGACAGCACTGTACGACAGATAATCGCGAATCTTTGGTTCGGTCGCTGTGATCATGACCTCGCCTCCGCACCATTCTTCAATTCGTCAATGAGCGAACTGGCTTCACGGATGGTGAGCTCTTCCATCTTGTGAACCCGGAAGCGATCATTGATCACCTGGTGTGGATCAAGTCCCTGCCGTTTGGTGATGGCAAAGATGGCTCGGATCTGACTCTGAGTTGCCCCAGCTACTTCGACACGGTTGTGCTGACCGTTGCTGTGGCCGTTGCTATGGCCGTTGCCATTCGAGGCATTTCCGTTGCTGTTGGCGGCATGACCATTTGCATGGCCGTTACCATTCGAATGGCCATTGGTACGTGCATGACCGTTGCCGTTTTCGTGAGAAGGCTCGTTCGGACCAGCATCCGCAGGTCGCTGGAGTTCTTCATCAACGCTCTGGCGGGCGAGCACATACAAATCATGAACCCGTTCACGCAGCTGACCGGGATTGTTCAGCACCCCGTTATCGAGTTCCACTTCCAGATTGATACTGGCTCCACGGGAACCATAGTTGGTCTCGCCGACTTTGCGGCTCAATCCAATGTTCAGTTTGATGGGCATACTGTCTCCTTGAGTTAAGTTTAGATATCGAGATATAAACAATTACGGTCACGTTGAAGTCGTTGAGGGCTTTCGTTGCTGTGGTTCGTCTTCGTTGTCGTCGGGCAGTTCCTTCAGAATCGTGAACCCGCGACGAGCGATATCGGTAATGGACTCGCCCGTCTGTTTTGAGATCTGACGGTTGAGTTCGTGTTGGGTCATGAGCTTTGCTTTCTCCTTAAGTAGCAAAGCGACCACCCCGGATTCGGAGCGGTCGCACAAGGTGTGAAACCGCCCCACTGTGGGGCAGAACAGGATTCAATAACTACCAGCGATTCCCTGACCGCCATTCCTGAATGCTGATGGCCCTTTCACCCGCCACGATGATGTGATCGATGAGAGGAATGCCAATGATCTCTGCGGATTGCTCCAGCCGCTCGGTGACGCTGATGTCCTGGTCGCTGGGTGTCGGATCACCGCTGGGATGGTTGTGAACGACAAGAATGCAATTGGCAGCATCCCGAATGGCAGGCCGGAAGACTTCTCGTGGATGCACCAAACTGTTTCTCAAAGTACCGACAGTGATCTGGTGGCAGTCGATCGGCTGATTTTTGGTATTCAGCGTGATCATCCAGAATTCTTCCTGCTTGCTCTCACGAGCCAATCGTCCAAACTGCTGACGACAGAACTGGATAGCGGTGGCAGGACTGGTGATTCGAGGACTGGATTCATATTCCGTTTTCAGTTCCGCAATACGCAAACCGATCTCGACTCCAGCCAACAGACGCTGAACGGCATCGCTGGTCATGCTCTTGCAGATCTCCTGAATCTCAGCCGAACCGGCATCTGCTAGCTTCCTGAGGCCCAGTTTTTCAACCAGCCGATGAGCGTCTGCATACGCTGCAGCTCCTCGCCGTCCTGTTGCCAGAGCGATCAGCTCAGTTGGTGATCGATTGAGTAACGATCGATTCATCACGTTCTCCTTCGCGTAAAGACCGCCCCGGTGCAGGGGCAGTCGTGAAAGGTCACGACCGCCCTCGCACTTTGCGAAGGCATGAAAAAAGCTCCGTCCCTCAGGCATCTGGAGTGCAGATGATCAGAGAGCGGAGCTAAAATTTGGGACCGACCAGCTCTTCAATAGCTAGTGTTTCCCTTCATGTAATAATGACACAGATTGGGGAGAAATTTAGGTCAAACCGGCCGCGTTGCTGTCGCTGTTTGATGCTTCATGCCGACACAATTGTCGACCGTGAAATCGACCGCGATGATCGCCTAAAACGCCGTGACAAAAACGCTGCCGCTGACCTCCGCCCTGCGGACAGCGCTGGCAACTGAAGGTGGTCGAGCTGAATGGGTTCCTTGGACGCTGACCATCTTGGCAAGGAAAGTCTCGTCATGAAACGCAGAATGTGGGGTTGGAATTATCAGGTCCTGCTGCAAGTCCATGGTGCGAAAGGGACTAATTGTGCTTTGGCCTTGGTTCAACCGCTTCCTCGCCGTTTATTTGGTCAGGCTTTAAGAGTTGTCTTCATGTCTGAAACCACCTCACCACGAAGCGGTAAAGTTCAACGATGACGACAACCCGACAACGGATGGGGCTCAGCTCCGTTGGATTTTCATTGCGATTCGATCGCCCCTTTATAGTCTGCGGGAATCTCCTTCGGACCCACATTTTTGTGCAGATCTCGCAAGGCAATCACTCGATAACGATACCCAAAGCTTCCCGTCGCCGCCTGAAGCGGAGCAGGCCGTGAATAGTTGCATTTCAGGGCCAACCTGTGAAATTGATGGAATGTTATTCCGATAAGTTTTGTAGCATTTTTGTAGCGCGTACTTGTTCACGAAATCGGAAGTGGTACAATCGCGTGGCGTCGTGACATCGTTGTAAAGCGTTTCACGACAAGTCGTTGCTGCACACGGCAAAAAGTGGCATGTAGGCCGTCAGAGAATCCCTGTCTCTCCGCTTCACAAGTGGATTGAATTCCCAGCGAATTCCGCCAG
>CAZFDW010000274.1:0-9083 GCA_964517865.1 uncultured Chitinophaga sp.
GTCCAGTGCATACACCCTGAAGACATAGCGATGCGGACCGCTGCCAGGCGGCGGGGCCGGACCTCGGTAACCGATGTTATTTTCCGGCCATGAGTTTCGCCACATCGTGACTTTTGTTTCAGATGGACGGTGGGGGTCCACTGCGATGACAAAAGCTCTCCGAGGGACGAGTTTCTGAGCAATCCGGAAAAGTGTTCCGATAAACTGCTTCGCACTTTCTTCCGCGCTAAGTCAAAGCGTTGAGACCCCCTGAAAAAATCTCCGTGGCCTCGTTGTGTCGAGAGTGGTCGAGCTGCGCTGTGTGCAAGTGCCAACCTGAGGTTGGACAGAAGCGACGAGGCGAAAAATGTCCTCGAGTTCTCAACGCATTCGAGTCTGGGCTGGGCAGCAATCGGTCGGGCAGACGTCGTGATTGGCGGGAAAATGGCCCACACATTCTCTGCGGGCTCCAAGGAGACGTTCCTGAATGAGTTTTCGAATCATGCTGACAAAACGCGGATGACTTCCTGGCGTGCCCGCTCGAACCATATGAATTGCGTGTTCCTCACAAAACCGCCGAGCTTCATCGTCAAGGTCGTAGAGCACTTCCATGTGATCCGACAGGAATCCGATCGGCGAAATGACGACCTTGTCGATACCAGTCGATTTTGCCTCCCGCAGATGATCAAGAATGTCCGGTTCCAGCCACGGATCCTGTGGGCGACCGCTGCGACTCTGATAAACAAGTTTCCAGCGGGATTCCGGCAGCTCAAGCTCTGCGGCGACGAGTCGGCATGATTCACGAAGCTGTTTTTCGTAGTCTGACGTCGTGGACATGCTCAACGGGATACTATGCGCCGTAAACGCAACATGTACCGCGTCGCGCGTCTCCTGTGGAAATCCCGCCAGTGCCATTCCAACCTGTTCAGCCAGGACGGCAATGAAGTCCGGATGATTGTAGAACACTCGCAGCTTATCGATCTGCAAACCGGCAGCGTCAGGCTGTTCGAGTGCGGCGGCAATGTTTTCGCGGTACTGACGGCATCCCGAATAGCAACTGAAACCGGATGTGACGTAGGTCAATGCCCGCTGGACGCCGTCGCGTTTCATCTGAATCAGTGTGTCGTTGAGATACGGCGTCCAGTTTCGATTACCCCAGTAGATCGGCAAGCGAATATCGTGAGCATCCAGCTCCTGCCGGAGCTCTGCGATCAGAAGGCGGCACTGTTCATTGATCGGACTGATGCCGCCAAAATGATAATAGTGCTCAGCGACTTCCAGCAGCCGTTCGCGCGGCACTGGTTTGCCGCGAAGGACGTTTTCCAGAAACGGAATAACGTCTTCCCGTTTTTCCGGGCCGCCGAATGACAGGCACAGAATCGCGTCGTATTGAGCTGCAGGTGAGTTGATCATGTCGAGCGCTTCAGTTCCGGGGATTCAATGTCGTGGCAAAGGCTTCCAGATGTCGAAAATTATCACAGTACGTGGTGTAGCGGAGGAGGCGTCGAATCTCAGCCGTCAACGCCTGACCGCCGACGGCGAGCGCCGAACCGAAAGATGTTGCAGTATCAAACAAGACATTAAAACTTGCAACGAATCGATCGACATCGCGAATGGATGTCACACTGAGCCACATCAGACGAGGTCGATCACGTTCCAGGGCTCGGCGAAGGGTTTCAAAAGGCAGCATGTTTCCCAATGAGTTGGCGCGCCAGCCACAATCGCGGAGCACAAGTTCTGACATACAGGCAGCCAGCGTATAGGGGTCGCCATCCAGCGTGCCACCCATCGCAATCGGCCCGTCAATTCTTCCGGTTCCCACCGCGCGACGAAGTTCATGGATGACTCGGCTGCATGTTTCACAGGCGCGGCGTTCTTCGTAGACCTCCATACTCCCACAATGCCACAGGTCGCCGATTTTTTGAAACGCAGGTGCGATCACCGTGTCGCTGATTGTGGCGACCGATGTGTTGTTCATGTACATGTCCAGGACAATGCGACGAGCGGTGAGTTCGTCACCTGCAGCCAGTGCCTGTTGGAATTCATTGTTGGCTCCGTCGATACTCGGCGACGTCGATCCCATTCCGGGCGGCAAACCGATCAGTTCCGGCCGTGAGATCGATTTTCCGGCTTCGCGTGCGTAATGCAGAACAGAATCCAACTGGAGACGACGATGACCTCCTCCCGTCTTTTCTGCCTGAATCAAGCCTTTATCCACCCAACGCTTCAGTGAAGATTCACTGACACCCATTGCAGCGGCAACCTCTTTTGGTGAAAAGAAATGGCTCATCGAATCTCTCTCTAACCTGTGTAATTATGCTGTGAGCGGCACAGGCTGAACGGGCGAACCCTGGAGACACTACACTCACCATAATCACTGCCGCGTTTTAGGCAGTGTCTGATCCGCGTCCATTCCCTGACTGACCGAAATGAACGTTTTTCTGCGAAATAACACGCGGGCTGCGGTAATCAGATCGCGAAACATCTCGTCGGTAACCTTCCACGGGCTACGGCATAACGGGAATTGTCGCGTTGTCAGCACCGCCGACGAGAATATGACCGGTGAAATCCTGTTCCGGGATCAAGCAGACAACGTATGTATTTCGACCGTTTTCGATCTGCACGGGGATCGATTGTGACGCTCGCGATGAACCGTATTGTGAAAGTCGCAGAGTTGTCGACCAGCGTCCGGCCGGTAGTTCCGTGCGTGCGATATCGATCCGAGCGGGAAGCAGGCGCCAGGAACGGGTGTCGGCTTTTTCCATCGCTTCCCATGCGATTCCGGCCACGTTGATTCCCAGATCGACAAACGAATTTCGATGAATGTTCTGAGCTTCCTTCAGCACATACACCGCGCCTTTTTTGAGGACACGGCGCGTGATCGCGTGAGCGATCTCTTCGTCTCGATGTGCTTCATACGAAGCGCGGGCGGCTTCGTTCAGATCGACAACTGTTGAAAATGTCATAGGGGCCGACGTTGTCGCTGGCGCGCCGAAAGGCCCGACGAGACACTGGACAGTGCCGGTCGGGATTGTGTGTCCACATGGTTCCGGGCGTGCGATTTTGACGCACGCGATCGTCGGCGGCAGCGTGTGCTTTCCTGTCGCGCTGATAATACGATCTGCGATCAGCAACGCGACGGTTGTGGGTTCGGCCGATTCCGAAACCCAGCGCGGCGCTTTGCCGATGAGCGTGATCACATGCAGCGTACCATTGCCCGACTGACATCGCGATCCGAATTCACCGGTCGCTGCGGTCTGATCGTGCCGGTGAAAAGCAGGATTCCAGAACCCTATGTCGTTCAGCGCCTGTTCCGTTTCAGCGTGGCGCGTCGGTTGTTCGGACTGCACCGCCGTTGACAGGTAGGAACTCAGAGCCAGTGGCTGGTCGAGCGGTGAAACGACAAAGTTGACCGCAGGTCGTTGAGCGTCGTAACTGGCTGGTGTGATCACGTTGACGGCATCCGGCGTCGGAGCGGCTTCGGCAACTGGATTCGATGCAGACGCCTTTGCGGCGGCGTTCGCAAGAATTGTACGGCGGTTGTCGGCGGCCTCTGTGGCCTGCAGCGAATATGCAAACGCATCCTGACCGTCCCCCAGCAGGCTGGTCAGCAACGCCATGTTCAAAATCATGCGGCGTTCAAAGTCGCGTCCGGAATACGCTACCGCCCGAGCGTCGGTCATCATCGATGTTGCCTGTTCGGTGACATCTTTTTGTTCCAGATGCTCCAATTCGCGGCGCAGTGTTCGAAAGCGTGCTTCCGCCTGAGTCACATTGCCCGATGCAAGATCCAGAACCCCCGCGTCCAGTTCCAGCACTTTCTTTTCGGAGCGAAGTTTCCCCTGCGATTCCGCCAATGCCGCGCGGGATCGCTCGATGTCGCCCCGACCGAACTGCGCCACAGCGGCTTCATGCGATTTCTGCCAATTATGGCAGCCGCTGCAAAGACAAACGACGCTCAGCCACACAACACATGCTCTCGCGCATGCTCTCGCGCATCGGGCAGAGCGCCTGAGACACCAAGTCAACTGCGAAGGATGGCGGTGAGTGTGCGTCATGGGAAATTCGCAGCCACGAATAAGGCATCTCAATCGTTGTAGTGCTTCAGCTTGCCAAACAATCCCTTGTGATAGCCCTTGCGCAGCATCGCGGAATCTTTTTGTGAATCACCCGTGTGGATATCGAGTAATTCCAGAGTGAGCAGGTAGTCTCGCTGATAGTCGCCGTTACTGTTTGTCGTACCGGACGTGATGCTGGCAAACAGCAGATAGTCAAATGGTTGTTCTGAGCGTTCAAGTGCAAGCTGCAACTCACGCTGTTGTGCCGGAAGGACGAGGGTCTCCGGACGACAGCGGCATTCCGACATCGCGGCTTCGACATACCGACGACTAATCATCCTGAATTGTGGATCCTGCGAAATCAGCGAATCAATGTGTTCATAGATCTGTTCCTTGAAGTCACCAATCTCTTCGCTGCTGCGATTCTCCACTCCGACAAAGCAGACCGATCGCACCGCACCGCCCTCACCATTGACAGTCGAGTGGGACGCCTGATGCACAGTGCTGGATGACTTGGCCAGCAGACGACAAACGGATTCGTCAATCAGCGGCTTCCATGTTTCGGCACCGGCCGTGTGGCTGCCAACCATGTCCTTGTCGCTCTGACTCAACACATGCGCCTTCTGGCGGTTTCGACAACCCGCGACGCCGGTGAACGTGGCGATCGAACATATTAAGCTAAAGACGATCCAATATCGTGCCATGATGCGCAGGACTCCATTCCCTGGCAACAATCCCGAACGCCAAAAACATCCTGTCCGGCGCGCAGCCCTGAATGGCTGGCGGATTGTTACACGCTGCGGACAGTATCGGTTTTCCTCCAATCACGGAAAGACCGTTAAAGGCTCCAGGGACGAAAAAAGGCCCCGCCGAATCTATCGACGGAGCCCAGGAAGCAGTACTTGAATGCTCAATTCGCACAATATGGCGAGATCAGGCAGTTTTGGGGTGTGAGGGGATATCGAGCGTCATGTCAGCAAACGGCAGTGCGATCTTCAGCTGAAATTCTCCGGAACCTCCCAGTTCCTCAGCCATTTCCGCCAATTTCATGCTGCCGACGGCTCGGTAAGCATCCACCAGTTCCCGCCATGCGAAGCGTCGAATTGGTGTCGGCATGATGCGAGCTGCCGTTTCCAGATGTGTGATTGCGTCGGTGAAATTCCCAACTTGTTTGAGAGCAATCCCATGCATGAGCTTGGTTGGACCTTCGAGCGGACCTGCGTCGGCGATTTTGTCGAGTTCTTCGATGGCTCGTTCTGGCATGCCCAGATCCAGATATCCGTCAGCGGACAGGAGTCGTCGAACAGTCTTTGGGGTCATTTGAATTCGCATGGTACTCGCTCCCTTTTTGAGACAGGTTAGAAACCTGATTGTTGTCGAACTGATCTCTGGTCATTCGCAACTGTCGCGCCAATTATTGGCATGAGTCCACAATTTATCGTAAGTCAGCGTTTTCATTGGTGTTATAGTGACACAGGCGGAAATGGCCAGGTTCGTTCCGACTGCCAAAACTACAAGATCTGACGTTTCAATGCGTAAAAACCTCACAGTCCGTTACGCATTTTGAGACAGAAATTGCAATTTCTACCAGGACAACGACGCAATACGTGATTAGAAGTCGTAGTTTTCGCCTTCAGTAATCAGCATTCTGACGGAACCACGGAGGTCCATCAGGAAGCAGCGGACATTGATGTTCCAGAGTTCCGGGTCTCCACCGGAATCGCGTCGGTCGTCGCAGTGCTGGAAGATGGCATCACGCAGGCTCTGGGCGTGTTTGCGGTGTTCTTCTTCTTCGGCCATCTGGCCTTTAGCGGAATCCGGGTATTCAAAGTCCGGGCCAAGGAAATGTGTGTAGGCTCCGCAGTTGCGATGCTCCATGATGTACACGTCGCGAATGTCGTGCAGTTGCACGGCAATATCAAGGTGCTGAAAGAAGACGTCCCGCCATGCGGTATGTCGCGGCTGCATCACGCCCAGCGAAGCACCTGCGAACACAAGTTGATCGTAGCGGTTCTCCAGATTGTCGCCGTCCATGAATTCGCAGATGTCGTCGATGAGTCGCAGATCCATGCAACTGAGCAGCAACACGTTTTTTCGCGGCGCGGGATATGGACGGCGTTCGGGCAGGCGGCGGTGGATTTCCATGATGTCGATTCATATTTGAAATTGGGGGAGGCCATATATGCGGCGAACTTCTCGACTCGGAGAGTCAAGTTACCTGGATCTCCGGATAGCCGTGAAGTTACGGACTTGTGCGGTGAGGGCGATTTCTGTGGGAAGGCGTTCCATCGAACTGGCTCCGTAGAACCCATTGATCTCGGGGACACGATCGATCATGAACTGCGCGTCTTCCGGCATGGCGATCGGGCCTCCGTGGCACAGGACGATGACATCTTTGCGAACGGATCGGGCGGCGGCCGTGATTTCAGCGACCTTCGAAACGGATTCTTCCAGAGTCAACGCAGTTGTTGCCCCGATGGTGCCGCTCGTAGTCAGTCCCATGTGGGCGACGATGATGTCCGCTCCGGCCTGTGTCAAAGCGGCGGCCTGATCGGGATCAAAAGCATACGGCGTCGTCAGCAAGTCCAGTTGATGGGCGGCGGCGATGAGATCAATCTCGTGCTGAAACCCCATTCCCGTCTCTTCCAGATTCGCGCGGAAGACGCCATCAATCAGGCCGACAGTCGGGAAATTCTGAATCCCGGCGAAGCCGATGTCCTTGAGTTCTCGCAGAAAATGATCGCGAAGCATGAACGGGTCTGTGCCGCACACACCGGCCAGAACGGGCGTATGTTTGACCGCCGTCAGCACTTCATTCGCCATTTCACGCACGATCTGGTTGGCGTTTCCGTATGGCATGAGTCCAGACATGGAGCCTCGGCCAGCCATCCGGAAGCGTCCAGAATTGTAAATCACAATCAGATCGATTCCCCCGGCTTCTTCGCATTTCGCGCTGATGCCAGTGCCGGCACCGCCGCCTATGATCGGCAGGCCATCGGCGATTTTCCTGTGAATTCGCTGCAGGATTTCCTGGCGAGTTTGAGCCAAAGTTGAGTCTCCACGAGGTGACGATGAGGTGACAATTCAGTCCGGGTTCCCACAGTTGACGGTCGTCACCGAAGTTGTGGCCCGTTTTGCAGGCAAGACTTCTGTGATGGCCGGTCGTGGCGTAGATTATCCGGATCGAGGCTGCGTGTCATTCAGTTCCATGGAAAGTATTCACCCGTTGCCAATTGAATCCATTATTTTGGAACCACCTGTCTCAGAATGGCCCACTGGCCTTTCTGAGATGTCGCACATCGCGCTGCGCGAACTGCGGCAGCAGGCTCGCACACGCCTCGTGAACTCTGCTGAGCAATTTGTGCTGCGACTCTCCGACGTTGCCCGATGCGTGGGATTGATGTCAGGTGATCGACCGCTGCTGACTGGTGATCCGTCCATCACGCCGATTGTCATGACCGGACATCAACCGGTCATATTTCATTCCGGATTGACCTTCAAGTATCAGACCACTGAAGCATTTGCGGTACAGCACGGCTTGATCGCGATGGCCGTTGTGATCGATACCGACGAAGGCGACGCCGGAGCATTCCAGTATCCGACAGTCGATACGTCGCGGGGGAGCTCGCAGTTGAAGTCAGGCGACGGCATACCGAAATTCCTGTCGCAGTCGATGTCTCTGGCGCGGAGCCACGGGCTTTTTTCCGGAAGCCGGTTGAAAGCACGCGATGTACTGTCTCCCGCATTGAGCGTCGTAGAAAACGACTTGCGGGCATGCGGGAAAGAATCCGTCGCGAAGGCTTTTCAGGAGTTCGCGGGGCCGTATGCAGAACTTGCTGACATATCGCCAAATGGCTTTTCTGCGATGGAAGCCAATCTGATCACACGCTGGAATGCTGACATTGGTGGCAGGATGCTGGAACTGCCGCTGTCAGCGATCTGCAGTTTTCCTGAGTTCATTCGCTTCACGGCACCGCTCCTGGAGCGGCCGTTTGAATTCGCTCAATCCTACAACCAGACGCTGACGACGTTTCGCACCGAGCATCGCATTCGCAACGAAGCCAATCCGTTTCCGAACCTGACGCTTGAAGACGACTGGTGCGAGCTGCCTTTCTGGGTCGTCGATCATACAGCAGGATCCAGACACGTACTGCAGGTTCGCCGCGAGCTGGACGGAATGACGCTGGTCTGCAATCGCGAGCGGCTGCTGACACTTCAGAAGGGAAACGTGACCGAAGCACTCACTTCGCTGCTGTTTGCCGGTCAACAGCTTGTGCCGCGCGGAGCACTGATCACGGCAACGCTGCGATTACTGTTCAGCGATCTGTTTGTCCACGGGACAGGTGGCGGACAATACGATCGATGCACGGACGCCCTGATCCGAAACTGGTGGTCTGTGGAACCCTCACCATTCGCTGTGGCGAGTGCCTCGCGGTTTCTGTTTGGCGACGAGCGGCAAAAGCTGCTGCAGTTGCAGCACGTCGAGTCACAGCTCCGGGACATGCAGTACAACCCACAGCGATTGCTGGGCACAAATGTGTTTCCTGCTGCGCTGGAGGAAAGCCTGACGTCCCTGCTGCGTGAAAAGGAAACTGCTGTGACACAGATGAAGTCAGCCCGGCAATCCGGTGAATCGGCCGAAACTATCGGTCGTCAAATTCAGAGAATTATCGACGAAATCAAGGTCGAAGTGTCGCAGGAATTTGAACCTCAACTGCAGGAGTTGCGGAGCCTGACAGATCAAAACCGGACGACGATCACCAGCCGCACATGGCCGTGGTTCCTGTTTCCTGATCAGTCGCCTTGAATCGTTTGTCGGACCGTGGCCGGCTTATGACGATCGTGAATGGTAAAGCCCCGATCACCGATCACGAAAGTCCAATGTTTCAACTCGTTGGTCGATGCCAACCGCTGCGCGAATGCAAAACGGGTTCTGACGTGTCGTCTGGACGACTTCCGCAGCTTAGAGATCGCCAATGGCGTGTCTAGATCGCCACTGGCGTGTCTGGCTCCTGCCGGGATTGCTCGGCAGGCGCTGTGTTTCTT